>JANODF010000531.1:0-9795 GCA_031412555.1 Archangium sp. | reverse complement strand
CGGCAACGTGCCTTCGTTCACGGCCGACGTCGATGGCACCTACGACATCCAGCTGCAGGCGAAGCTCGCCTTCGCTGACCGCGCGTACCCTGAGAACCGCGACTCCACCTCGTCGCTCAAGCTGAACGCGTCGCCTGATGGCAAGAACGGCGCCCAGACCTGCAGCGCCATCCCGATGGATGCGTCGCTTGCCGCGCTCGGTCTCGGCCTGCTCGCGCTGGCCCGCCGCCGCCGCAGCTGAGCCTTCGCCTCTGACTTCAAGCCCGCCGGTTCCTTCGGGAGCCGGCGGGTTTTTTATTGAGCGATGCGCGGGAACAGCTCGGGGCGGATCATGAAGACGTCGTCGCTCAACCGATTGCCGCCCAGGTTCACCGTGCGTTTGATGGCGAAGTCGAACAGCAGCGGGTTGTGTTGATCGATCTCGTTGAGCAGGCGCCGCTCGTCTTCGTTCAGAAAACCCGCCTGCACGATGGCGCCGGTCTGCATCAACGCGTTGATGGCGGGCAGCGGGTAGTCACTGCCGTTGATCAACCGGCGGTGCAGCTCAGGGTGCTCGAGCAGAAATCGCAGCGGCTTGCCGACGCGGTTGACCAGGGTGATGGCCGAGAGCTCTCCGAACAACAGGCCATCCCACTGCGCCTCGTTCATGAGCCGAACGAAGAGCTCGAAGTTGTCGACCCACGGTGCACCGGCCGGGGCATCGAGATCGGGGTTCATGCCCAGTGACGCGCAGTGCGCGACGATCACCTTGAGGCCACGTTCGAGCGGCCGTCGCAGATGGAGCGGATTGCCCAACCGCTGCGCGTCTTCCGCGTGCACCGCCTTCTCTTCGCCCGCGTGGGTGATCAACGGCACCTGCAGCCGCACCATCGCGTCGTAGAACGCGTCGCACTTCGCGCTCGAGGGGTCGATGTTCATCGCGTTGGGCAACCACTTCACCGCGACCGCGCCGTCCGCGACTGCCTTCTCCAACACGGCCAGCGCGTCGGGCCGGTACGGGTGCACCGACGCACACGGCACGAACAGCTCGGGCGACGCCCTGGCCAGCGAGAGCACGTAGTCGTTGGGCGTGTAGAACTCGGAGGCCTCGAGCTGGATCTTCCCGTCATCGCCGTAGACGTGATCGAACGCGAAGAGCAACGCGCGGCCGTGCGGGGTCTGGGTCTTCAGCAGCTCCGAGAGCCGCTCGATGTACTGCTGATCTGCGCGGCTCAGATCAGTCACGCCCGAGGCCTGGAGGTAGATGCTGAACTTCATCGCCTCCATCGGATTGAAGGCCGACTGCAGGCGTTCGCCGACTTCACAGCCCGTGCCGCCGCAGCCATTGCCCACCACGTGCACATGCGTGTCGAGCACCCGTTTCGGCTCGAGGCCGCGCCACGCTCGGGCAATCAAATCGAGCGCGTCTTTCGAGAGCGGCCCACTCGGTGCGGCGGGCCGGGCTGCGCGGGTGTGGCCGAATCTGAAGCCTCCATAGAGCGCGCCTGCCGTGGCGAGTGCGATGAGCTGTCGTCGGGAAACGCGGGCCATGGTGTGGACCTGATTGTGTGCTCAGAAGGGCCCATGCGACACGCTCTCTTTCTGGCCGTGGGTCTCATGGGCTGCCCGAAGCCGGTCGAACCGCCGGTGCCGCCCACACCGTGGCAGCCGGGCACGGCGCTCCGACTCGAGCGCGCTCCCAACGCGCGCGGCTACGTGGAGCTGCGCGGCCTGGTGCACGTGCACTCGGTCTATTCGCACGACGCCTGCGACGGTCAGCCGCACGATGACGCGGGTGTGCGCAACCAGACCTGCCTCGAAGATTTCCGCCGCGGTGTCTGCCAGACGCAAGACGACTTCTTCTTCCTCACCGACCACGGCGACAGCTTTGCGGACAACGAGTTTCCCGACGTGCTGCTCTTCGATGCCGCGCGCGGCGACGTGCTGGTGCAGCGCAACCGTGGCCCCACCGCGAACTGGCTCGCCTGCCCCGGTGCCCCTGCCGCGTTGATCATGGCCGGCACCGAGACGGGCACCATGCCGGTCGGCCTCGAAGGGCACGCCACCCAGCGCAGCCTCTACGGCGACGTCGACGACGCCGCGCTCGACACCTTTCATTCGATGGGCGGCATCACCCTGGTGCCGCACCTCGAAGACTGGACGGTCGATCAACTCAGCGATCTTCACCTCGACGGCTTCGAGATGTTCAACCTGCATCGCAACGCGCTCAAGAACGCGGGCGTGGCGGCCGATCTGCTCCTCAACTACGTCGACAAGGGCCTGCTCGACGGCTTGATGCACCCCGACCTCTTCTTCGCCGCCTTCAACCTCGACGACGAGCTGTACATGAACCGCTGGGGCACCGTGCTCGCGCGCGGCCATCACCGCGTCACCACCATGGGCACCGACTGTCATCGAAACACGTTCCCCCAGCTGCTCCAGGATGGGGAACGCATCGACAGCTTCCGGCGCATGATGAGCGCGTTCTCCAATCACCTGCTGATCAAGCCGAAGAGCGACGGCACCTGGGACGACGTGGAGCTCAAAGAAGCGCTCAAGGCCGGCCGCAACTTCGGGGTGTTCGAGTTCCTCGGCTACGCAGAAGGTTTCGACTTCGTGGCGATGGAAGGGCAGACGCCGCGTGAGTTGGGTGAGACCGCGAGCCTGGCCAACGGGGTGACCCTCAAGGCGGTGATGCCCCACGTCAAAGGCCTCGACCCAGCGGTCGAGGCCCCGGTGCTGAAGCTTCAACTTCTCAAAGCGCGTGAAGGCGGGTGGGACGAGGTGGCTTCCATTACCGAAGGCACCCTCGAGTTTCCCGTCACCCAGCGCGGCGCCTACCGGGTCGAGGTGCGCATGGTGCCGCGCCACCTCAAGAACTTCGCCGGTACGCGCCGCGCCTTCTTCACCGCCGAGCGGCCCTGGGTGATGAGCAGCGCGCTGTACGTGGAGTGATCACGGCGCGTAGACCTTGGTGTGCGCGTTGCCCGCGGTGCTGCCCGGGTCTGACGACTGCGCGTGGATGACCGCCGATGACGAGCCGTTGTACATGGTGACCACGCCGCGGCTGCCGTCGGTGTTCGACACGGTGCCGTTCTTCTTGGGCGAGACCTTCCATCCAACCTGCAGCGTGATGTCGAGCTCGATGGTGGTGGTGCCGTCGGAGAAGGTCCCAGTGGCCATCAGCTGAATCGGCACGCCGACCGGGCTGCTCTGATCCTCCGGCGTGACCGCGATGTTCACCAGCCGCAGGTTCATCACCGTCGCCGTGGCCGAGCCGCCCTGGCCACCGAAACGCGCCAACACGGTGGTGGTGCCCGCGCTCAGGCCCGTCACCCGGCCTCCGTACAACGCGCCGTTGCCCACGTTGGCCACCGCCGGGCTGCCCGTGGTCCAGGTGGCCTGGCGGGTGACGTCGACGGTGAGGCCGTCACCGAACAGCGCGCTCACCGTGTACGGACGGAAGTAGCCGACCGGCACGATGCCGCTGGCAGGCAACACGGTCAGCCCCGTCAGCAACGCGCTGCTCACCGTCAGCGAGGCCGTACCGCTCACCGTGCCGAACCGTGCCGTCAGGGTGGTGGCGCCGCCGCTGAGCGCGGTGACCAGGCCGACGCTGCCTGCCGCTCCGCTGACCGACGCGACGGCGGGTGAAGACGACGACCAGGCCGCCACGGTGGTGATGTCGAAGGTGGTGCCGTCGCTGAACGTGGCCAGCGCGCGGTACTGCACCTCGATGCCGATGGCCGTGAGGTGCACCGCCGGCGTCACGGAAATCGAACTCATCGCGGCGTCGGTGACGGTCAGAGTGGTGTCGTCATCCTGCCCGGCCCAGGCCACGTGAATGGTGGTGACGCCCTGGCCCCGGGTGGTGGCGAGCCCTTCGCTGCCCACCACGTTGCTGATCACCGCCACCGAGTTGAGTGACGAGGTCCACGTGGCGACGCGCGTCACGTCGGCCGTGGTGCCGTCTGACCAGAAGCCCGAGGCGTTGAACTGCACGTCGATGCCGATGCCGGTCCTCACCACCGCGGGTGCGATGTAGAGCGTGTTGAGCACCGCGTTGGTCACCGTCAACACCGCGCTCGCGCTGGTGCTGCCGAACGAAGCGGTGATGGTCGAGGTGCCTGCGTTCAGGCCCACCGTCACGCCGCGGAAGCCCGTGTCGTTGCGCACGCGCGCCACGGTCGCGCTGCTCGAGGTCCATGCGGCCAGCTCGGTCACGTCGAGCGCCGTGCCGTCGGTGTAGACGGCGGTGGCGACGAACGACACCACGCCCTGCAGGCCGACCCGCGGCGTGGGAGGAGATACGGAGACCCCCTCGAGCGTGGCGCTGGTGACCCGGAGTTGCGCGGTGGCCAGCTCCGTTCCCAGGGCGGCGGTCACCGTGGTGTTGCCGGTGCCCAACGAGGTGAGCAAGCCGTGGCTGGTGGTCGCGTTGCTGATCGACGCCACCGCCAGGTTCCCGGTGCGCCAGCGAACCAGCGCCGTCACGTCGCGCGCAGTGCCGTCATCGAACACGCCGGTGGCCCGGTACTGGCGCGGCGCGCCGATGGGCAGGGTGAGCTGTGCGGGGGTGATGGACAACGAGGTGAGCCGCGCGTTGGTCACCCGCAGTGAGGTGGCTCCGCTCTGGCCGCTGAACGCCGCTTCGATCTGCGTGGTGCCCGCGGTGAGCGTGCTGACCACGCCCTGCTGCGGGAAGGTGTTGGTGACGCTGGCCACTGAGGGCGCGGTGCTGCTCCAGACGGCGGTGAGGGTGAGGTCGTACGCGTTGCCGTCGGAGTAGAGCCCGACCGCGCCGTACTGAAGCACGAACCCGTGCGGCACCGTCTCGTCGGCCGGGAAGACCTGGATGGTGTTGAGCGTCGCGGTGTTCACCGTGAGTGTGCCCGCGCCCATGTTGCCGGCGAGTGCAGCGGTGATTTGCGTGCTGCCCGCGCCTTCAGCCGTGACCAGGCCGCGCGTGGGCGTGCTGCTGCTCACCGTTGCGACGGTGGGGTCGGTGCTGGCCCAGGTCGACTCGTTGGTGACGTCGCGCGCCGTGCCGTCGGACAACAACGCGGTGGCCGTGAAGGCCGCGCGCACCCCTCGAGGCAAGGTGGAGCTGGCGGGGCTCACGCTGATGGAGGTGACGTACACGCTGGTGACGATCAACGGCGTCGAGCCGGTGACGCCCGCGAGCGTGGCGGTGACCTGGGTGGTGCCCGCGGCGAGTCCGGTGGCGAGGCCCGTGCTGGAAAGGCTGGCCACGGTCGGCGCCGAGCTCGACCAGGTGACGCTCGAGGTCAGGTCGGCCAACGAGCCGTCACTGAAACTTCCCGTCGCCTCGTACGCCTGCACCAGCCCCGTCGGGAGCTGCACGCCCAGCGGGGTGAGCTCGAGCCGGTCGAGGGCCGGTGCGGTGATGGTGACCAGCGCGCCCGCCGAGCTGAAGCCGGCGTAGAGGGCCTGCACCGTGGTGGTGCCCAGCGCCAGCGACTGCAACCGGCCCTGCGTGGAGATGCTGGCGGCCGTGGTGTCGGAGCTCGTCCACGTCGCGGTGTCGGTCACCTCCGTGCTGGTGCCGTCAGAGAACTGCGCGGTGGCGATGAAGGACAACTCGCGCCCCAGCGGCACCGTGCCCGAGCCGGGCATCACCACCACGCCGGTGATGAGGGCGGGGCCGCAGCTGCCGTTGGCGCAGTTGCCCGACGCGCAGTCGGTGTTGCGCTCGCAGAACAAGCCCGAGCCGCAGCCGGGGCAGACGCCGCCGCCGCAGTCGGTCGCCGTCTCCAGCCCGTTGCGCACGCCGTCGGAGCAGCTGGCCGCCTGGCACACGTTGCCCGTGCACACGCCGGAGCTGCAGTCGCCGTTGCCCGTGCACCCCTGGCCCGTGCCGCAGGGCGCACAATCGGGCCCGCCGCAGTCGAGGCCCGTCTCGCCCCCGTTTCTCACCCCGTCGGTGCAGGCCGCGATGACGCAGACCCCACCGCCGCACACGCCCGAGACGCAGTCAGCGCCCGTGGTGCAGCCACCGCCGTTGCCGCACACCGGGCAGGTGCCGCCGCCGCAGTCGACGTCGGTCTCCGCGCCGTTCGAGACGCCGTCGGTGCAGGTCGCGGTCTGGCAGACGCCCGCGCTGCACACGCCTGAAATGCA
The DNA here is from genome assembly GCA_031412555.1 of Archangium sp. GTDB lineage: Bacteria > Myxococcota > Myxococcia > Myxococcales > Myxococcaceae > Archangium_A. The sequence goes on along the minus strand of JANODF010000531.1, from coordinate 3,675 downwards.
GTCACCGGCGATGACGCAGGTCTGGCCCGCGCCGCAGTTGCCGCAGACCGGCCCACCGCAGTCGACGCCCGTCTCCATTCCGTTTCTCACCGCGTCGGTACAGGTGGCGGATTGGCAGATACCGCCGGTGCAGACTGAAGAGAGACAGTCCGTGCCGGTGCCGCAGCCCTGGCCGGTGGTGCATTGCGCGCAGGTGGGCCCGCCACAATCGAGCCCGGTCTCCTGGCCGTTGCGACGGCCATCGGAGCAGGTCGGCGCGAGGCACACGTTCGCACTGCACACGCCCGAAGCGCAGTCAGCGCCGGTGTTGCAACCGCCGCCCGTGGCGCAGGCCGAGCAGGTGGGACCACCGCAGTCGAGGTCGGTCTCGTCACCGTTGATCACGCCGTCGGTGCAGCTGGCGGCCTGGCACACGCCGTTGGCGCACACGCCTTGTGCACAATCGGCCGGCGTCAGGCAGCCTCCGCCCGTGCCGCAGGCGGCGCAGGTGGGGCCACCGCAGTCGGTGCCGGTCTCCTGCCCGTTGCGAATCGCGTCGAAGCAGGTGGCGGCCTGGCACACGCCGTTGGCGCACACGTTCGAGGCGCAGTCGGTGCCCATGCTGCACGGATCTCCCGGCGCGCAGCCGGCGCAGTCAGGGCCGCCGCAGTCCATCGCCGTCTCACGCCCATTGCGGATGCCGTCGGTACAGGTGGCCGCGCTGCACACGCCGTTGACGCACAGCTGCGAGGCGCAGTCCTGGTGGCCGCTGCAGGTTTGACCCGGCCCACACGCAGGGCAGAGGTGGCCGCCGCAGTCGATGCCCGACTCGGTGCCGTTCTTCTCTCCGTCGTCGCAGGCCGCGGGCCGGGTACAGAAGCCGCCCACGCATTGGCCCGAGGTGCAGTCAGCGGCGGCGATGCACAGCAGTCCCGCGGCGCAGCCTGAGCAGGTGGGGCCGCCACAGTCGACGTCGCTCTCTTCTCCATTTTTCTGCCCGTCGCCGCAGGTGGCGCCCCGCGCGTTCACGGCGACGTCGGCGCCTGCGTTGAAGGCGTCGAGTGACGCGGTGATCACCAGCGTGCCGGCGGCGAGGCCCTGCACCCGCCCGCCCTCCACGCGCGCGAGGGTTTCATCGCCGCTCAGCCAGGTCACCTGCGGGGTGACGTCTTCTCCGTTCACCCGATGCACCGTCAACGCGCCGGATCTCCACCCGCCATCAGGGTGAGCACGGTGGGCTCGATGACCAACGAGAGTGGGTCGACGCTCGGGTTCACGCCGCACTGGCAGGCGGAGACCACGGCGAACACGGCACACAACGGGAGGATGCGCTGAGAGCGATTCAAGGGAGGCCCCTTCGAGAATTCAGTGGAGTGAGGTGTGGGTGGCCCTCGGGGGAACGGGCCAGGAAGACCGCTGACGGCGAGCGTCAGGTCAGCCCTGCCGTGCATCGGATACGCCACGGATTCTTCCGAGCAGGAACGCTTCGGCAAACGCGAGAAAGCTGCGTCGGCGCGCAGAGGCACGTGCGCGTCTGCAGCGGGGCGGAAGGCTGGTGAGCCGCGCGCGGGAAGACCGTGCTTTGCCCGTTCACCGCTTTGGTACGGCGCCTCCCGACAAGCCGCGCTCTGGGCGGTGGCGCACACCTGCAAGCGGGTGCCTGCGCTCGGAGCACGCGCGGCCGAGGCGGGCTTGAGGGGGGCGTCGCTTCAGCACGCAAAAAAGCCCGCCGGACCTTTCGGTGCGGCGGGCGGGAAGTGCGGGATGGTCAGATGTGCGCGGTGGCGCGACCTTCACTCCAACGGGAGCGCCGCGCTGATGCGCAACGACGCGCGCGCGGTGGCCAGCTCGGTGCGGGCCTGAATCTGGCTCACCTCGGCGCCGAACACGTCGCGTTCGGCCTGAATCACGTCGACCTGGGTGGCGACGCCGGCAGCGTAGCGATCTCTCGCCACCTGGGTGGCGCGGCGGGCTGCTTCGACCTGCGCGGTGGCCGCTTCGATCTTGATCAACGCCGCCTGCAAGCGCTGCCAGTCGGAGTTGATCTGATCTCTCGCCTGCAGCCGCGTGCGATCGCCCAGCAAGAGCGCTGCCTGCTCGTTCGCCGACTGCGCCTGCATGCCCATGAAGGTGGGCACATCGAGGCGCCAGGTCAGGTTGATGCCGGCGTTGTAGGTGCCGGCCTGACCCTGGAAGCCGGTGGCGTTGGTGAAGCGCTGGGTGAACTGCGCTGCCACCGTCGGCACCAGCGCGAGTTTGGAGGCGGTGGCGATGGTGCCCGCAGCCTGAGCGTCTTTGTCCGCTGCCTTCACGGCAGGCAGCTCTTCGATGCGCGCTTCCATCTCGGGCAGCGAAGCAGACGGCGTGACGTCATCGACCGGAAGAGGGAGCGATTCGGGCGGCTCGAGACCGGTGAGGGTCCGCACGGTGCGGCGTGACGTGGCCACGAGAGACACCGTGTCGGCCACCACCTGCTTGGTGCGTGCGACTTCGGCGCGGGCGCGCAGCAGGTCGAGCTCCGTGACGGTGCCCACGCTGGCGCGGATCTCCGTGAGCTTGAGCTGCTCCGCGGCGACGGCAGATGACTTCTTCGCCGACTCCATCACCGCGAGTGACGCTGCGTAGCCGTAGAACGACGCCACCACCTGGCGGCGCACCGCGTCTCGCGTGACCAGCTCACGCAGCTCAGCCGAGGCCTCCGCAGCACCCGAGACCGACATCCGGAACCAGCGCTGCACGTCGATGATGGGCAGGTCGAAGCGAAAGGCCGCTTCGAACTGGTCGGTCGGAATGATCACCACGCTCGTGCCGGAGAGCGGGTTGTCGAAGATCGCGGGGTACTGGTTGTGCGTCCACCCCGCCGAGGCGGAGATCGATGGGAACAACGACGTCCACGCCTGGCGGTACTCGGCGGCGGCCCGGTTGCGCTGCTCGATGGAGATGCGGCGGTCGACGTTGCCCTGCTCCGCCGCGTCGAGGAACGTCTTCACGTTCTCCGCCGACGCGCTCATCGACACGAGCACCACGCTCAACACGATACGACGACTCACTTGCCCACCTCCGCCACCGAGATGTTCTGCGTGGTGGTCTCTTCCGCTTCAGTTGCCGGCGCGTTCCGCTGCTTGCGGCGCTGCACCATCATCGAGATGTCGTCGAAGAACGAATACGCCACGGGAACGGCGAGCAGGGTGAGCACCAGCGACAGCGACTGACCGCCGACCACCACGCCTGCGGTGGCGCGGTTGAACCCTGAGCCGATGCCGCGCGCGGTGACGAGCGGGATCATGCCGGCCACGAAGGCCGCCGTGGTCATCAGAATCGGACGCAGCCGGTCTTTGTTTGCCTGAAGGATCGCGCTCAGCCGCGCGGCCTTGCGGGTGTACTTCTCCACCGAGGCGAAGTTCATGAAGTTGGCCCTGGCGAGCGCGGTCTCCAGGCGCTCCCGGCCGACGCGCACGTCGAGCAGCTCGTGCAGGGTGTTGCGCCGCGCGGTCTCGGTCTTCTGCTTGAAGGCCTCATCGAGCGCGTGCTCCACCGCGTCGGCGTTCTTCTCGCGCACGCCGTTGGTGTGGTCGATCTGCAGAATCGCGTTCTTCTTCACGACGCCGAAGAGCACGAAGATGCCGAGGAAGCTGTACAGGTCGAGCGCCTGGTCGAACAGGATGACCGAGGCGATGGCGTAGGGCAGCGTCAGCG
>JANODF010000530.1:0-2122 GCA_031412555.1 Archangium sp. | reverse complement strand
GAGGATCATCTTCTTGATCCAGGTGGCGTCGCGCCGCGCAGTCACCCCTTTGAGATCCGGGCCCACCAGCTTGCCGCCGCCCACCTTGTGGCAGGCCACGCAGCCCTTCGAAGCGAAGAGCGCCTCGCCCTGTTTGATGTCTTCGGGCGAAGTGCCGATCACGAAGTCAGGCACCTCGATGACCGTCTTGGCCGGTGGTGCTTCGGCCACCACGACCGGAGGTGGTGCCGCCTCCGCCGGAGGTGCTTCGGGTTTCTTCTCGCAAGCCAGCAGCGACAGCGCCGCGGCCACACCAATGATCACACGTCTCATGGAACGTTCTCCTGCAGCAGGGTGGGAAGGGTGAGGTGAGGCCTACTTCTTCGGCTTCACCATGAAGTAGCCCATCATCTCGAGGTGCAGCGCCGAGCAGAACTCGGTGCAGTACATCGGGAACGCGCCCGGCTTGTCGGCGATGAAGGTGACGTTCTCGTGTTTGCCCGGCTCGAGCGACAGGTTCACGTTGTACATGTCGATGGTGAAGCCGTGCACCTGGTCCTCCGCCTGCTCGATCGAGGTGAGGTGCAGGCGAACGGTGTCGCCTTCATCGACCTCCACGTAGTCGGGGGTGAAGTGGCTGCGGATGGCGGTCATGTAGATGTCGACCACGTTGCCCTTGCGCTCGATGCGCTCCTTGCCCGGGGTGACGGCGAACTCGTCTTTCTCGTCGGTCAGCGGGTTGGTGCCCATCGGGTAGACCTTCATGGGCTTCAACTTGTCGGCCTTGATCATCTGGGCGTAGTGCGGCTCGCCGATGCCGATGGGCATGTCGGCCAGCAGCTTCATCTTCGGGCCCTCCAGACCGACCAGCTGGAAGTTCTGCGGGTAGAGCGGGCCGATGTTGGCGAAGCGGTCGATGCTCATCTTGTTCATCGCCACCACGTACTTGCCGTCGGGGCTGACGGTGTCGCCTTCGGCCGCGAGGATGTGGCCGATGTTGTAGTGAACCGAGAGCTTGTCGACGACCTTGAGGCTCTTGAGGTCCCACTTGGCGACCACCGACTCGATGAACACCGAGGTGTAGGCGAAGCCCTTGCCGTCGTAGACGGTGTGCAACGGCCCCAGGCCAATCTCCACCTGCCCGCGGATGGTGTCCTTGAAGGGGAGAATCGGCAGCCCGTAGGGATCCACGCCTTCGTGGGTACCGGCTTCGATCAGCGCCTGGATCTTCCTGAAGCTGTACACGGTGGCGTGGGTGTCGAGCTTGCCGCCCACCACGATGTCTTCACCATCGGGGGTGACGTCGGCGCCGTGCGGGCTCTTGTGCTCGGGGATCAGGGTGAGCACCTTCTCGGGGCCGCTCACGTCCATCATCAGCACCTTGACGCCTTTGATCTCCTTGGCCTTGCCGGCCTTCACCAGCGCCTCGGCCTTCTTCCAGTTGATCACGTGGAGGAAGTCGGTGTCGTTCTGTGACGCGCCTGACTCGACCGGCGGGTTGCCCTCGAGGATGCCGCCGGTGGCCATCTCGGTGTTGAAGCTGTTGATGAAGACGTAGCCGTCAGAGGCCAGCTTTCCGCAGTCGGCGAGATCCTGGGTGTAGGGCGGCAGCTCGACGCCCCACGACTCACTCTCGATGATGCGGCCTTTGACCTTGTCGAACTTCCAGAACATCGCCAGCCCGCGGTACTTGGTCTTGTACTCGGAGATCGGCGCGTAATCGCGGCCCAGCGGGGCGGGGTACTGGCTGGTCTCGATGACGTACTCGTTGTCGGGCGTGACGAACGCGCCGCCGTGATCGGAGGCCACCAGCTTGTTGGGCACGATCTGTTTGGTGGCGAAGTCGCTCAGGTCGACCACCGCGATGCGCGCATTGGCCTTGTCGTTCACGAAGAGAAAGCGGCCGTCGTAGTCACCCTTGGTCTCGGAGAGGTTCGGGTGGTGCACGTCGGCCCAGGTCAGCTTCTCGCCGACCGTGTACTGCTGACCGCCCGCGAGCACCTTGTTGCCGTAGCCGCCGTAGCCGTAGCCCTGCCACGGCTCGGGGGTGAACACCGCGATCACCTTGAGCAACCGCATCGAAGGCACGCCGATCACCAGGATCTGCCCTGACTGACCGCCTGACGCGAAGATGACGTATTCG
>JANODF010000529.1:0-19339 GCA_031412555.1 Archangium sp. | reverse complement strand
TCGAGCGCGACGTTTTCGACTTCCGGGGGCGAGGGGAGCAGGGCGCAGACCTGGTCGAGCAGCACCTGCACGCCCTTGTTCTTGTAGGCCGAGCCGCACATGACCGGGGTCATCTTGAGCGAGATGGTCGCGCGGCGGATCGCCTGGCGCAGGTCATCAGCAGAGACCTCTTCGCCGCCGATGAACTTCTCGGCGAGCTTGTCATCGACGTCGGCGACCTGCTCGATCATCGTCAGGCGGCGCTTCTTGGTCTCTTCGAGGTACTCGGCGGGCACGTCCTCGCAGCGAACCTTCTCGCCCTTCTCGCCGTCGAAGAAGTAGGCCTTGAAGTCGACGGGGTCGATGACGCCCATGAACTTGTCTTCGGCGCCCATGTTCACCTGGATCGGCACGGCGTGGTGGCCGAGCTTCTCCTTGAGCATCTCGACGCAGCGCAGGTAGTTCGCGCCGGCGCGGTCCATCTTGTTCACGAAGCAGATGCGGGGAACGCCGTAGCGCTTCATCTGGCGGTCGACGGTGATCGACTGGCTCTGCACACCGGCCACCGAGTCGAGCACGAGGATCGCGCCGTCGAGCACGCGGAGCGAACGCTCCACCTCGATGGTGAAGTCAACGTGGCCGGGGGTGTCGATGATGTTGATGTTGTGCTCTTCGGTCTTGCCGAGGGCGCCCGACCAGATCGCGTACGTCGCGGCGGACTGGATGGTGATGCCCTTCTCGCGCTCGAGATCCATCGAGTCCATCGTGGCGCCGACGCCGTCCTTGCCGCGCACTTCGTGGATTTCGCGAATCTTGCCCGTGTAGAACAGGATGCGCTCGGTGAGCGTGGTCTTGCCCGAGTCGATGTGGGCGGAGATGCCGATGTTGCGGATTCGTTCGAGAGGGATGAGAGCCATAGCGGCGGCCCGCGTACCGAAAGCCTGCTTGAAACACAAGCGCTGCGCGCCTACAGACGACCTGCATGTCTGACGAGGCGTTGCCCACCTTCGAGCCTCACGAGCGGGTCTGCGGCAACTGCAAGCTGTGGCGCGCTCACTCGCTGGACCCGATCAAAGGCTGGGTCGGTACCTGCCGGGTTCAGGAAAACCGCGGCCTGTTCAAGCCTTCCGCACCCTTGTGCGACGCCTTCGTGGCCCGGGGCGAAAATGTCACGGCTACGGTGTCGGCCGTACCTCAGCTCCGGCGGGCCAAAGCGCTCAAACCCATCGGCCCCGTGGTGCGTCGGGCTGATGGTACCGAGCAGGTCCACGCCGCCCCGTCTCGCGTGTCCGCCCACGATCCTGGCGAATCAATCGACTTCGAAGGAGACAGCATGACCCGGCAAGAATTGATGGAGCTCTTTCTCGAGGCCTCGGGTCTCGCCGACGTTCCCCTCGCCGGCAAATGGGAGGGCGGCACGGTGCGCCTCATTCCCGCCGATGAAAAACTGCAGGCCAAAGACCTGCCCATCGATGCCCTGTTTCACAAGGTGGTGATGGTGCGTGATCGCCTCCGCACGCTGGAGCAGAAGATCAACACGCACCCCAAGCTCACCGACACGGACAAGGTCGACATGCAGCAGTACGTCACTCGTTGCTATGGCTCGTTGACCACCTTCAACGTGTTGTTCAAGGAGAAGGCTGATCAGTTCGTCGGCGTGAAAGAAGAGTGACTAAGCGGGTGCCGGCTCTTCATCGCTGGCCACCGAGGCCATGTGCGCCATCAACCGCGTGCGGCCTCGATTGAGCGCGCTCTTCACGGTGCCCTCCGGCAGCTGCAGCATGCGAGCGATCTCCGGGTACGAGTAGCCGCGCAGATCACGCAGGGTGACCACCAGCCGGTGTTGCTCGGACAGATGTTCGAGCCCCTCGAGGAACATGGCGTGGCGCTCATTGCCCACCGCCGCTTCTTCGGGATCGATCGACGGGCCCACGGTGCTCTCCAACCGGCCGCGGCGTTTCTTCGCGCGCAGTGAGTTGATCGAGGAGTTCACCAGAATGCGGTGCAGCCACGTGGTGTACGCCGCCTTGCCGTCGAAGCGAACGTTCTGGCTGAAGAGGCGGGTGAACACCTCCTGCACCACGTCTTCGGCTTCGTCAGCGTCCCTCAGGATTCGTCGGGCAATCGCCAGGGCCCTGCGGCGGTGCTGGGCGTACAGCTCGGTCATCGGGGGCAGCGCGGTCATGGGCCATGGAAACGACCCACCCGCCCGGCCGATCTATTGGCGCGTGCAGCCCGTGAAATCAGGGCTCTACGCCTGGTCGTCGACCTGAAGCCCCCACTCTTTGAGGCGCTTGAACAGGGTGGAGCGACCGATATCGAGCTCCCGGGCGGCTTTTTCCCGGCTGGGGAACCGTTTGAGGGCGCTCTCGATGATCAACCGCTCGCAGCGGGCCAGCTGCGCTTCCAGCGACATGCCGGGAATGCACTCCAGCTCGGCGACGCCCCGCGGCACATCGGGCCGGGCGTCGAAGGTGAGATCGGCGGCGTCGATGTTCGTGCCCTTGCGCAGGAGCAGTGAGCGGAAGATCACGTTGCGCAGCTCGCGCACGTTGCCAGGCCAGGTGTGCTCTTCGATCGCCTTCATCGCCGCGGGCGTCATCAACACCCGCTGACCACGAGGCGCGTGCTGCTTGAGGAAGTGTTCGGTGAGCAGCTTGAGATCGCCCAGGCGCGCGCGCAGCGGCGGCAGGTTCAGGGGGATGACGCAGAGCCGGTAGTACAGGTCTTCGCGGAACTTGCCCTCGCGCGACATGGCCAGCAGATCACGATTGGTCGCGGCGACCACGCGCACGTCGACGTTGATGGGGCGGGGGGCACCGACGCGTTTGATCTCGCCCGACTCCAGTGCGCGCAGCAGCTTGGCCTGCAGCTCGAGCGGCAGCTCGCCGATCTCGTCGAGGAAGATGGTGCCGCCGTCGGCTTCTTCGAAGGCGCCTTTGCGTGCGTTGAGCGCGCCGGTGAACGCGCCCTTCTCGTGGCCGAACAGTTCACTCTCGATGAGCTCGCGCGAGATCGCAGCGCAGTTCACGGGGATGAACGCGGCCGCCGACCGGTTGCTCTGCGAGTGAATCGCGCGCGCGACCAGCTCCTTGCCGGTGCCCGATTCGCCGAACACGGCGACGGCCGCGGTGGAAGGCGCGACTCGATCGATGAGCTCGACCAGGCTCTTCATCGAAGGGTCGGTGCCGATGAGACCGTAGGTTCCGGTCGGTGCTTTCGACGCGCCTTGCGCCACCGGCTCGATGGTCAGCTCACCTTCGCCGACCCGCAGCGTGGTGAAGAACGGCACCTCGGCTTCGAAGAGCCGCACGTTGCCCAACCACGTGCCGTTGGTCGATCGCTGGTCGCTCACCACGAAGCGATTGTTCTGACGCGTCACCTTGAGGTGACGCCCCGAAACGAACCGCTGATTCAGCACGAGGTCATTTCCGGCATCCTTGCCGGCAGTGAACGCCTCGGTCTGCAGCTTGTGGGTTGTCTCTTGCGAACCGGCGCGCAGACGCACCTGTGCGGGAATGGTTGGCGAGTCAGTCGCCTCGGCACGTTCGATGAGTTCGGTGCGCGGCCCCAGCTCGGTCGCGTCACCATCGCTCAGCGAAGACGTCTTGCGGAAGATGGCGCGCCACTGGCCCAACGCGATGTCGGCGCCGTCTTGCACTTCGCCGTCGGTCACCTTCGTGCCGGCGACGATGGTGCCCTTGCCCGAGAGGTCCTGCAGCACGCAGCGGCCGTCTTCCAGGTGGAGCGCGACGTGCTGACGCGAGACCTCCGGATCGGGAATGACGACGTCGCAGCGCTCGCCACGGCCGAGCACCACCCGGTCTTCCCCCATCGACAGCCTCAACACCTCTTCCCCACGCCGGAAGAACACGAGCTCAGCCATGCGCGGCGACCTACCATGACGCTCAGGGGCGCACCAAGGCCCACACTCGAGACACACCGGCACGCTGACCGATGGAGGTCTGAGGGAGGAAAGCAGACACTCCGCCCCGTGCAGCGCCCCGAGTCACATGACCAATGCTCTCCCTCTCCCCCACGGGCAGAGGGTCGGGGTGAGGGGTCAACACGAGACTCGGGCCAGGCCGCGGTCGAAACCGCCCTGACCATGCCGCTCGCACTCTTCATGGTTCTCGGCACGCTTCAACTCTTCATGTTGATGCAGGGCCGCCTCTTCGCCGAACACGCGGCCTACTCCGCGGTACGCGTGGGCGTGGTGCGCCACGGCGACTGCACCGCGATGACGCACGCGGCGATCGCTGCGTTGTTGCCCAGCTTCACCTCGTACCTGGGCGAAGCGACAGGCGGCAACACGCCGGCCGAAAAGCTCGCCACCGCCTTCGCGCTGCGCACCCGCAACAAGCCCTTCGACAACCAGTACGACGCGAACGCCGACGACCCGCACAAGAGCGCGGTGGTGTGGATCTTCCGCCCTTCGCCGCGCGTGGGCCAGGTGCGAGCGCGCGCTGAAGACGACTTCGATGATCCCGACACGCAGGGCTACCGGCTCGAGCTGCGCGTCGTCTACTGGTACCCGCTGCGCATCCCCTTCGCGAACTGGGTGATGGCCACCATGTACCGCGCGTACTTTGGCATGGGCGACTACACCAAGACCAACCCGCTCATCCCCACGCAGCAGGCGCGCTGGACGCAGGCGGGCGCGAACTCGCTCAACGGGTTTCGCTCCGAGTTTCTCCGCCGCTTCAACGAGGAGGAATACGTGTTCCCCGTCGTGGGCACCGCGGCGATGCGCATGATGACCCCTCCGCGGCGCGCGCTCTTCCGCCGCCAGAATTGTGAGCCCACGCCATGAGGTCCCGTCGCGGTCAGAACCTCGTTTTGCTCTCGCTCACCATGTTGTTCCTCGCGTTGATGGTGACCATGACCATCGGCCTGGGCTTGCGCATCCGGCAGAAGCACGAGCTGCAGAACCTCGCTGACGCGGCGGCGTTCTCCAACGCGGTGATGACCGCGCGTGCGTTCAACAACATGGCCGCAGTGAATCGGCTCGAGGTCTCGTACTGGGTCGCGCAGGCGGCTGATCAGTCGCTCATCTCGTGGACGGGCTACGCGCGCGCGATGGGGCACAACAGCCGCAAGGGCGCGGCCGAGATGATCAACAACGATGCCTGCCTGCGCCGGCCTCAGAACCTGCGCGCCCGCAGGCAGTTGATCGACTTTCGTGACGCCGTGGGTGCGTACATGGGCACCGAGTTTCCTTCGGCCCAGTGGAAGTCGATGGACCAGGCGGCGGGTGAAGAGAGCAAGGCCATTCAGGGCCTGATCGGCGGCCTGCGCTCCGAGCTGTCAGACTCGATGTTCAGCACCAACCCCGGCAACCTGCGCGGCGAGTTCTACCGGCAGATCACCACGCAGCAGCTGACCCGCCAGATCGTCGCGTTGTCCCGCCAGGACGACATCTCGGTGGTCGACACCGGCCGTGGCGCCGAGCCGAACACGCCGCAGAGCATCACCATGGCCGAGCTCGATTGTGACTTCGGCGGCGACACCACGGGCCAGCTCACGGGGGAACCGCCGGGCGGCTCGGGCCTGTGCCTGCGCGCCACCTGGAGCAAGAACATGCTGATGGCCGCGATGGGCTCGCGCGGCAATGCCTTCGTCACGGGGCGCGGGCAGACGCCCGGCAAGACGCTCGCGGGGATCATGCAGATCGCGGCCGACTACAGCGAGCTGTCGATCGTCTTCGACGGCAAGTCGGGCAGCGCCTATTGGGCCGCCAGCCAGACGCACGGCAACGTGCCAGCCGGCACCGAGGCGTGGGGCGACGATCACGGCACCATGACCATCAAGGCGGGCTCCTGCACGCGCACCCAGGACGTGCTGGCCCACGTGCGGTCGACGCACTTGATCGATCAAGGCGACCAGCACGAGTACGGCCAGAGCGGCGACTCGATGGAGCCCGATCCCGAAGTGCACCACACGATGGGTGACTGCACGCCGTTGTGCCCCTCGGTCTGGGTGCGCACGATTGGCTTTCAGCCGAACAACTCAGCGGCCGATGCCTGGGGGCAGCCCAAGGTGATCGTGGCGCTGCAGCGTGATCTGACGATGAAGAAGTTCCCCTGGGAGCTGCACTTCAAGTTTCCGTTCAGCGCCACAGGCCCTGCCAGTGAGTGGGATGGCCGCGGCCGCGAGTTGCACACCAAAACCGGCAACGGCCTGAACATCTCGAGCCAGGGCGCGATGGCCACGGGCATCGCGTACTACCACCGGCGAGACAACTGGGACGAGTTCCCAAACCTGCTCAACCCGTTCTGGCGCGCGACGTTGGCGCCCATCGACGTCGATGACTCACCTCGCGACATGAACCGCGCGCTGTCGGCGACCGAGTTCCGTTTTCAGCGTGACGCGTATCAGGCGCTTCGCGACGTCGGCTTCGAGGGGCTTCACTAATGAGAACCGGAGCGGAGCCGTATGCGCCCGAACGGCGCGCGAGACAGGCTGGAGCGAAGCGGAAGACTGGCCGAGGCGGAGCGACCAGAAAGTCAGGACAAGCGACAGTGGAGTTGGCGCTCGGGAGCATCGTCTTCGTGGGCGTGCTCCTCATCGGCATTCACATGGCCGAGTACGCGCAGCTCGCGCTCAAGGTGCAGGACGCGCAGACCTACGCCATCTGGGATGCTTCGGGCCGCCGCGTTCAATCGCGTGAACTGAACGGCGGCACCAACGTGATTCCGTTTCGCCGCACGCTCGACGCGGTCACCGGCGTGGGGCCGATGGCGCAGAGCCGGTTCGCTGACTTCAACGGCCTGACGGGCACCAACGGGGGCGCGGTGATCGGCCGCGCGCTGACCGAGGGCAGCGGCGTCGACGTGCGCTGCGAACAGGAAGACTCGTTGCGCTTTCTCCCCTCGACGACGGCTTCGGTGGTGATGCGCCCGGAAGGCGGCCTCAACTGCACGGCGTCGGCGAAGGTGAAGGCGATCAACATTCCGCGCCGCTTCCTGCAGAACGACAACGGCGGCTTCTTCGAGCACAAGATCGTGCGCACCACGCCCATTCCCATTTGCGGCATGGGCCTGCCCGTCAACGGCGCGTGCCGTGGCTCTCTGGCGATCCTCACCAACGACTGGGGTCTTGCCAATGAAGAAACCGCAGAGTGCAAGTTGACGCCGCCCTGCGCTGCCTCTGCCTATCGCGGGATGATCAGCGCCATGTGGGGCGGTGGTGGCGGAGCAGGCGCCGCCTTCGCGACCCGGTTCGCCGGCAGCGCACCCACCAACGCCAACGAGTTCCACTTCAGCTTCTCCGGTGTGGAGTCGGGCATGGAGGACTACGTCGGCGGGGAAGGCCAGCCGAACTTCATCACCGGCGGCGCGGGCGTGGACGAAGGCATGGTCTGGCAGAAGTCCCGGCCCAAGTGTTTCCTCGGTAAGAACTGCCCGTGATGTTGGCGTTGGTCGCAGCTGCGATCTCGAGCGCTGCGCCCGATGCAGGCCCGGCCCCCTTCTCGTGGGACGTGCCCGGCCAGGTGCAACTGGTGCCCGTGGGCAAACAGCTCGAAGGCGGCGGCTTGCCGATGGCGGTCTTCCTCGCCAAATCGACCTGGGAGCTCGATCACCTGCTGCTCCACTACGCCGCGCGTTTTGCCGAAGCGGGCTACTTCATCCCCCCGAAGATGGGCCGCATCACCGGCCTCAAGCTGCCGCGGGTGGTCGCGCTCGACGACGTGCGCATGGTGAGCTTCCTGGTCTACGGCTGGCCCGAAGCCGACGGCACCACCACGTTGGTGCTCGGTGCGGCCGATCTGAAGAATCGCAAGCAGGCCCAGGGGGGCGTGTTGCCGGTGTTCCCCGGCGCGAAGGCGCCCACCACCTTCAACGTCGAGCTCGCCACCGCCGTGTCGTTCACCGCGAAGGCCACGCAGGAAGAGGTGATCGACTTCTATCGCTCGGTGTTGCCCTCTGGCGGCTGGAAGGAGCGCGAGCCCGGCACCTTCGTGAAGGAGGGCCGGGTGGTGCGGGTGCTCGCCAAGAAGCAGAAGGCGAGCACGGAGCTGTCGGTGGTGGTGCTGGAGCAGTCCGACGACGGACCAATGCCCGCCCCGTAGTCAGCGCATCGCAGGCAGGCCGGCCGGGATGACGCCGATCGCGCCGCCGTACCTGAGCAGCTCCTCGTGCTGCCGGGCATCCATCACGAAACGATCGTCGAGCGCGCCGGTCTCGTTCATCGGCGTGATGACCGCCTGCTCATCGCTGGTGCACTGCACGTTGTAGAACTTCACGTCGGCCGGGAGCTTGCCCCTGGGCACCACCGGGCCGCGTTTGGTGCGCTCCACCATCGCGTACGTGTTGCGCGCCATCACGCGGAAGAAGCCCATCTCCTTGTCGACGGTCTGCTCGATGTACCCGGTGTAGCGGGATCGGGCGAGCAGGCGCTCGACACAGCGGCCCGTACCGTCGTTGGGGGAGATGATGGCCAGGGGCGCCGCGAGGAGAAGCGGAGCGGGCCTCCGACGCCCGCAGGCCGATCCTGCGAGAACGGCCATCGATGCCAGCATGAAGAGCCCAAAGCGCATGGGCCCTCCAATCGTGAGGCCGCCGCGAATGCAAGTGCACTCGGGCGGTCCCGGCACGCGCCGTTTCAGGGAACGACGAAGATCGCCCCGTTCATGGACTGAGAAACCCCATGTGGCGCGCAGTAATAGGGGAAGTTGCCCGGGCTGCTCATCGTGAAGCTCTTCGTCGTGCCAACGCTCGTGGCCGGGATGAACGGGCCACTGGACGCGGGCGTCGCCACGCCGCCCGACACGGTGCCACCCGTGAGCGTGTGGCCGCCGAAGCTGCCGTTGAAGGTGACCACGGTGCCCGCGGTGACCTTGATGCACTTGGGGGCGTAGGTGAAGTTGCCGTTCGCGAAGGTGATGATCACTCCCGCGCCGCCCGTCAGGTCGGTCGCGGTGTCGACGCTGCATCCGTTGAGCACCGGCGTCGCGCACACGTTGTTGGTGCAACTGCCGCTGGTGCAGTCCGAACCTGAGGTGCAGACCAGGCCATTGGCGCACGGTGCGCAGCTGCCACCGCAGTCCCGGTCGGATTCGGTGCCGTTCTTCACACCGTCGGTACACGCCGGGGCCTGGCAGACGCCGTTGCTGCAGACCTGACTGCTGCAGTCGTTGCCGCTCTGGCAGACCAACCCCGTGGCGCATTTTTGTGCGCAGGCGCCACCGCAATCCATGTCGGTCTCCGTGCCGTTCTTCACGCCGTCGTTGCAGGCAGGCGTGCGGCAGAGGCTTCCGATGCACACGCGGCTGCTGCAGTCAGCGGCCGCGCCGCACATCTTGTTGTCGGCGCACACGGGGCACGTGCCGCCACCACAATCGATGTCGGACTCCGCTGCGTTCCTCACGACGTCCGTGCAGGTGGCCGCCCGGCAGATGCCCGCGCTACACACGCCGCTGCTGCAGTCGGAGCCACCCAGGCACCGCTTCGTGTCGTTGCACACCGCGCAGGTGCCACCACCACAATCAATGTCGGTCTCGACGGCGTTCTTCACCAGGTCGGAGCAGCTGGGGGCCTGACAGATTCCGCCGGAGCACACGCTGCTCTGGCAATCGGTGCTGCCCACGCAACGCTTCGTGGCCGCGCACGGCGAGCAGGAGCCGCCGCAATCGATGTCGGTCTCGACGCCGTTCTTCACCAGGTCTGTGCAGCTCGGCGCGCGGCAGGCGCCACCGACGCACACGCCGCTCGCGCAGTCAGCACCACCGCGGCAGCTCAGCGTGTCGGCGCACACCGGGCAGGTGCCACCACCACAGTCGAGGTCGCTCTCTGCGCCGTTCTTCACGGTGTCGGTGCAGGTCGGGGCAAGGCAGAGGTTGTTGGTGCACACCCGGCTCTGGCAGTCGGCCGTCACCTGGCAATCAGAGGCATCGGCGCAGGGCGCGCAGCTGCCGCCGCAATCCTGATCGGTCTCCGTGCCGTTCTGGGTGCCGTCGGTGCAGCTCGAGGGCTGGCAGCTGCTGTTGGTGCAGACCCGGCTTCGGCAGTCGGCGGTGCCCTGGCAGAGCTGGCCGTCGACGCACGCCGCGCAAGAACCACCGCAGTCACGGTCGGTCTCGGTTCCGTTCTTCACCGCGTCGGTGCAGCTCTCCGCCTGGCAGAGGGCGTTGGTGCACACCTGGCTGACGCAGTCCGTCCCGCTCAGGCAGGCCCGGGTGGCGATGCAGTCGGTGCAGCTGCCGCCGCAGTCGACGTCGGTCTCTGAGCCGTTCTTGCGCGTGTCGGTACAGCTGGGCGCCGCGCACGCGTTCGCGTTGCACACGCCGCTGGTGCAGTCGTTGCCCATCGCGCACACACCACCGGTCGCGCACGCGGAGCAGTTGCCGCCGCAGTCGACGTCGCTCTCCGCGCCGTTTCGCAGCAGGTCGGTGCAGCTGGGCACGGCGCAGCGCCCCGAGGTGCAGACCCGGCTGGTGCAGTCGGTCGGCACCACGCACACCCTGGCTTCGGCGCACTTCGTGGCGCAGCTGCCGCCGCAGTCCACGTCGGTCTCGTCGCCGTTCTTCACCGTGTCCACACACGCAGGCGTGGAGCAGGTGCCGTTGCACACGCCGCTCACGCAGTCCGCCGCGTTCGTGCAGGTGGCCGCGTTCGCGCACCGGGTGGTGCAGCTGCCGCCGCAGTCGATGTCGGTCTCGTCGCCGTTCTTCACGGCGTCGGTGCAGAGGGCCGCGCTGCAGGTGGAGGTCGTGGCGTCGCAGATGCCGCTCGTGCAGTCGCCACCGAGCAGGCAGGAAGCCGCGTCAGCGCACTTCGTGGCGCAGCTGCCGCCGCAGTCGATGGCGGTCTCGCTGCCGTTCTTGACGGTGTCGGTGCACGACGAGGCGCGGCAGGTGCCGGCGTCGCACACGTCGCTGACGCAGTCGGTGGGCAGGGCGCAAGCCGTACCGGCCGCGCACTTGGTGGCGCAGCTGCCGCCGCAGTCGAGGTCGGCCTCCGTGCCGTTCTTGACGCCGTCGGTGCACAGCGAGGCGCTGCAGGTCTTCGCAGTACACACGCCGCTCGCGCAGTCGGAGGGCGCCGCGCAGGACTTCGGGCTCTCGCACTTCGCGCAGGTTCCGCCGCAGTCGACGTCGGTTTCGGCGCCGTTGTTGATGCCGTCAACGCAGCTGGCCGCCCGGCAGGTGCTGCCGGTACACACGCCCGTCGCACAGTCGGCGCCCGCCGCACACGCCTTGCCGGTGGCGCAGATGCCGCAGCTGCCGCCGCAATCGACGTCTGACTCGGTGCCATTGCGGATGCCGTCGCTACAGCTCGGCACCGGAGGGGGACTGATGGTGCCGCCGCAGCTTGCGAGCACAGCGAAGGAAAGACAGGCCGCAACGGCCAGCGTCGGGAAAGCGGTTCGGCTCATGTGGGGTGGTGCTCCAGGGCCCGGAAGAGGGGCACGAGCGGATGCGTAACTGAAATCCCCCACGCGCGCGCCGGGTCACTGCAACCCACCAGACATCAGCGGAAGTGTGGGCTGTTCCTCATCACCATCTGTCCCTCAATGGTCAGCGACGCTCTGCCCAGACGCCGAGGGGCGTCGGCTGGCCGGTGTCAGCGC
Source organism: Archangium sp. (assembly GCA_031412555.1). Taxonomy (GTDB): domain Bacteria; phylum Myxococcota; class Myxococcia; order Myxococcales; family Myxococcaceae; genus Archangium_A. The sequence continues at coordinate 7,789 of JANODF010000529.1, read as the reverse complement.
GCAGGTGCTTGCCCAACTCAGCTGCGAGCATCTCGAGGCGCACCGGTTTGCCCAGAAAGCCATTCATGCCGGCAGCCTTGCAGGCGAGTTGATCGTCAAGCGTGGTGTTGGCCGTCAACGCGATGATCGGGAGCGTCAGCGCCGAGAACTGAAGACGCAGCTCGCGCGTGGCCTCCAGCCCGTCCATCACCGGCATTTGACAGTCCATCAACACCAGATCGAAGCGTTGGTTCGCGATGATTTCGACGGCTGCACGGCCGTTGTCGACGATGAGCGGGGTGCATCCGAGCCGCTCCAACAACCCGCGCACGACGCGTTGATTGATGAGGTTGTCTTCGGCCACGAGAATTCGTGCGGCCTCGAAGCGGGGGAGGGAGGGCCTCGCGGCAAGGATCACCTGCAGACCCGTCGCTCGTGCGACTTCCGAGACCACAGTTCTGCTGCCAGCGGGGAGGCAGACCTGAAAGACGTCCGGTGCACCGAGCAGGTTCATTCGCGAATCGACCAGGGCGCCGAGGAGCCCTTCATGGCTGCGCAAGTCAGGCAGCCACGCCGAAGGCACCAGGGCGAGCTCTTTGCTCTGAAGCGCCTCGGGTGTGTCGACGCGCCGGACCGTGGCCCCCGCGCGTGCCAGATGCGCCTCGACCGCGCGGAGGTGGACCTCGTGAATCACGCCCAGCGCCACACGCTGACCCGCGAGCGGCGGGGCCAGTGCCGCAGCGACTGCACGCACCGGCAGTTCCAGGGTGAACGCACTGCCTGAAGCGTCGCTCCTCAGCGAGACCGAGCCATCCATCAACTCGACGAGCCGCTTGACCAGGGCCAGACCGAGGCCGGTGCCTCCGTAGCGCCGGGTCGTCGAAGAATCCGCCTGGGTGAAGGGCGCAAAGAGCCTCGCCTGCGCTTCCGGCAAGATGCCGCAGCCCGTGTCGGTCACCGTGAAGCGAAGCCGCTCGGTTCCCGAGACCACCAGCGTCACTTGCCCCGCGTCCGTGAATTTGATCGCGTTCGACACGAGGTTCATCAGCGCCTGACGCAGTCTCAAACGGTCACCTGCGATGGCGCGCGGCACGCTGGGCTCGCACCAACCGGCGAAGGTGAGGCCGCGCGAGAAGGCCGGCCCCGTCATGGCTGCGACCACTTCGTCGACCACATCCTGTACGTCGAGGTTCTCGGTCTCGAGGACGAGCTTGCCGGCCTCGAGCTTCGAGAAGTCGAGAATGTCGCTGGTGACCGAGAACAGCCCCTCACTCGAGGCGCGGATCATCTCGACGTAGTCCCTCTGCTGAGGGTCAAGCGGTGTCCCGCTCAGGAGCCCGGTCATGCCGATGATGCCATTCATCGGGGTGCGCAGTTCGTGCGACATCGTGGCCAGGAATTCAGTCTTCGCGCGAGCGTGGTCGAGTGCGGCGTCACGCGCTTGCCGCAGCCCGTCCGCGTAGCGCTGCTTGTCAGCCAGGAGGGCTCCGTGTTGCGCCGATACTTCATCTTGCCGCTGCCAGATCGAGGTGGCCATGCGATCGAGCACCGCCGCCAACACACCGAGCTCATCGCGTCCCTCGATCCCGGTGTGGACTCGCTCTCCTCGCGCGATGCGCTGCGCCGTCAGCATCAGACTCTCGAGCCTGCGCCGCACGAGCCAGCCAAAGAGCGAGAGAATCGACGCGACCATCACCACGGCGAACAGGAAGAAGCCGGCTGCGGTACGCCAGAGGCCCGCCGCGTGGGAATCGGCCTCGTCAGACAGCGAGATCGCCAGACTGACTTCTCCGAGATGCTCGCCGTCGAGGTCCACGGGCGCTCGAACCACCACACAAGGGCCGCCACCGAGCTCGGCGACGACCCCCTCGCGCGAGAAGTCATTTGCCGCCGCGAAACCAGAGCTTCCGGGCTGGCGCTTCAGAAGCGTGACGAGGCCCCTCGCGCCAGCGACTCGCACGGCTCGCACCTCCTGGTTGGCGAGGAGTGCGTCCATCGGTTCTTGAATCGTCTTTTCGTCGCTGAACGCCAACCCCGGCCCGACAGACTCAGCCAGCATCCGCGCCACCATCGTCGCAGCGAGCATCTTGCCCTCGACGAGGTGGTCCCAATTGCGGCCTCGCTCTAGAAAGAAGACGGGGATCAAGCAAGCCAACACCACGCTGAGCGTGCCGACGGCCAACCTGAAGGCGATGGTTCGAACACCAAACACGTCAATCACCTGACCGGAATGAGGTTGCTGTCGGTCACCGCCTGCTGGCCGGCTTCGCTGATCAACAATTCGAAGAAGCGCTTCGCCAGGCCCCGGGGGGGGCCGTTGGTCACCACCAGCAGGTCTCGCGACAGCGGGTAGCGGCCACTGCGAACCGTCTGCGCCGTGGGGCTGGTCACGATGCCATAGGCGTCGAGGGCGACGGCGCGCACCGAGGCATGAACGAAAGAGAGCCCCGCGTAGCCGACTGCGCCGGGGTGCGCGGCGACGTAGGCCTCGAGGTCAGTCGACTGCTCGAACTCCCGGTGCCCCGCCGCATAGGGCCTGCCACCCATGACGTGATCGTTGAAGAATGAAGCCGTGCCGCTTTCGGGTGTTCGGGTGACGAGGTCGACCGCGAGGTCAGCCCCACCGACCTGCGACCAGTTGGTGAACTCGCCGGTGAACAAGCTGCGCACCTGGTCCAGGGTGAGCGCGCTCACGGAGTTCGAGGGGTGGGTGATGACGGAAAGACCATCGCGAGCGATCGTGTTGGCCTCGAGCAGAGGAGCCTGCTCGAGGTCGGACTGCTTGAGCGGCCGTGAACTCATGCCGAGACCGGCTCTGCCTTCCTTGACGGCCTCGATTCCCTTCCCGCTGCCGTTGATGGTGAGTCGAACGTTGAGCGAGGGAAAGGCATCCGCGATGCTGGCCATCACGGCTTGAATGATCGGCGCCACGGTGGTCGAGCCCTCGACCGACAGCTCCCCTTCCAGCGTGGGAATGTTCGAAGGCTCAGGGCCGCAGGCCAGGAGCGCAGCGCTGAAGAGAACGGGAATCAGATGCTTCATGGGATGACCTGAGCGATGCGCAGAACGCGCGCGTTGAACATGCGGCCCTCGGCCTTGAGCGAGGTGAGGTTGATCAGAATCTCCGGCTTGTCGGCTGCGTTTCGGCCGATGGCCACGGATGCGCGGCCCGCCTCGACGTCGTCGGGTCGCCACGACATCGAGAGGTATCCGTGCTTGCGCGCGAAGGGCGTCACCTTCTCGGGGGCGACCGAACGCGCGATGTAGACGGCGATCACGTCTCCGGCCGGGTTGAGGTCGGCCAATGCAACCACCCGGGCCTTGACCCCCAGCTCCGCGAACTGGCGGGCAACCTCGAGCGCGTTGGCGTCATCGCCCGTCGCACCCACGACCAGCACGTGTTTGCCGTGCTCCCAGCCATGCTCGAACTGCAGCACCTTCTTGAGCACGGGCAACTGCGACTCGAGCGGAGCTGGAGGAAGAAGGAGTAGCAGGGACACGATCGCGGAGAGCACGGTCAGAGCTCTTGCGTCAGACTCAGGAGCACCGAGCGGCCCACCGCCGGCAGGTCGACGCCGCCCACGCCAGGGTCCGCGAACCGCGTATCGAGCACGTTGTCGACGCGCAGCCTCAAGCTGGTGTTGCGCCCCGCAACCCACTTTCGATCCAGCAGCGCCGCGCTCAACGAAAGAACCCCGTAGGCCGGCAACGAGTACCCCTGGAAGCGCTCGATGGAATTGGTCTCGCTCGCGAGGCGGGGACCCACGGCCGAAAACTCAGCAGCGAGGTGCGCACCGCTCAAGAAAGGCACCGCCCAATCGGCGCTCAGGTGGCCCTGCAGGGCGGGGAAGATCGGCATGGCTGCTGCGAGGACACTGTCGCTGCTTGCAGGGGCGACCGTCCGGGGCTGCACCCAGCCCAGCGTCGCCTTGAAACGAAACGTCTTGTGGGGCGCCCACTCGAACTCGGCTTCGCCCCCGAGGTACCAGCGCGCCGGGGCGTTGTTGGCCTCGAGAAAGCGCGAGGTCTGCACGTACCGGACGATCTGGTCGATCGCGGTTGCGAAGAGGCTGACACGAAGCTCGAGCAGCAGCGGTATGCGATAGCTGCCCACGAGCTCGACGGTGCGTGCGTATTGCGGCTTGAGCTCGGGGTTCCCCTGCAGGTCGAACGTGGTCAACGGGCGGCCGTACAGCTCGACGGCCGAGGGCGGCTTGAAGGCGCTTCCGTAGAGCAGCTTCACCGTCCAGGGGAAACCTTGCGCCGAGAACACGAGCCCGGCGCGAGGGCTGACCTGCAGACCGTAGATGTTGTGTCCGTCGAGGCGCACGCCCGCGGTCGCGCTGAGCAGCCGTACCAGCTTCGCCACGCCCTGAACCCAGCCGCCTCCATTCCAGAGGACACGAAGGTCTGGAGCGTCTGTTCTGGAGTCGGAACCCACCGGGAGCACCACGCTGCCGTCGCTGCGCACGAGGGGCTCCGTGCGAAGAGTCGAGTACCCGAGGACCTCGTGCACATCTCGCGAAAAGTCGGCGCCGATGGCAATCGTCGCGTCATCCGTGATTCGGATGGACGCCTCGCTCGAAATCTCGAACCCCGTCGATCCCCCATTGGCGCGTGCCAGCTCGCCTTCGTTGCCCAGGTCGATGACGGTCGTCGGCTCCCACCGCGAGCGCTGCAGCGAGACTGCCGTGCGCAGCTCGACGCGTGGTCCCAGGAAACGTTCGTCCTGCACGCGCAGGCTGTCGTTGAGCAGCGTGAGGCGGCTCCTGGCTCGCAGCGGTGCGAAGCCCAGAAACTGGTTGCCCACATCGAGCCGCTGATGCGTCACCACCAGAGAAAGGCGGCCGCCGGCGAAGTTGGCGACGCTCAGGCGGCCGAACAGCGATTGCGGGTTACTGATGTCGTTCGTGCTCATGGGGGCCGCAGGGGCGGCGCCTTCTCGCGACAGCGCGGGGCTCGAGGAGGGGAGCGCCAACCCGCTGCGGTCGACGCGGAACTGCTGGAACGACAGGAGCGCCTCGACGTCGCCAACCGCGCCGCTCACGGTGACCGTGCCACCGACCTGAAATCGGTCGCGCAGGGCACCTGCCGAGCCCGTGACCAACGCCCCGGTACGAAGTCTCTCGGCCGAGCGGGTGACGATGTTGATCACGCCCAGAAATGCGTTCGCACCAAACAGAGCTGAGCTGGGGCTCCGCAGCACCTCGATGCGCTCGACTGCATCGAGGGAGATCAACTCCTCGCCCAGAAAGTTTCCGTTGGTGGGCCGGAACGACACGGGGTTCCCATCGATGAGCAGCTTCATCAGGGTTCCTGCCGAACCCGAACCTCCCGCGACCCCCCTCACCCCGAGACTGATGGTGGTGAGATCGGTCACGGAATAGAGCCCAGGCACCTGCTTGAGCGCTTGCGCCAGCGAAGTGTACCCACGCTGACGGAGCTCTTCCCCGCGCAGCACCGTCAGCGCGCCCGCGACGTCTGAGGTCCGCTGCTTGATTCGGCCGATCGAGGTCAGGATCTCCGTGTCGATGAGTTCCTCGAGTTCGAGGTCCTCGCCAGCGTCGGCGGTTTGGGTCAACGACAGAGCGACGAACACGGCGAGGAACACCGGCCCGCCGAGTGCAAAGCGTGATCCCTCTCAAAGGGCATGTGAATCAGGGCCATGCGCCTCCGTGCCGTGAGTCACGATTCAGGCGTGGTGCGGCTTCGACCCGGGTCGCGGGCGTTCCGACCCCGGGTCGTGGCCTGCGGCGAGTGCACGTGGCCGACTGCGTCAGTCGCGTCTCCACGCCCGCAGGTGCCCTATCAACGTCGCCGCGCCATCGACCGATTCATGGAAGACGCGGCCGCGGCCTCCGAGGAAAAAGGGCGGCAGGTGATGTAGCAGGCTCATGTTGCAGACGACCACGCGGGTTCGACCGGGGGCGATCGCAAAGTGCGCAGTGAAGGTGATCGCCCGCTCGGCCGTGCGCCAACCCATCACGCGCGCGAAGTCGTCGTTCTTCTGCAGCACCACGGACGCGGGCTTGTCTGCGGCAGGCAGCAGCCCGAAGAACGCGGTCAACGCCGGGTCGTTGCCCGCGACCGGTTCATCGAACCAGGTCAGCTTGAACCGATTGCTGGGCACCTTGGTGACCCGGAAGGTGCCATCGGGCTCGAGGCGCACGCCCATGTCGGGCGCCACCTGCTTCAAGTAGCTCACGTCGCGGGCGCGCGTTTCGGTGAAGAACGAGATGTCGCGCTCGAGCGTGTACACCAGCCGGCTCATCACCACGACGTACGGGTCGTCGATGGTCGACTCGGGATCCATCGCGCGGAAGCGGGTGAGCGCGCTCGAGGGTTTGGGGCCCGGCTCGGCGAGCTCGTAGAAGTACTGCACGCCGCCGTCCTGTTGAAAGGCCTCGTCGACGGCGAACTCGAGGTCGGCTTCCCGCCGCATCTCCACGGGAGAGGCAGTGAGGATCGCCAGGGCGACGAGCGGCGCCATCGTCAGCGGAACTGCGGGCGGCCGAGGTAGCCGGTGAGCCGGCCCATGCGCCAGGTGGGATCTTTCGGATCCGCGCCGATCATCGACAACGCGCTGCCCAACAGGCCCAGGCGCTTCTGGAACTCGGGGTCGGGCTTCACGCGCACTTCCATCGCGGGCTCCGAGTACTCGAGGCGCTTGGCGAGCTTGAGCGTGCCGCCGATGTTGATCTCGAGATCGGCGCTCTTCGACTTGAACTCCTCGATGGTCGCGGCGCCCTTCTCGATCTTCACCTTGCCGCTGATCTCGCCGAGCTGAATCTTCGGCAGATCCACCGGGGTGGGGTCGGGGCCGAACTGCGCGATGGTGATGTTCGCCGTGCCGCCGTTGATGGCCAGCCCCTTGGTGATGAGGTTCAGCGTGCCCGAGGCCTGCGCGAGGTCGGGCTCGGCGGGCGTGTTGGGTGCACCGGCGATGAAGGGGATGGTGACGTCGAGGTGGCCTTCGATCTCGCCCGACATGTCGATGCCCGAGGAGGCCTTCAGGTTGCCCTTGGCGAGATCGATGTCTTCGATGTCTACCCGCACCCGGCGCGTGCCGGTCAGCCCGGTCACCCGGCCGGCGATGCTGCCGCCCAGCAGCTTCATGTTCACCGACAACCCGGGGGGAAACAGCGCAGGCCCGATGGAGATCGAGTCGACCATCATGGGCACCGGCGCCGGGGTGTTCTCGTCCACCACGGCGAGGTTCGGCAGCTTCATCATCTCGACGTTGCCCGCGCGCACCGCGAAGAAGCCAGGGCCCAATGAGCCGATCTTCAACGCGTAGCCCTGAGCCATGGCCTGGCTGCGCAGCGTCTCGCGCATCGTGTCGTAGGGGAAGGTGAGGAAGAACGTCGCGACGAGCGCGAAGATCGCGAACGCCGTGTAGCCGACGATGCGTTTCCAGAGGCTGGGCTTCTTCTCGGCCATGGGTATCAGCTCACTTCAACTTGTAGGTGGCGACGGTCAGCCACGCGGTGACGGTCTCCTGCGCGGGCCGGGGCTCCAGGCGCAGGTACTTCACTTTGACGATGCCGGGGCCTGCTTCGACCGCGGTGAGGAAATCGACCAGCCGGTTCAGCTTCACGTCGGTGAGGGTGACCTCGACCGCGCTCTCCACGATCTTCGAGCCCTCCAGCGGCACGTCGGCCTTGGGGTTGATCGACGGCAGCTCGATGCCCGCGGGCTTGGCCTTCTCCTCGAGGTAGCTGACCAGGCGCACGTTGGACGCGCGCAGCTGGCCCTCGAGCATGTCCTGCTTGGCCTTGGCGTCGCGGTAGCCCGAGGCCAACGTCTGTAC
>JANODF010000528.1:0-5257 GCA_031412555.1 Archangium sp. | reverse complement strand
GCGGCCGTGTCGTAGAAGCGACGGAGCACGAGGAGCAGAGCGGTCACGGGTGCCACGTATCCCACAGCGTGCGCGCCCGAGGCAATGGTCAGCGTGGGTGCTCGACCTCTGCTATACGCGCGGCGTGGCCTTCCTCGAATGGATCCTGCACAACCTCCGCGACCCCGGCGAGCTCATCCGCTGGGGTGGCTACCCGGCGCTGACGGCCATCATCTTCCTCGAGACCGGGGCGATGATCTTCTTCCTGCCGGGCGACTCGCTGTTGTTCGTCGCCGGCCTGTTCGCTGGCCGCGGTGACCTACACATCGGCCTCCTGCAGGCGCTGCTGATCCCCGCCGCGATCCTCGGCGACGCCACCTCCTACTACATCGGCAAGCGCCTCGGCCCGGCGATCTTCCGCAAGCAGGAGTCGCGCTTCTTCAAGCCGTCCCACGTCGAGGCCGCGCGCGCCTTCTACGAGAAGCACGGCGGCAAGGCGATCATCATCGCCCGCTTCATGCCCCTCGTCCGCACCTTCGTCCCCGTCGTCGCCGGCGTCGCCAAGATGCGCTACCGCGACTTCTTCATGTTCAACGTCGTCGGCGCGGCGGCGTGGATCCTCTCGATGACGCTGATGGGCTATTTCCTCGGCCAGTTCGAGTGGGTCGGCAAACACGTCGAGAAGATCATCATCGCCATCGTGCTCATCTCCGTCCTGCCCGGCGCGCTCGAGTGGTGGAAGCACCGCAATGCGAAGCCGGCGGAGGCGAACGATGAGGCGAAGGTGGATAAGTGAGGTCGATTGGCGAAGTTGGTTGGGGATGCTCAGTGGACGGTGGGTGTTGAGCTGAGCAGCATCGGCGCGGCCCGCGCCAGCCGACAGGCCTGCGTAGTACGCGCAGGTCAGGTCGAATCGGCGCAGCGCGCCGAACTCGCGGCCTGGGCAAGCGCCGCCCACGCGAAGTGTTGAGCCCCGCAAACGCAGCAAAGTTCAGCGGGAAGTCGCACGACGCCGAAGGCTCATCCGGGTGTCCCTGATGACGCAATCACCAAGCAGTCCCGCTGTCGTGCGAGGGATAGTCGGCATGGTCAGGGAAAAGCCAGGTTCGCAAGTGGCGGCGTGCGCGTCATCACGTCCCGCGATCCGTCGCAAATCACTATCGCCGTCTGCCGCCTCTAGAACGAACACGACGGCACTCGCAATCGCGGTGCTTCACAGCGTGGCTGATCGGTCGCGGCGTACCACGCTCAGCCTTCACCAAATTGACGCTCATTCGCTGCATGTCGGCCGTTCTTGAGTCAATGGGCTTTGAGCCGCGCACCGCGCCGTTTGCGGAAAACCAAAAGGCAAAGAACTCCGAGCACGACTGCAGTGAACGCCGTGCCGAACGAGAGATTGATGGTCGTCAAGGCGGCGAGAACGACTGAGGCGGCGGCCGTCAGCATCACGAAAGGACCCTGGCCTGCGGTCGGGCGAAGTGCCAGCGATAGAACACCCGCAGATACAAGGCAGGATGACAGCGCAAATCCAGCCCAGCTGGGACTGCAATACACAGGTTCACTGGTCATCGCGAGGACCAACTGGACCGCCGCGACGCCGACCACTCCCAGGAGCAGGGCGACAAGTGTGTCGCCGGGCTGACGCACCGTCGTTGCCTTGGTGTCATGCGTCCTCACCCAGCGCGCCAGAATCAGTGTGACCACCACACCGACAGTGGACGCTGCAGCTCCGAGGGCATCCCAGTCCGGGTCCCCAACAAAGACGAAAGCGAAACCGACGGAGTAGACCAGGGTTATGAAACCCAAACGTCCGAGCAAATAGAACAACACCCAGCCACTTCCGCGAACAGCGCTAGCCACGCAAGCGAGATCGGTCGCCACCCAAAGTGCGCAGAGCATCTTCTCGAGCACGTGAGGTCGCTCTGGATTCGAGAAGATCGGAAGGGCGTAGTAGAGGACATACCATGCCGCGGGGAACAGGAGCACGAGCCGCGCGAGAGCCACCCACGTGATGAGAGTGCGGAGCGCGGTGTCGCGTAGCGGTTTCGATCTTGGAGTATTCATTGCGACCGGCTCGATGGTGCGCGACCTGCCTGTTGCCGGCGTCCGCCACGCTGGCCGAGCTGCGAAAGACGTGGGTGGGGTGGCGCCAGTCCGTGGCTCCGCATCATGGGGTTGTCGCGTCAGGGACACGGCGAACAGAACCTAGTCCAGGTCGGATGACTACCACAGTCGCAAAACGGCCAGGCCACACCGCCACAATATCGAGCCATGCAGATGCACATACGCTCGGTGAGTCCGCTGTTCGTTTCTAGGCAGAAGGCTTGGCAAGCTTCGAATAGCGAGGGTGGACCAGGGACCTCGAAGCGGCGACCGCCAGGCAGAGGGATTCGCAGTATCGGCTCGCCCCCCGAGGGGTCGCCAAACAGGAGCGGATTTGAGTACGCGTACGTGAATGGGTGAAGTGAGGTGCCGGGCTCGCCCAAAAGCGGGTCCGCCGTGAGGCTACGCCCGACGCGCGGGCCTAGCGCCCCCCCGCGGTCGAGGATAACCGGCTCCGCTGTGAGAAACCGACCGACGCGAGGATCGAAGACGCGCCAGCGGTTAAGCATGAGCGGCTCACGCAGCATGAGTGTCGTTGCGCCGTTCCAGACGCGCGCATCACTGCCGACGATCGTCAGCTGCCCGTGAAATCCAAGACCGGGGTTGGCGGTTCCAGACGACGTCCGCAGCGCACCGAACGCCTGGTAGTCAGCGGTATACGCAGTGCTCGACGCGCCCGTTCCCGTGAACGCCCAGACCGCTCCGACGAGCCCGGCTGGATCGCGTGCGATGTACCGTCGGGTTTCGGACGAGAATGTACCGCTGACGTATTGCAGCTGCAGCCAACCCGTTGCGGCAGCACCGACCGGCGCGAACATGTCGACCGTGTAGGTCGTGGCCGCAGTGCTGTCGGGCGTAACCACGCGCTCGAGCAGTTGGTTCCCAGCCCAGTAGAGGTTCTCGCGCCGCTCCTTCGCGCTCACGAGATTCCGGTCGGCTACGTAGATAGGCCGACCGCCATGGTCGTAGAGAAAGGTGAACTCGTGGTTCTCATAGGTGCCTTGGGTCGCACCAGGGCGCGGCATCGCGATGGACCGGAGCTGGCCGGATGCGTAGTAGTAGTAGTTGCGCTGGTTGGACGCGGCGGTCGACTGGTGGACATCGTACGTCCGCCCACCGAACGTGTTGACATCGTAGCCGTACCAGATCGTTTGGCCGGGCGGATACTCGTCGTAGAGCTGGTTAGGAAGCGGCGTGGAATAAGTTGTCGTTCCGCCAGAGGTTGCCTTGGTGAGGCGGTTTTCGTTGACGTCGAAGGAATAGGACTCGAGAAGGTTGTTGTTGCCAACCCCGGGGCACGAAGCCGCGCCCGAGACACCGGCACTACATGTCAACCGCTGTGCACCGTCGTAGAAGAACGTTCGACCAGGGTCGGTACCGACGGTGCTCGACCAGCCTTTCGGAGCCCCGTCAGGCCAGTGCTGGTACGTTCGGCTGAGCAAATTTACATCGGCCGCGCCGTTGCGGCGACGCGCGGCCCAGGTGGAGATAGTGCCGTCGGTGTTGAATGCAGCGCTAACCGATGGCGTTGCGGCGGCGTCCTCACGGTCCGCCGTGTACGCTGACAGTACCTGCCCTCTTGCGTCGTGGACCATCTTCCGGGCCCACACCAAGTAGTCGGTCCCCGGGTTGATCTCGTGGACGACGCGGGACACCTCGGACTGGTCCTCGCCGTCGTTGGCCGTCGCGTTGTACTCGAACCGGAGGCGGTCGCCGGTCTGCACGGGGTAGACAACGCGCAGTACTCTTCCGGCCGCGTCGTACTCGTAGGTCGTTTGCCGAGAGCCGGGCCAGAGCTCGCCAGAGACCTGCGTGTCCGCGCGGTAGTCATATTCGAGGTTCCAGAACACAGCTGGCGCGTACTCGATCTTCACGATCGCAAGCCGACCCTTGCGATACGCGCAGCCGCCGGTCCCGGTGACGCCGCACGTGATCGCGCCGTCTCCGTTGTCATACACGTATTGGTAGTCCTGGCCCACCAACGTCGGATTGTCGGCATCGTGATTGACGAGCGTGACGCGCCCCAGGTTGTCGTAGCCATACGTGGTCCGCTTACCGTTCGACAGGCGGCGCTCGGTGAGTCGTCCCACGGCGTAGCCCCATCGAAGCGTGCCGAAGTCGTTGGAAGTGCTCTTCACAGCCGCCCGAAGTCGTCGTAGGTGTACGCCCGGGCAACGTTGGACGGGTCGGTGATAGAGGTAGGCAGCGACGCTTGCGCCGCGTTGCCGCTCGGCTGGGAGTAGCTCGACAGGTACACGCCGCTGGACTGGCTCGTGATGAACTGCCGGTACTCCTGCTCTCGGCCGAACGCGTCGTACTGCATCGTGAGCTGGTCGGCGTCCTCGCGGGTGACCGAGACCAGCCGCTGCATGCCGGCAGGGTCGCGCCCGAGGAGCATGTTCGCGCGGGTGCCATATGCGCGGGTCGCCTCGAAGCCTCGGAAATCGTAGGTCGAGGCGACCTTCCAGATCGCTGCTCCGGGCGTCCCCGCAGCGTCCAGACGACGGTACTGCGCCTGCGTAACCCGGCCGCCCAGGTCGTACGTGCGCTCGAGGCGATCTGCCGCGAGGGATGCGGCGCCGTCGCGTGAGTCTTCGTACTGCACTCGGCCGAAGGAGTCGTATGTGTATCGTGTTCGACGCCCGCTGGGCTCAATCACCTCGTACCGCCGGCCGGCCGCATCGTAGGTGACCGTCGTGGTCTGACCGCCCATTGTCCAACCGGACGCCCGCATGCCACCGTAGTCGTAGGTTGCCGTGATCGCGGCGCCAGAAGGCGGGGTGGTCGTGCCTGGCGCACCCAGCACAGTGTGATTCGAGAACGAAGTGATGAGCCGCGTGGTGCCCGGAGCGTTGACCCATTGCTCGACGGTAGCCGGCATCCCAAGGCTGTAACCTGCGACCGTTCCGTACGTGAACGTCGTGACCTCGCCCGCGGGCAAGGTCTGCTGCAGCACCCGCCCCAAGCTGTCGTGAGTCCACGTCGTCGTCTGGGTCTCCGCGGCGTTGGCGTCAGTCACCGCGTTGCGCGTCTGCCCGGTCTCCACCTGCTGAATGAGCTCCGGGTAGGTGGCGTGATATGTGAACGCGGTCTCATGCGTGAGGTTCGCGACGAGTCGTGAGCGTTCGGTATTCTTGGTGACGAGCTGAGGGAAGTCGGCCCTCCCGTACTCCCA
>JANODF010000527.1:0-8089 GCA_031412555.1 Archangium sp. | reverse complement strand
GCCGCGCGCGATGCCCAAGACGCCCGAAGCGGTGAAGGGGGTCGAAGCGGCCGCCTCGCAGGTCGACGCCATGTTGCTCGCGGGAAACGGCGCGTTGACCCTGGGCGCCGATCTGAATCAGGCGCTCCTGCGCATGGAGCTGCTGGAGCACTACGCGAAGATTCTCACCGCGGCCCGGCAGTTGGGTCAGGTGGAACCCCTGCCGCCGGGTGATGTAGCGAAGCTGCTGGAGGCCCGGAAAAAAGCCGGCCTCGGGCCCCGCAAAAAAGAATGAGCGCCGGGGCCTCCTGGGACCCAAGCGCTCATTGGTACTGCAATCTTTTGGGGGTCCTGCGGCTCTGAGCGGGCGAAGTGAAACGGAGGGTGCAATTCGTCTTCCAAGGGCGAGGACCACCCCCGCACTGAATCTTGGAAGTTCCTGGGAGTATCCGTCTCCCCTCACCCGCCCAGAGTTGAAGCTGACGGCCAGAACAGCGCCGTGAAAGGCTTATTCCGGGTGAATTATCGAGGGCCTTTTCAGCCCTTCACGTGCTTGCCGGGGCAGACCACCTGGCAGGTGCCGTTGGCCGGGAGCTGCGAGGCGGGGCCCTGTGAATAGGTCTTGAGCATCACGCCCGTGCCGATGAGCCACGCGACCAGAACGGCCGCCACGCCAGCAATACTTCCCAGACCCGCGGTGCCGCGACGTTGATTCGCAAACATAAATTGTCCTTTTGGGGGCCCTGTTGACCCACCGGGTGAAGGTGCACCGTGTTGCGGTGCGCCCCTCGTACAGGGCTCATTACGCGGGTCTTCAAACCCTATTGCGTGGGGGGAACGATCGCCTCGGTCCGAGCGCGCCGCTTCTCCACCAGCCACACCAGAACGACGCCCAGCTCGTAACAAAGCAGCATGGGGCCGGCCATCAGCGCCAGGTTCACCGCGTCGCCGGTGGGGGTGATCAACGCCGCGACGATCAGGCACACCACGAACGCGTGCCGCTGGTACTTGAAGAGGAACTTCGAGTTGACCAGCCCAACCAGGCCCAACACCGCCATCACCAGGGGCAGCTCGAAGATGACCCCGAAGGCCAGCTCGAGCACGAGCACCAGGGTCAGCTGCTCGTTCATCGAGAGCATCGGCTTGGTCCAGTTGAGCGACTCCGAGCGGGCCTGTGCCACGCCCAGCAGCTTCTCCAGCTCCCACAGCGCGGCGACCTCGCCCGACTTCTCGGGCACCACGCCCATCAACACCTGGGCTGCTTCGTCGAGGCGGGCAGTGGCCGCGTAGAAGTTACCTTCAGACCAGGCCTTCACCGCGTCGCCGCGTTTGTCGGTGGCCGCGATCAACAGGGGCGAAGCGCTGGGCCCCTGCGCCACGGCGATCGCGTCGATCAACCGGCCCAGACCCTCGAGCCGTGCCTGCACGTCGACCCCGGCTTTGGGAATGAGGGTCAGGCCGAAGGCGCCCTGCTCCGTCTTGCCTTCACCGGGTGCCTGCAGGTCACCCAGGGCGGCGCGTGACCAGGCCCCCGCACGCTGGAAGTCACCCAGGCGCAGGTAGCGCACGGCGTCTTCTTCGTGGAGCCGGGCCGATGACATGCGCTGCGTGATGGCGGTGGCGTCCTCCTTCTGGAGAAGGAAGGTGAACATCTGCGGCAACAGCACCAGGTAGCAGAAGGTGGCGCCGGCGAGGAACGCGAGGGTGCCGAAGATGATGAAGGGCGCGGCCAGCTTCCGCTCGTTCTCATAGAGCCCCGGCGAGACGAAGCCCCAGATCTGCCAGAGCAGCACCGGGGTGCTCATGAAGATGCCGGCGTAGAGGCCGATCTTCATCAGCACGTTGATCTCTTCGATCGCCGACGTGTACACGAGCGCCGCCGAGTCGCTGGGCAGGGCCAGCAGCACCGGGCGCATCAGCAGGCCGTACACCTCGCGCGCGAAGACGAGCGAGGCGCTGCCGAGGATCAGCACCGCGATGGTCACCCGCATGAGCCGCTTGCGCAGCTCGCCCAGGTGCTCCATCAGGCTCATCCGGAACTCGTCCTGCGGCTCGGCGTCGACCACGGGTCAGCTCTTGGGCGTGGGGTCTGCGGGCGGAGTCGTCGCCACGGGAGCCTGCACGTCTGCCGGGGCCGTCACGGGCGTTTCGACCGGCGGGGGCATGCCCGCGGTCAGCTGCGAGCCACCGTGATCCTCGGGTACGGGGAGCAGGTCGGGATCCCGGTGAGAGACCGAGTCGTGCGCGGGGCGAATCTGGAGCGGCGCCTCGTCGATGGGCGAATCCATCTTGTAGAACTAGCGCTCCACCACGCCGCGCACTTCATCGGTCTGGCGGCGGAACTCACGCATGAACTTGCCGATGCCGCGGGCAAGCTCAGGCAACCGGCTGGGCCCCAGGATCAGCAGGGCCGCCACCGCAATCAGCGCAATTTCGCCGGAGCCGAGGTTGAACATCGCCCCGCGACTTGTAGCTGATTCTCAGGCTCAGCGGCGAACAGGGAATGCAGTGCCCTTGCCGCAGTACACGAACGTTCCGTCAGGTGCTTTACCGGCGCGGCGCAAACCCGAGAAGGCGAGGTAGCTACCCGCCCGGGCAGGACCGAGGTTCGGGTCTTCGATGCGCAACACCACCGGCACGCCCGACAAGAGGCCATCGAACGGCGAGACGAGCTCGGCGGTCACGAAGCTGCGGCCCGAGGTGCAGCCGTTGTTGGAGATGCCGTAGTACGGATACTTGTCGGCGACCGCGACGACCTTCACCCGCGCGTCTTCCACCATGGCGGCGGCGGCGAAGCGGGGATCTTTCTTCGCTTCTTCGACCGTGGCCGCGGGGATGAGGCCGCCCATCGAACCCTTCCCGCCCAGGTAGGAGTTGGCTGAGGTCGCGGTGGCGGTGGTGCCCGGCTGGTTGTTGGCGGTGGAGGGCGCGGTGGTGTTGGTGGCCACCGGCTGCTGCTGGGCGGGCGGGGGCGTCTCACCCGGCTTCACCACGCGGCGGCTCGAGGTCTCCTGCGGGGGGTTCTTGGCGGCTTCCGCGGCGAGGCGGGCGGCTTCTTTCTTCTGCTGCTCGTCGAGGCGCTTGGAGTCGGCCTCGAGGCGCCTGGCCTCTTCGGCGTTCTTCTTCTCGTCTTCCTTGCGGCGCTTCTCTTCGTCGGCGGCGGCCTTCTTCGCGGCGAACTCGGAGTCCTTCTTGGCGCGCGCCTCGTCGGCCAGGCGCTGCTTCTCTTCGGCCTTCGCCTTGCGCTCCTCTTCGGCCTTGGCCTTCTTCTCGGCGAGCTCGGCGTCTTTGGCCTTCTTCGCCTCTTCGGCGGCGGCCTTCTTCGCGGCGAGCTCAGCCTCCTGCTTCGACTTCTTCTCGGCGAGCTCGGCGTCTTTCTTCGCTTTGGCCTCTTCCTGGGCCTTCTTCTTCTCTTCGGCGGCGAGCTTCTGCTCTTCGGCCTTCTTCGCCTTCTCTTCGTCGGCGGTCTTCTTCTTCTCTTCGAGCTCGGCCTTCTTCTTCTCGAGCTCTTCCTTCTGCTTCGCCAGCGCCGCTTCACGCTCTTCGGCGGCCTTCTTCTGCTTCTCGAGGGCTTCTTCCTTCTTCTGCTCCTCGGCGAGCTTCTTCTCTTCGGCCTTCTTCGCCTTGTCCTCTTCGGCGAGGCGCTTCTTCTCTTCGGCGTCGAGCTTCTTCTTCTCTTCGGCGAGCTTCTTTTCCTCTTCCTTGTGCTTCTTGTCTTCTTCGGCGAGCCGCTTGGCCTCGGCCTCCTGGTTCTTCTTCTTGTCGACCAGGTCCTGGGCCTCCTTCACCTTCTTGGCTTCGGCGGCGGCCTTCTCTTTGGCCTCGTTGTCGGCCTTCATCTTCGCGGTGGCCTCTTCGGCGACGCGCATCTTGGCCTCGGCCTCGGCGAGCTTGCGCTCGGCTTCGGCGCGCTTCTTCTCTTCTTCCTCGCGCTTCTTCTTCTCTTCTTCGGCCTTCAGCGCCTGGGTGCGGTCATCGCGCGTGATCGGCTTGCGGCGGCCACCCGACGAGTCCTCACCGCCCGCGGCGGATTTGGGACCCGCGACGTCCTGCACCTCTTCTTGAGCGAAGGCGGTGGGGGCGGCGAGCAGGGCAGCGACAGCAAGAGAGAGAAGGCGATTCTTCATGGAGGGCGCCTGTAGCCCACCGGACAGCGCTGGATCAACAGAGTGCATTTCCCCCTCTCCTTGCGAAGCGGGGAGAGGGTCGGGGTGAGGGGCGAGACGAGCAACGCCGTCAGAGGCCCACCTCAACCCCAAACCGTTCAGCGAAGCCTGTTCATTTCACATCTGCGATCAAACCCAGACACCCGTGGAATCACGTTTTCCCCTCGGAGAATCGGCGCAAAGAACCCACAGCGGTGCCGCGTCGTTCGCCTGACGCAAGCATCACGACCGCTGGGCTACTTCCGCCATCGTGAAAAAACTACAGCACAGCGCGACGATGCTCCTGGCCGTCCTCTTCCTGAACTGCGCGCCCGGAGTGGCGCAGGACGTGGAACCCGACGTGACCGGAGACCCGGTGGCCGTGAACGTCGAAGGCATTCCTGAAGAGACCATCGGGGGCGGCAAGACCGAAGTGACGGGCGGGGGCACGGGCACCGTCGACCTGCAGGACGCCGGCTCGGTCACGGCCGAAGTGGACGCCGGAACGCCGTCTGAAGAAGTCGACGCGGGCGTGGTCACCGGTGGCGGCGCGGGCGGAGGTACGGGCACCGAGACGCCCGACCTCTGGCTGCGCACCCAGGGCAACCGCATCCTGCTACCCAACGGCGACCGCTGGCACGGCCGCGGCGCGAACCTGCACGACACCCGCGGCTGCGACGCCTGCACGCACGGCGCGCCCAGCGTCGCCGAGGTGAACCGCCGCATGGACATGCTGGTCGACGACTGGAAGGCGAACTTCATCCGCCTGGATCTCGAGAGCTACGCCACGCCGGGCGGCCGGGTGAACTGGGAGTCGTTCACCACCGACGTCGCCTACCTGGCGAACATCAAGCAGATCGTCGCCCACGCGCTGACCAAGCCGGGTCTCTACGTGATGCTCTCGTTGTGGATCGACCCGACCTTCACCAACATCGGTTGGCCCACGGCCGACACCACCGCCGCCTGGCGGGTGCTGGCAGCTGAGTTCCGCGACGAGCCGCGCGTGCTCTTCGGCCTGGTCAACGAGCCGCAGTCGAACTTCAGCGGCGCGCAAGACGCGCAGGTGTGGACCGCGATGAACTCGACGGTGCAGGCGATTCGCGACGTGGAAGGCAACGGCCCTCACCACCTGATCGCCGTGCAGGGCACCCGCGCCTGGTCGCGCGTGCTCGACTACTACGTCACGCACCCCATCACGGCCGGCGGTGGCGCGAACGTGATCTACGAAACGCACGTCTACGATCCGCCCAGCGAGTTCGGCGCGCTCTTCGAGACCCCGTCTCGCACGTTGCCAGTGATCATCGGTGAGTTCGGCCCCGCGTCAGGCTTCATGACCATCGCCGACACCCTCCAGTTGATGGAGCGCGCGCGGGCCGCCGAAGTGCCGCACCTCGCCTGGACCTTTCATCAGCGCTGCCCGCCGAACTTGATCGAAGAGACGGCGCAGGGGTGTGGCATCAACATGCCGCTGCGCCCCACCACCTGGGGCACCGCCTTCAAGAACGGGCTCGCCGTTCCCTGGTGAGCCCTACCCTGCCCCTTTCCCGACGGGAGAGGGCGTCAGGGCTCTTCGTTTGACGCCGCGCTCCACCAGGAAGAGCAGGAGCGGGATGATCAGACTCAACGTGATGCTCACCAGGGCCACCGTGTCCATGTTCTCCAGCCGGCGGGTGGGCAGCTCGGTGGTGGTGAGGATCTGCGCCGACAACATCGCCGCCAGCGCCGAGGCACCGTGCTGCGTGGCCGACTGCAGTGACTGAAACCGCGCTCGCACTTCGGGCGCGGGCACCTTGGTGGTCAGCGTGTTGTACGAGACGTTGCGCAGGCCGTTCGAGATCATGAAGCCGATGAAGACCCACAACACGATCCACATCGGCAGGCCGCGCTCGTGCGGCAGGTAGAAGAAGCCGAACACCACGCCCACCACCATCAACGCGCCGACGGTGCCCACCCGGAAGCTGCCGAAACGATCCACCGCGCGGCCGCCGAGCTGGGTGGCGAGCAGGCTGGCCACCCCGCCCACGCCGTAGGCCCACTTGAGCGCGCTGCGGGGGAAACCCAGGTTGAGCTGCAGGTAGGCCGCGATGTTCGGGATGATCACGAACCCCGCCATCATCACGATCGCCGTCATCAAGAAGCTCATCTGCACCAGCGGGTCTGAGACGAGCGCGAGCACGTCGACCTTCTTCTTCTCGCCTTCCAGGTGCCCGGTCATCGGAGGCAACGCGAAGATGGCCGCGGCCGCGACCACCAGCCCCACCGCCGCCACGCCGATGAAGGGCGCCTGCCAGTTGAAGGCTTCTGCGAGCCACAAGCCGGTCGGCACTCCGAGCACGGAGGCGATCGAGAACGCACCCATCACCGTGCCCATCGCCCGGCCGCGCAACGAATTGGGAATCGCATCCGAGATGATGCTGAAGGCGATCGACGTGGCCGGACCACCGAACGCGCCCGCCACCACGCGCGCCATCAACAACGTGGGGAGATCGACCGCGAAGGAAGCCGAGGCCGTGCCCACCACCAGGCCGAGCATCGTCACCGCGAGGGCCTTCCGGCGATCGAAGCGGTCCAGGAACAGACTGCCGATGAGTCCCGAGAGGCAAGCCGCCGCCGTGTACGCGCCGCCCACGTAGCCCAGGTGCGATTCGGGAATGCCCAGGGCCGTGGCGAAGTCGGGCCCCAACGGCATCACGATCACGAAGTCGAGAATGTTGACGAACTGCACCGCGCCGATGAGCAGCACGATGCCCCATTGTTTGCGGGTCATCTGCACGGCCGGCACCGACGAAGACATGGGTCCTTCACTAAGTGAAAAACTCCGGCCGCGCCATGAAGCCGGGTGCAGGATGCGCATGAGCCAAGGCCCATGAACCCGCGCTTTCGCAGAATGCTGTTGGTGGTGACGGTGGGTGCGGTGCTTTCGCGGCTCTACGTGCTGGGGCGGGATCGAGGCTTCGAGTTGGTCGCGCGCGCCACCCTCTCCGTCACCCTCGCCTCGTTGGCTGCGTGGTTGGTGCACATGGTGCTCCATGAACTGGCGCACTGGGTCGCCGCGGCGTGGCAGGACTTCGAGGTGCGCAAGGTGCGGTTCGGCCCGGTCACTTTTGACTTCACCGGCCCGAAGCCGGTGCTGCGCTGGGGCGGCGATCTCGGCGGGAGCGTGAACTCACTGCCCCGCGGCGCGACGCGGTTGGGTCCGCGGCTGCGGGTGGTGGCGATGGCCGGGCCGTTGATGACCCTGGTGGTCACCCTCGTCGCGTTCGGGTGGTGGCGGGCCCGCGGGGCGGAGTCGTTGGCCAGCCCGCTGGGGATCTTCCTGGTGATGGGCGCGTTCACCCTGGTGACCGCGCTGATGCCAGGGGCGTTGTTGCCGCGCAGGCCGGAGAGCGGGACGGATCTCGAGCAGATGATTCAGCCGCGCGCGGTGCTCGCGCATTGGTTCAACGCGGCGGCGCTCCAGGGCATCACGCAGGGCAAGCGGGTCAACGAGGTGCTCGATTGGCGGGCGGTGCAGCGGCTGCTGCCAGAGTCGGGCGAGGTGGAGCCGATCGAGCTGGGGTGGTGCCTCGCGTGTCTCGATGCAGGGCAGGTCGAGGTGGCGCGGCCGCGGCTGAGGTCGATGACCGAGCGGCTCGATGAAGAGTCTCCGGAGTGGCTTCGCACCGATGTGTTCAATCAGGTCGGGTGTCTGTCGGCGCTGGAGGGCGATGCGGTGTTTGCCCAGGCGTGTCTGACCGAGGTGAAGGCGAACCAGTCGACCGAGTGGTACTGCGAGCTGTTGGTCGCGTGTATTGCGCGCGCGCAGGGTGATTCAGCAGGCGTGCAGTCAGCGTTGCTTCGCTGGCGCGAAGGCGTCGAAGGGCATGTCAGCCGGGTGTTTGCGCTCGGCGGGAATCAGTGGGTGCTGGAGAGACTTTGAGCTCCCTCTCCCTGCGAAGCGGGGAGAGGGTTGGGGTGAGGGGCCC
>JANODF010000526.1:0-2615 GCA_031412555.1 Archangium sp. | reverse complement strand
GAACCCCCGACCCTCGGCTTAAAAGGCCGGTGCTCTACCAACTGAGCTAGCCACTCTCAACAACTTGCTGCGGTACGACTCACTTCTTCTGCTTGTCTGACTCAACGACCACCTCGAAAGACGCGGTGGCGCCCTCTACCTGAACTTTGACCGTCGTGGTGCCGGGATCGAGCGGCAAAATCGCGTTGTCGCCCACGATTTGGGCGATTTTTCGGTCTGCCGACGAAAACAGGGCCTTGCGGTCGGTCAGCACCTTGCCGTTCTTGCGGAAAACCTTCACCTGAACGTGCGCCGACTCGGCACCTTCTTTGATGGTGAGCACCCTGGGCTCGATCTCGATGCGGTCGACGTAGATGACCTGCACCACCGCGCGGGCCTCGACGTCACCGACCTTGGCGATCACCTCGGTCTCGCCGTCGCCCACCGGGGTCACCAGGCCCTTGCTGGTCACCGCGGCCACCTTGGGATCCACCACCGACCAGCCGACCTTCGCCTTGACCGCGCGGGCGCCGTTGCGGGCCATGCACTTCGCTTCGAGCCAGGACTGGGCCGTGGGCGCCTTGAACACCACCTCGGTGGGAACGAGCTCGATGTAATCGATTCGCTCGCAGGCCGAGAGCAGCAGGACGCTCATGAAGGCGAGGGTTCGCATGGGGAAGGGCGCATAGCACGACTTGGGGCGTGTGCTAGACGCCCGCGCGTCATGGCTGACCCCGAAGAAGAAATCGAAGACCCCGAGGACCTCGCCGAAGACGACGAGCCGCGGGAGCGGGGCACGCTCTACATCACCCGCGCTGGGGCCGAGAAGCTGCGCGCCGAGCTCAAATACCTGCTCACCGTCGAGCGGCCCAAGGTGACCGCCGAGGTCTCGTTCGCCGCTTCCCTGGGGGATCGATCGGAGAACGCCGAGTACATCTACGGCAAGAAGCGCCTGCGAGAGATCGACCGCCGGCTGCGCTTCCTCGACAAACGGCTCGAGCGGCTGACCGTGGTCGAGCCCACCGAGCACAAAGACCCCAACAAGGTGTTCTTCGGCGCCACGGTGACCCTCGAAAACGAAGAAGACGCTACCAAGGTGACCTACCAGCTGGTCGGCCCCGACGAGACCGACCTCAAAACGGGGAAGATCTCGGTCGACTCACCGGTTGGCCGGGCCCTGCTGGGCAAGAAAGCGGGCGACGTGGTGACGGTGCATCGGCCGAAGGGCGAAGTCGACTTCGCCTTGCTAGCCATCAAATACGTGTGAAGGCGGGCGCTCGCGCGTGCTTAAGTACGAGCGCGAACAGAGTCGGTTCACCACTCCCACCGGGGGCTTTTTTGGCGCGGAAGAACTTCGTTCTCGACACCAACGTTTTGCTGCATGACCCACGGTCGATTTACAGCTTCGACGACAACACGGTCATCGTTCCCATCTACGTCATCGAAGAACTCGACATGTTCAAGAAGGACATGTCTGAGCTCGGGCGCAACGCGCGCCAGGTGGCTCGGTATCTGGATGCGCATCGAAAGGAAGGCACCCTCGCCGAAGGAGTGCCGCTGCCCAACGGCGGCATGCTGAAGGTCTCCTTCGTGGAGCACGACCTGCCCAAGTCGATGGCCGACGGGCAGCTGATGGACAACCGGATTCTGGCGGTGGGCATCGAGACGCGCCTGCGCGACCCGAACAGCCAGACGGTGTTCATCACCAAAGACACCAACCTGCGCATTCGCGCCGACGCGCTGGGGCTCATCTCGGAAGACTTCGAGCCCGAGCGGGTGGAGATCAGCGATCTCTACACGGGCATCAGCGAGCGGCTGGTCTCGGCGGAGCTCATCAACCAGCTCTACAAGCCGGGGGCGCAGGTCACCATCCCCGACATCGACAAGCTGGGGCCCAACGAGTTCGTGCTCTTCAAGGACGAAGCGAACCCCTCGCACACCGCGATGGGCCGCTACGACGGCGACAAGCAGGCAGTGGTGGCGCTCAACCGCCAGGTCAAAGACGGCGTGTGGGGCGTGCGCCCGCGCAACATGGAGCAGAGTTTCCTCATCGACCTGCTCCTGAATGACGATCTGAAGATCGTCACCATCGTGGGCAAGGCCGGTACGGGGAAGACCCTGATGGCGATCGCCGCGGGTCTGCAGAAGGTCACCGAAGAGGCGGCTTTCCAGAAGCTGCTGGTCAGCCGCCCCATCTTCCCGCTGGGCCGCGACATCGGTTACCTGCCGGGTTCGGTCGACGAGAAGCTGAACCCGTGGATGCAGCCCATCTTCGACAACGTGGAGTACCTGCTCAACCTGAGCCGGAACGACAAGAAATCGGGGCGCGGGTACCACGAGCTGATGGACCTGGGGATCATCGAGATCGAGCCGCTGACGTACATCCGCGGCCGGTCGATCCCCAACCAGTACATCATCGTCGACGAGGCGCAGAACCTCACGCCGCACGAGGTGAAGACCATCGTCACCCGCGTGGGCGACAACACGAAGATCGTGCTGACCGGTGACCCGGCGCAGATCGACAACCCCTACGTCGACTCCACGAACAATGGCCTCGTGCACGTGGTCAACCGCTTCAAGAGCCAGAAGATCGCGGGCCACGTGACGATGACCAAGGGTGAACGCAGCGCGCTGGC
>JANODF010000525.1:0-13038 GCA_031412555.1 Archangium sp. | reverse complement strand
GCCGATCGACGAGTCGGGCATCGCCCTCACCTTCCGCCATCTCGCGCGCGACATCGGGAGGTTTACCGGCCTCAAGGTCGGCAACGCGGTCGACCAGGTGTTGGTGCTCAGCGCGGGTGACTTCGATGCGCTCGAGCGGCTGGCGAAGCGGGCTCGTTTCACGGCAGCCGAGCTGCGGCATCTCGAACGGCATGTGCTGTCGCTGGAGAGTGCGTGGATTCCCCGGGCGCGCGCCGTGTGGATCGCTTCGTTCTCGCTCAATCACGCGGCGGAGGAAGCGGCGCACTTCGTTCGTCATCTGTGTGTGGGCGATGCGATGGAGCGGCCGCGATCTCGTTCGGATCATTTCTGGGCGCGTTGCCTCGAGGAGGCGCTCGGGTTCTTTGGCAGCCGGTTGGTCAATCCCAAGCGGCGGTGCACGCAGTTGGATGAGTGGACGTGGCACTTCGAATCGGGCCGCAGCGAGATGAAGCGGGTGGCGGCGTTTACGTTGGCGATCTCGACGGCGCTTGGGGACGACCTGGCGGCGGCTCAGAAGATGGTGCCGGTCTCGAGTTTGAGTTTGATGAACGGGGTCAGTCACTCGCTTGGGTATTTGTTGGGTGATGCATTGGCTCAGGCATTTGGGCGGAAGGTGGTCTCGGCGGCGGATGTTCGGGCTTTGTTTCGGGATCCGTTTGAGGCGCCCGCCGTGACTTTTGCTGCGCTGACCAGGCGATTGGGTGTGTTTGGGACCGCCCCTCACCCCAGCCCTCTCCCCAAAGGGGAGAGGGGGCTTCTCTCAATGACTTCGCGCCCGGAAATAGCGGTTCGTGAGATCCACCGAGTAGCTCAGCTCGAGCGTGGGACCGGCTGACGCCACCAGGTGCTGGCGGAAGTGCAACGCCTTGCCAGGCAACGCTTGATTCGTCGACACCGCGGCGTCTGACGGTTCGAGGCTGCCACCCAGGCGGCGGTACTCGAAGACGTTCGGCAGGTGCACGCTCGTGTCCATCACTGAGGTCGGCCACGACGCGCCGGGCAGCGACAGGTTGAGCCGCCCGGAGAGGTGGAAGACGCCGAAGTCGCGCTCGAGGGTGAGCTCCACCAGCCCTTCGCGGGCACCTGCGCTCTGCGGGGCCACCGTCAGTGCGATTTCTTTTCCGGCAGGTACCGCGCGCGGGGCTCCGTTGGCGCTCACCCGGGTCAGCGTCCAGTCAGGAGGCAGGCGCAGCGCGAGGGTCTGTTCCCGATCGAGACCGAGCCGGTACTCCACCGTCATTCGTGCGCGCCCTTCGACCGTGCTCACCACCTGCACGTGGGCCGTGGTGACCACCGGCTCCATCGGGGGCCGTGCCGCTGCGACCGCGGCTTGAGTGCGGCCTTTCCAGCGAACGAGCCAGGTGCCGCCGCTCGAGTGCACTTCAGCACCCTGCTCCAGTGATTGCTCCGGGGCGGCCGTCTCGACGTGCATCACGCCTTCACGTGCGTCGGCCCCACGATTCAGCTGCGCCACGTGCACCGGGCTGCCTTCACCTCGCACGGAGAGACGCAGTTCGAGCGTGTACGTGCCGGGCACCTTCGAGATGAAGGCCACCTCGTTCTGGTGCGTGGTGACCAACATGCCTTCGCCACTGGTCGCTTCGACCAGCGTCACGTGGGGATCGAGCTTGATGAGCGAGAGCCGGCTCCAGCGGGTCGCTTCGATCACCGTGACCTGGAAGGTGGCGGTCACTTCGAGTGAGTCTCCGGTCACCTGCCCCGTCAGGCGCTGGCTGATCACCGCCGCCGAAATCGGCGCCGCTGCTTCGAATGGGGTGGACAAGAACGATCGGGCTTCCTCGATCGGCAGTGTCACCGTGCCCGTGCTGGGCGTGGCGGCGAGCAGCAACACCCACAGCGCGGGCGTCATGACATCACCTCCACCGGGCGGTCGGAGAGGAAGGCGCGCACCTCTTTCCGGGTGACCAGCGTCATCACCGCCAGCAGGCCCGCGAGCAATTCGAGCGTGTAGATGAGTCCGGTGTAGCCGGGCAGCAGCACCGCGAGCGTCGGGAGCACCTGCGTGGCGACCCACGCTCCGGCCAGCCAGTGCAGGCGCTCCTGAGGGAAGAGCCGGGAGACGTAGAGCACCACCGCCGCGCCCATACCCACCATCGTCACGCCCCACGCCGCGAGGAAGTGGAGGAACGCGCCGAGGTACGCCAACAACACCGAGGTGAAGCCGAAGGCGGCGGCGGCCACGTACGTCTCCCAGATGTGCAGCTTGCGGCGATGGCGCAGGGAGAGCAGCGAGAGGCCGATCAGGAAGACGATGCCCGGCACCACAGCGCGGAAGGCCATCGTGGCCATCAGCTCGTCGTACTTCTTCACCGACGGGAGGATCACGCCCATCGCCACGCCCGACTCGAGCGAGGGGTACTTCCATTCGAGCGAGGCTTTGCCGTCACCCGTGGTGTTCGCGCTCGCCGCGAGTACGAACGGCGGGTAGTCGATGTTCTCTCCGCCCGTCACGTCGATGTTCAGCGTCACGTTGCGGGCCTGCAGCGCCGGGTCGAGCCGGTAGACGAACGATTCCAGGCCGCGTGCGCGGTAGCGAATGTGGAACTCGGTCTTGCCGCCGACCGGCAGGCGGCCGGTCCACACCAGGCGATCACCGCGTTCACCGAGATCCATCGATGAGGGCGCGCCGTCGACCGAGAAGGCCAGCTCGGACAGCAGCACCTGCGACTTGTCGACTTCGATCGGGAAGACGAAGGCCACGTCGATGTCGTGCGGCTCGGGGTTCTCGGCGAGGTAGGTGCCGTCGAAGGTGAAGTCGAAGCCGGAGAAATAGGCGAGGCCTCGCTTGCGGTAGTTCATCGTCGCGTCGACCTTCACGCGTTGTTGGGAAAGTGAGAGCGGCGCGAGTTCGGTGAAGACGGTGCCGCTCTGCACCGCGCGTAACGAGGGCGCGGCTTGTTCGACCGGAGCGCCCCAGCGGGACTCCACGTCGTCGGCGAGCTCGGTCGAGGCGAAGTCGGTGCGGTGCGAGACCTGGCCGGCGATCACCCAGACCGCGAAGGTGATGATGAAGATTCCTCCGGCCCAGTGCTGGTTCCAGATCCAACGGAGGCGAGATGGGGTCGGCGGAGGCGTGGTGGGTTCCATGCCGGGCCCTTGTTCAATGGGCGTGCCGGGTGGTTTCGACCGTTCACGGTGCGAATCGGCCCGTTCGCGGCTTGCGTTGCGTCTTTCGGGCCTCAGTGCGTGGCTCGAGGCCCGCACCCCGACCCTCTCCCAGAGGGAGAGGGAGCCAATTTCCACGGCTCCGTCTGGGCGGATTCGCCTATGGTTCGCGCCCCTTGTCCGAAGAAGCGATTCAAGCCAGACCGATCAAAAACGACCCTGTGCTCAAGGAAGAGTTCGGGCCGGTGGGGCGCGAGCTGGGGCAGCGGTTCTTCGAAGCCGTGCGTTTCCCGCAGACTGGCATCGAAGAGCTCCAGGAGCTCTCGAAACGCGGCCTGGTGGTGCACGTCATGCGCACCACCGCGTGGGTCAACTTCCTCTTCCTGCACTGGGCGCTGATTCGCCGCGGCCTGCCGCCGATCCGCGCCGTGGTGAACCTGCGGCGCTGGTTCACCAAGCCGTTCATCAAGGCGAAGATGGAGGGCGATCACGCCGAACGCTTCGACTTCGCGCGATCGCACGGTGGCTCGGGGCTCATCTTCATGCGCGAGAGCGGTTTCAACACCGCGCGCGGCCGCGAAGGCCGTGAAGATCCCTTCCCTGCCCTGGTCGAGCTCGCCCGCAAGAGCGATCGGCCCATCTTCCTCGTGCCCGAGCTGCTCGTCTGGGAGAAGTGGCAGCAGAAGGTCAAGCCGAGCATCTCCGATCGCATCTTCGGCAGCCCGGAGGCGCCTGGCTTCGTGCACTCCGTGGTCTCGTTCATTCGCAACTACGAGCGCGCTCAGCTGCGCGTGGGCACGCCGATCGATCTGCGCGAGGTGATCAAGAACGAAGGTGACAGCCCAACCGCCGTGATCGCCCGCAAGGTGCGCGGCGCGCTGCATCACCATCTCGCCAAGGAGACCCGCGCGGTCTTCGGCCCTCCCGCCAAGGAGACCGAGCGCCTCATCGACGAAGCGATGCGCGACCGGGTCTTCCAGCAGGCCGCGCAGGAGGTGGCGACGGAGAAGAACAAGCCGCTGCCCGTGGTGATGAAGGAAGCGAAGAAGAACTTCGACTCCATCGCCGCCCGGCAAAGCCCCAGCTACGTCGGGCTCTTCGCGTCGATCCTGAACCTGGTGTTCAACCGCATCTACGACGGCATCGAGGTCGACGAGGCAGGGCTCGATCGCACCATGAAGGCCGCCTCCGATGCGCCGCTGGTCTTCACGCCCAGCCACAAGAGCCACATCGACTACCTGGTGATGTCGTACGTGTTGTGGACGCGCGGCTACAGCTCGCCGCTGATCGCCGCTGGCGCCAACCTCTCGTTCTGGCCGCTGGGGCCGTTCCTGCGGCGCTCGGGCGCGTTCTTCCTGCGGCGCAGCTTCAAGGGCGACAAGCTCTACACGGCGTCCTTCAAGGCCTACCTCAAGAAGATCGTGCACGACGGCCTGCACCACGAGTTCTTCCCGGAAGGCGGTCGTTCTCGCACGGGCAAGCTGCTGCAGCCCAAGCTGGGTCTGTTCACCTGGCTCGTCGACGCGGTGATGGAAGGCGCGCGCAATGATCTGGTCTTCGTGCCGATCGCCATCGACTACGAGAAGGTCGTCGAAGGCGCGAGCTACAAGCAGGAGCTCCAGGGCGGCGAGAAGAAGCCCGAAGATCTCAAGGCGCTGCTCTCGGCCCCCGCGGTGCTCACCCAGAACTACGGGCGCATCTACCTGACCTTCGATGAACCGGTGTCGCTGGCGAAGTTGATGCGCGAACGCGGCGTGGTGCGCGAGACCGCCACCGACGATCAGAAGAAGGCGCTGGTGCGCGCGCTGGGGCACCGGGTGATGTACGGGATCAGCAAGGTCTCCACCGTCACGCCACACGCGCTGCTCGCTTCGGCCCTGCTGGCGCATCGCCGCCGGGGCATCTCGGTGCGTGAGCTGACCGATCGCATCGTGTTCTTGCGCGGGCTGGCCACCGATCTGGGCGCGCCGCTCTCGCGGCTGCTGATCACCTCGCCGTCTGATCCCACCGTGATCGGCGCCATCTCGGACGCCATGCGGATGTTCTGCAGCGAAGGCATGGTGCGCAGCATCGAGGCCCGGGGCGAACCCATCTTCCAGGTCGAAGACGATCGCCGCGCCGAGCTCAGCTTCTACAAGAACACCCTGATGAACCTGGTCGCCGGGCGCACCATCGTGTGTGCGGCCGTGATGGCGAACGAGCCGAAGGCCGATCGCGCCACCATCAAGGAGCACGCGCTCTTCCTCTCGCGCCTCTTCAAGCTCGAGTTCCTCTACCCGGTGGGCAAGACGTTCGAGCACATCTTCGACGAGACCCTGGAGCACCTGGGCAAGCTGGGGCTCCTGTCGCAAGGTGGCCACCACCCGGTCGACGGCATTCACATCGCGCCCGAAGCGCACGCCCGGCCGATGGTGCACTTCCTCGCCGACCTGCTGCGCGACTCCCTGGAGTCCTACCTGTTGGCCGCCCGCACCGCCGTGGACCTCCCCGCGGGGGGATGTGATCGCAAGGAGTACCTCAAGCGCGCGCTGGAAGCTGGCCGCGCCGACTTCCTCGCGGGTACGATCACCGCCGCCGAAGCGCTGTCGAAGACCAGTCTGGAGAACGCCTTGCAGTTCCTCATCGAGCAGCACTTCGTCACCGAGAAAGACAAGAAGCTCGTGCGCGGCACCGCGAGCGTCTCGGAGCTGGTCGAGCAGATCCGCCGTTTTGTTCCGGAGAACACGTGACCCTCAGCTTCGTTCGCAGCGCCCTCCCGGTGATCCTCCTCGCCACTTCGGCGATGGCGCAGGACTTCGAGCTCGACCTGACGGAAGAGAAGACGGTCATCCCGGTCGAGTTCCGCCCTACCCTGGGTGTGCTCTCGGTGAAGGCCGCCGACACCGAAGAGGTGAGCGCCTCACGTGCCCGCCAGCTCGAAGCGGAGTTGCTCAAGCAGCTCGGCCAGGGCGATCTCTTTCAGACCGTGGTCGAGCCGTCATCGGCGCGCAGCCAACTCGGCGCGGAGTTCGCGAAGGCCGACGCCTGCACCGACTACGCGTGCATGGAAGCGGCGGCGAAGAAGCTCAAGGTGAACCGGCTGGTGCGCCTGACCGTGCAAAAGCACAACGTCGGCTCGCTGGTCACCATGTACGGCTGGGATCCCGGCTTCAACGAGGTGCTCGTCGTCTCGCAGGAGAGCGGCGAGAAGGCCGAAAAGACCTTCCTCGGTGTGGCCGGCAAGAGCCAGTCGCAGAAAGATCGCGAGTTCATCAAGAAGCTCGCCGGGTTCGTGGTGCAGGTGCAGAAGACCCTCTCGATCCCCAACGGCAAGATCGTGATCGACAACGATCCCTCGGGTGTGGTGACGGTCGATGGCGTCGAGAACGGCATGGGCTCGGTCGAGGTGATCGCGCAGCGCGGCACCCGCACGGTGAAGGTCACCTCACCCGGCTACAAGCCGTTCGAGCAGACCGTCACCGTGGAATCGAACAAGGCGGTCGAGGTGAAGGTCTCGCTCGTCGCGATCCCCCTGGCGGAGGTGGTGGTGGTCAAGCCCATCGAAGAGCCCAAAGGCGGCATCTTCACCAAGCCCGGCCTCTATCTGGCCATCGTGGGCGCCGCGGCGGTCGCGGTGGGTGTGGGCTTCGGCCAGGGCGCGCAGAGCGTTCGCACCAAGCTCCAGGCCGGTGGTGACCCTGTCGGGGTGACGCGCGCGGAAGCGAAGGCGGCGCCCACCAGCGCGCTGCTGGCCAACATCCTGGTCGGTGCAGGCGCAGCGGCGGTGGTGGGCGGCGTGACGTGGATCGTGCTCACCCCCACGCCCGGTGCGCCCGAGGCGGCTCCGGTTCCCAAGACCGGCACGGGTGAGCCCATCGAGACCAACCCCACTCCGACCGGCGCGATGATCAACTTCGGCGGCAGCTTCTGATTTCTGCCTTCGCCCTCACGCTGCTGCTGGCGGCGAGTGATGGCGGCGTGTCGGCGCTCGACGGAACGTGGATTCTCGACAGCGAACGGTCGAGTGACACGGCTCCGGTGCTCGAGCGGCTCAAGGTCGCGTGGGTGCTTCGCAAGCTGGCGCCCACCGTTCGGCCCATCAACGTCATCGTCACCACGGCTGAACGCGCGACCATCGAGGTGAAGTCAGGCGTGCTGCCGAGCAAGCGGCACACCCTCGTGTTCGATGGCGTCACCCCCACCGTCGATGACTTCTTTGGGAACGTGCTCTCGTACGTGGTCACCCTCGAGGGAGACACCATCGTGGGGCGCGGTCACGTCACCCTGGAGAGGGAAGGCAAAGTGCCGCTCGAGCTGCGCCGCCGCGTGGAGGAGGACGGGTCGATGACGTTGCGGATCATCGTCACGCCTCCGGGCGAAAAGGCGCTCGAGTTGAAGCGGGTCTTCAAGCGCAAGTAACTGCAGCAAGGAGCCCCTCGACTGCTCTCGGGGAGACCGGTGATTGAGGTGGTTTCTATTCCCGCCAACCCTCTCGATGCGAGCGGTCCCGCGCCTACTTCTTCAGCTCGTAGCGCAGGGCCACGGCGCCTGAGCTGAACTCGGTTCGGCCGACGAGCTTCAGGTCGACGGGCTTCGAGAGCCCCGCGAACAGCGCCGGCCCATGACCCACGAGCCGGGGCTGCACCATGAACTCGTACTCATCGATCAAGCCCAGTTCGGTCAACGCCCGCGGGAGCATCACGCCTCCGACGTAGAGGCCCTTACCGGGCTGCTGTTTGAGCGCCTTCACCGCCTGCTCGAGATCTCCTTGAAGGAGCTCCGAGTTCCAGTCGACCTGCGCGAGCGTGCTCGACACGACGTATTTCTTCGCAGCGTTGATCGTCTGCGCGAACGGCTCCATCCACGCAGGCCGCGTTCCCGGAGGCGGGGCGTACCGCCACCCTTCCTCCATCAATTGGTACGTCACGCGGCCCAGCAGGATCGCATCGGCCCTGGCGATGGTCGCAGCCGCGAAGTGATGCATGTCTTCGGTCGGGATTACCGACTGGTGATCGATGCAGCCGTCCAACGTGACGTTGATGGAGTAGCGAAGAGGTCGCATGTCGTCACCGTACTGAAGTGAACGCGGCACCGCGACCAGCTCTCAGCTCAGCGACCGCGGTGCGCCAGTACCCGGTCCAGTCGCGGCCACGCACCCTGAAGGGCTTGCCCTCGAAGCAGCCCTGCGTGAACGACGCTTCGATCAACGTCGCCTGCTGCTCGGCGTTGAGTTCAGCCCACGCGAGGCCCTGGAGCAGGCCCTTCTCCAGCTCGTAGCCATCACCCAGCAACTGCGCATGCACCGAGTCTCCGATGTACGCGTGCCCACCGTTCTGGAACTGCCAGACGTGACACACCTCGTGCACCAGGATGTGGCTGCGCAACGGCAGGTACCCGCTGGGCAGGAACATCGTCTCTTCGATCACGAAGGCGCGCCGGCTGGCGTTGAGCAGGCCGCGCACGTTCTCGCGGATGCGGATCTTCGAGAGGTCGACGCTGCTTTCGTAGATGGGCGCGATCAGCTCGCGCTCGGTCTGAGTGAGCGATCGAGAAGGCGCCCGGCTGACCAGGGCCACGCCCTGCACCACGCGCGCGGCGAGGTGACCGAAGGCCGCCTTCCAACTCATCGAGCAAAACCGCCAGCAGAGGAAGGCTGCGCGACCCAGATCATCTGCAGCGGTGCTCGTAGAGCGGAGGCGGGTCGACCAGCTTCTCACTCGCCGTGAAGTACGACTGACCATCGGCGCCGTAGGCCACCGCCTCACCCTGCCCTTCACTCGCCGTGGGCACCGTCACCGGATCGATCGCGAAGATCTTCTCGAAGTCGGTCTCCTCCGCGGGCAAGCGCAGCTCGACCAGGCGGTTGTACATGCGCAACAACACCGCGGTGCCGCACACGTTGACGTCGGCGCCGGTCAGCGGACGATCGGTCGAACTGGGAACCGTGAGCGTGGCCACCCGCTCGAGCACCGCCACCTTCCCCGAATCGAACGGGAGCGGAAATCGATAGACCTCGCTCGGCGCGCTGTCTTCTTTGGTCACCAGGTAGAGCCGGCCCGTCGACGGGTGCATGAAGATCGACTCTGAGTTGTGGCGGCCGCCTTGCGGATATTCGTAGCGGAAGCGCTCCCAGGGGACGCTGGTGGTGCCCGAGGTCACCGTCGGCTCAGGCACGCGGTAGATGGCGTAGTCGCTGCGCAAGCGGAGGTTGTCGCCGATGTCGCCCAGGTACACGCAGGTGCCGGTGGGGCATGGGCCCAGCGCGATGTCTTCCCAATCGGTCGCGGTCGCAGCGTCGAGCGTGAAGGTCTGGGCGATCGCTCCGGTGGTGGCCATCGCGAAGAAGCGGGCTGAGTCGCCTGAGTCGTTGTGCGCGTAGAAGACGCCGGGCTGGGCACGGCTGGCCACCAGGCCGGAGAGCTCGACCAGCGGGTCGGCGACGAAGCCCTTGTTGCGGGGATTGCCCCATTGTTGGCAGGCGCAGGACACGCCTGCGTCGACTTGCGCAGCGGCGTCGGGGGTCGAGGCGTCGACGTCAGGCACCAGCGTGGAGGCTGGCTTGGGGGTGCAGGCGAGGAAGAGGAGGCAGAAGATGAGGTGCTTCACTCGGTCATCGTGCACGAAGGGCAAGGGCGGGTTCCAGCGAACAATTGCCCTCACCCTGACCCTCTCCCGAAGGGAGAGGACTCACATCGAGGCGTCGTGCACGATTCGCCACTGGTTTTGAGTGCGGCGGAACACCACCACCGTGTGACCCGTGGCCGCGGGTTTGTCGGGGTAATCCAAGGTCCACTTCGCGGCGACCGAGACGGCATCGGCGGTCTCCCGAACATCGACGGGGCTCAAGGTCAGCTTCCCCATCGCCGCAGCGGTCGGGTACTTCTTCTTGTACCGCGCGAGCACCTCGGCCCGGCCGCGCGTGACACCACTGGGTGAGACGAAGACCGCGTCATCCGCGTAGATCGAACAGAACGCGTCGATGTCGCCTTTGCTCCACGCGGCCGCCTGGCGCTCGAGCAACGCGAGCACCTCGTGGCCTCCATCGGCAGCGGCCATCGACAACGTCAGGGCGTACGCGAGCACGTGGCGAGGCCGATCTTCCGCATCTCGGGGAGGAACTGCTCAGGGGGCAGGAAGCCGGTCATGCGCGGGTTCTGTAGCACTTCACCCATCGGGTCGATGAAGGCCACGGTGGGCAGGCCCTTCACGCCGAAGCGCTCGTACAAGGCGGCCGTCACGTCGTTCTCGTTGGTGCCATCGACCTTGATGGTCACGAAGCGGCCTGCTTCGGCCACCACGGTGGGCGCGACGTAGGTCAGGTGATCGAGCTCCTTACAGGCCGCACACCAGTCGGCGAAGAAGTCGATCATCACCGGCTTGCAGTCGGCCTTCGCCTTCGCCAGCACCTGTTCGAAAGGCGCCAGCGACTCCTCCGGCTTGAAGGTGAGCGCCCAGGTGAACTCCGCCGGCGGGCCGCCGCCTTCGATGATCTTCGGAGCCATTTCGGGAGCGGCCATGCGCACCATGAACGCCACCAGCACCGCCGTCACGCCGAGGCTCTTGGGCAACCACTGCGTGCCTTCCTTGAAGGACAGGTGAATGGCGCCGACCAGCACGCCGATGAACGCGAGCGCTGCACCGACGGTGATGGCCACGCTGCGGCCCATCAACTCGGTCGACGAGCCGATCACCTCACGAAGCGCTGGAGACGCATCGCGCAGGTAGCCGAGCGACATCGCCAGCAGCGCGATCCCGAACACGCTCTTGACCCACTCCATCCACACGCCGCTCTTCGGCAGCCGCATGGTGAAGACGCCGATGAGGAAGAACGGAACGCCGATGCCCATCGCGTAGATGAACAACAAGCCGCCGCCGATCACCGGATCCCGCGTCTGCGCCACCCAGGTGAGCACGCCGGTCAGCACCGGGCCCGTGCAGGGCGCCGCGAGGAAACCGGCCACGCTGCCCATCAACAGGGCGCCGATGATACCGCCCCCACCCACGCCGTTGAGTCTGGTGGCCAGGCCCGAGGGCAGCGCCAACTCGAAGGCCCCGAACATGGAGCTCGCCAACACCGCCATGAAGATCGCCAGGCCCACCAGCACCCAGGTGTTGCCCAACACCGAGCCGAAGGCCCGGCCGGACAACGCCGCGAACACGCCGAGCGACGCGAAGACGATGCCCATGCCCACCACGTAGGCGGTGGTGAGGATGAGCGCCCGGCCCTTCGACTCTGCCTGGCGCGCGCCGAACACGCCGACGGTGATCGGAATGAGCGGGTACACGCAGGGGGTGAGCGAGGTGAGCAAACCGCCCAGGAAGATCACCCCGGCCGCGATGAAGAGCCGGCCGGAAGCGAGCAGCGACGACGCGTCCAACGATGAAGTGGGCCCCGCGGGGATGAGCGAGGGAATGAACACCAGCCCGATGGCGGACAGGGAAGCCAGGGCGAGAACGGTCGAACGCTTCATGTGTGAGTTCAATATGCAGTCGGCGGGGAGTGCGTTTCTAAGAGAATTCGCTCCCGCAGTCAGCCGATTGAATTCACTGGGGTTTCTTCACCTCGAGCCCCGCACTTCGGGCGAGTCCCATCACGCCTTCGACGGCGGCGGCGATGTAACCGAAAGGGTTCGCGCCATCGACCGCGGTGATGTGCACCTCGCCCATCTTCTGCTGGAAGGCGGCGGCGAGCTCCGGAAGCCGGTTGGCCACCACCAGCTGGATCGCTTCGGGCGAGAGGTTGTTCTCGATCTGGCGCAGCTTGGCGGCACGATCGAGTTCGAAGGATCCCAGCAGCTGCTGCTTCTGCACCTCGAGCTCCACGGTGCGCGTCTCGATCTCCGTCAGCGCGCGTTTGGCCTCGGCCACGTCGGCTGCGCTGCGCAGCAGCTCTCCTGACTGCGCTTCTTGCTGAAGCCGCGCCTGATGGCGGGCCTGCTCTGCCTGCGCCTCCAGCTGTACCGCCTCGAGTTCGGCGCGAAGCTTTTCCTGCTGCAGCTGCACCTCGGCGTTGAGCTTTTGCAGCGCCTGGCGTTGATCGGCCTGCGCCTTCTCGTTGATCGCGGCTTCTTCAGCGAGCTGGCGGCGCTGGCGGACCTCCTGCTCGGCGGTGATCTTCTGAAGCTGAAACTCACGCTCAGAGGCGATCTGCGCGGCCCGGGTGGCGCGTTCTTGAGCCAGCTTGGCCTCTTCCACCTTCGCGTCTGACGCGAGCTTCTCCAGGCGGGCCGACTCATCGGCGGCCTGCTTCTGCCGGCGGATCTCGGTGGTCGCCGAGACCTTGATCAGCTCGACCTCCCGTTCGGTCGCGGTCTCATCGGTGCGAATCGCGCGCTCTTTGGCCAGCTCGGCTTCCCGCGCGACCTGCTCCTGCGAGAGGCGGAAACGCGCCTGCATGTTCGAGAACACCTGGCCCGAGAGCACGCGCACGTCCTGGATCTCGATGGTGTCGACCACCACGCCCCAGCCCCGATCGGTCACGTCTTCCATGCGGCCTTCACCGCTCACCACCGGCGCAATCTCGCGCACCAACTCGGTGGACAGCGCGTCTTTGCGCCGGGTGAGGCACTGCTCGACGGTGAGGTTGGCGATCAGCCGGCGAGAGGCGCCCACGCACATCTCTTCCATCATCTCGGCGAGCTTCTCCTGCGCGCGCTCGGGGAAGCTGAAGTTGA
Source organism: Archangium sp. (assembly GCA_031412555.1). Lineage (GTDB taxonomy): Bacteria > Myxococcota > Myxococcia > Myxococcales > Myxococcaceae > Archangium_A. The sequence goes on along the minus strand of JANODF010000525.1, from coordinate 238 downwards.
GCATGCGCGAGGCGATCAGCGGCTCAGCGATCCGGTACACGGCGATGCCGGTCACCTTCACGCCCACCTTCTCCTGGGTGATCTGATCCGCCACGAAGTGCAGCCGCTGCACGGTGGTGGGCACGATGGCCATCGAGTCCCAGGGCCACTTGAAGACGGTGGCGCCCTGGCCCGCAGAGACCACGTTGCCGCCGCGCATGCGAATGAGGAACTCGCTGGGCTTGGCCGAGATCCAGCC
>JANODF010000524.1:0-6833 GCA_031412555.1 Archangium sp. | reverse complement strand
CTCATTCCAGGAACTTTGAGCCTCATGCTGGCGGTTCGGATGGCACTTGGAGCATCGCCCTCCATCAGCTCACATCCGGCCAACAGAAAGCTGTTATCTGTTTTTCTGTACTTGTAGGTGCAGGAGTTGTTGGTCTCTCCGGCTTGCTCGATGTACCCGTAGCCCATGGAGTAGCCACGCAAGTCGACCCCGTGGATCGAAATTTCGCCCGGAGCTTGAAGCAGTCGCTCCTCAGGTAAGATGACACTCACGGAGTCAACGTGATTCCCCGGTTCGTTCGTGAGGTCTGGGGTTCGAAGTACAAGCGCTGGGTCTTCACAATGGAGAAAAGGATCCGGATAGAGCCGCTGACCATCTGCCATAGCGGCAGAAGAGAGTAGAAGAGCAACGCAGCACACGACTGATGGGGTCTTCCGCATGGTGCCTCCGGATGAAGATGCGCAGTCATAGTCCGGGCGCGCCGCCAAGTTGAAGGCACCTGCGTCACTTCGTCGTGAACTCTCGGTTTCAAGTCCTCGGTGCCAACAGCCTCGAAAGGCACCGAACTCTTCAGCCCTTCAACTCCACGCCTCCACCTCGACCTCCTCGTCCCGGAGGCGCTGTGGCAGGACGACGGCGCGGTGGTGCCGGTGGCCCCGCCCGGTGATGACGACGTGGGTCGCATTCTGGCGCGCGTGCTGCGCGCGGCGAAGAAGGCCTGGGCTTCGCTCGAGGCGGCTGGCGCAGACGAGTACGAGGCACTCCAGCCGCGGGCCATTCAGGTGACCCCCTGAGAACGCGGGGGTGACGGCAACGCGGAGGTGACGGCTCGGAGCGCGGGAGTTACAACGTTCGGACATGACTGAGTTGGCAACTGGGGAAGACCTGAAGGCCGTAGAAGCACTGGCGCAGGCACGTGCCCAGGTGGTGGAGCAGATCGAGAAACGCGTGGTCGGTCAACGCGACGTGGTCGAGCACCTGCTGATTAGCTTGTTCTCCCGTGGGCACTGCCTGTTCGTCGGCGTGCCGGGGCTCGCCAAGACCTTGCTCATCAGCACCCTGGCCGAGGTGCTCAACCTCTCGTTCAACCGCATTCAGTTCACCCCCGACCTGATGCCCTCCGACATCACGGGCACCGACATCCTCGAAGAGGATCGCGCCACCGGTCACCGCGAGCTGCGCTTCATGAAGGGCCCGCTCTTCGCGAACATCGTGCTGGCCGACGAGGTGAACCGCACGCCGCCCAAGACCCAGGCCGCGCTGCTGCAGGCGATGCAGGAGCACCGCATCACCGCCTCGGGCCGCACCTGGCACCTCGAGCCGCCGTTCCTGGTGTTCGCCACCCAGAACCCCATCGAGCAAGAAGGCACCTACCCGCTGCCCGAAGCCCAGCTCGACCGCTTCATGTTCCTGGTCGACGTGGGCTACCCGTCGGCGGAAGAAGAGATTCAAATCGTCAAGCAGACCACCGGCGGCAAGACGGCCACGCTGACCAAGGTGCTCTCGCCCGAACAAATCCTCGCGCTGCAAGACCTGGTGCGAAGGGTGCCGGTGCCCGACCACGTGGTGAAGTACGCGGTCGACCTGGTGCGCGCGACCCGCCCCAAGGAGCCCGGCGCTTTCGACTTCGTGGCCAAGAACGTGGGCTGGGGCGCCGGCCCGCGCGCCAGCCAGTACCTGGTGGTGGGCGCCAAGGCTCGCGCGGTGCTCTCAGGCCGGTTTGCGGCCACCGTCGACGACGTGCGTGCGCTGGCCAGGCCCGTGCTGCGTCACCGCGTGTTGCCGAACTTCACGGCCGAGTCGGAAGGCCTGACCTCGGTGAAGCTGGTCGATCAGATCGTCGAACGCATCAAGCCCGGCTGAACGATGGCCCCCAAGGCGCGGTCACAACCAGCCCCCGGCGCGAGTGGTGCGCACGCGTTCGCCGCGAAGCTGGGCATGAAGAAGCCGCCCGCGGTGGTGAAGTTCTGCGTGCGTTTTCGCGCGCCCAAACAGGGCAACTACCAGCCGCCGCACTACGAGCTGGTGATCGACTCCACCCAGGAGAGTTGGTGCACCTACCGCAACTACAACATCGCGCCGCGGGCCATCACCCCCGCGCAGGTGATGGTGCCGGTGGAGATGACCCGCTTCGTGCTGCTCCGGGTGAGCCGGGGCCTCGACCGGGCGAAGGTGATGGCCTGGGCGAAGTCGCTCATCGACCACGCACAATCCTGAAGTCGCGGGGGGCCCGGGCTAGGCTCGCGGGGTGACCGTCGAAGTCGAAGTCGAAGTTCAGCGTCGAATCGACGCGGCCAATGCTTCCCGGGCGAAGTACCTGAGCATCGCCTTCGGCTTCACCTACCTGCTGGGCGGCATCGGCGACGCGGTGGCGATGGGCACCCTGCGCAAACCACGGCTTCATGGCGCTGCACGGGCGACGCCGGTGACCGAAGGGGAGCTGCGCAGCGCCTTCGACCAGCAGCTCGCCGCGGTGGTGGCCGGCGCGATTCGTGAGCAGTCGAGCCAGCTCTTCGGGAAGCTGCTGCTGACCGCCGCGCAGAGCCCGTCCGACGAAGAGCGCGCGGCGGCGTACCTGCGCTACCGGGTGGTGTCGAACAAACGCCTCGATGACAGCTCGCACCACGAGCTGACCCGCAGGATGGCGCTGCCCACCCGGCAGGCGATGGACATGCTCACGGCGAAGTAACGCCCGCCTCGAAGAACAGACTGCTTGGCAGCGGGCTCTGGGGGAAAGAGACTGGCCACGCCATGTCCACTGCTCACCACTACAAGCCCAACGTCCGCGACACCCTCTTCAACCTCTTCGAGTTTCTGGAGATCCAGAAGAACTCGCTCGGCAAAGCACCCTTCGGCGACATCGACGAAGCGACGGTGCGGCAGACCATCGACACCATGATTCCCGTCTGCACGGGCATCATGTCGGAGGCCTTCACCGAAGGTGACCGCATCCCGTTGGACTTCAACCCCAAGACGGGCGCGGTCACCATGCCGCCCCTGATGCAGAAGGCGTTCGCGTCGTACTTCGAGACGGGCATGCACCTGCTCGATCTGCCTTCGCACCTGGGCGGTCTGGGCGCGCCGCCGTCGCTGGCGTGGGGCAGCTTCGAGTTCGTCATCGGGGCCAACCCCGCCGCGGCCTTCTCGTTCTTGGGGAACGTGCTCGCGCGCATCATCGACACCATGGCCACCGAGGAGCAGAAGAAGCGCTTCGTGGGGCCGATGCTGGAGAAACACTGGGGCGGCAGCATGGTGCTCACCGAGCCCGACGCCGGCAGTGACGTGGGCGCGGCGCGCGCGAAGGCCACGCTGGTCAAAGACGACGTCTGGCACATCGAAGGGGTGAAGCGCTTCATCACCAACGGCGACATCGGCGACGTGGTGGAGAACACCATTCACCTCGTGTTGGCGCGGCCCGAAGGCGCGGGGCCCGGCACCAAGGGCCTCTCGATGTTCATCGTGCCCAAGTTCCTGGTGAACGCAGACGGCTCGTTGGGTGAACGCAACGGCGTCTACTGCACCAACCTCGAGAAGAAGATGGGCCTCAAGGCCTCGGCCACCTGCGAGATGACCTTCGGCGACAGCAAGCCCGCGGTCGGTTGGCTGGTGGGCAACGTGCACGACGGCATGCGCCAGATGTTCCACGTCATCGAACACGCGCGCATGGCGGTGGGGCTCAAGTCGATGGCCACCTTGTCGACCGCGTACCTGAACGCGCTCTCCTACGTGAAGGAGCGCAAGCAGGGAGCCGACCTCAAGAGCGCCCGCGACAAGAACGCGCCGCGCGTGACGGTCATCCACCACCCCGAAGTCCGCCGCATGCTGATGATGCAGAAGTCGCACGCCGAAGGCATGCGCGCGCTCATTCTGTTCAACGCCTCGTTGCAGGATCAGGTGGAGCTGCTGGGTGGGCACAAGGCACCCGAAGCCGCTGAGCCCAACGCGCTCAACGATCTCATCCTCCCGCTGATCAAGGGTTACTGCAGTGAGAAGGTGTACGACCTCTTGAGCCTCTCGCTGCAGTGCTACGGCGGCTCGGGCTACCTGCAGGATTACCCGGCGGAGCAGTACATCCGCGATCAGAAGATCGACTCGCTCTACGAAGGCACCACCGCCATCCAGGCGCTCGACCTGCTGATGCGCAAGGTGGCCAAGGACGGCGGCGCGACGTTGCAGGGCCTGATGGGCCGCATCTCGCAGACCCTGGAGACCAACGAAGGCGGCGACGAGTTGAAGGCCGAACGCGCTTCCCTGGCCGAGGCGTTGGGTCACCTGCAAGCGGGCCTGGGCTCGTTGATGGAGAAGCTGGGCGACTCGGTCTACCACGTGGGTCTGCAGGGCAATCGGGTGCTCTTCTCGTTGGCCGAAGTGACCATCGGCTGGTTGCTGGTTCGTCACGCGGCGGTGGCGGTGCAGAAGGTGAAGACCGCGACGGGGCCTGACGTGGCGTTCTACGAAGGCAAGATCGCCTCGGCGCGCTTCTTCTGCGCAGAGGTGTTGCCGCAGACCGGCTTCGCCATGCAGCAGGTGCAGAAGAGCTCGCTGGCCATCATGGAGCTTTCAGAAGAAGCGTTCTGACCCTGAGCTCTGAGCTGCTCCCTCTCCCCCGCGGGGGAGAGGGTTGGGGAGAGGGCTTACCGAGGCGGGCGCACGCCTTCATGAGCGAGCAGCCACGTCTCAAAACAAGGCGCCCAGCGCTGAAGAAAACGCCAGTGGTCCACGAAGCGGGCGACGATCTGATCTGCCGAAAGCGAGCTGATCACCTCGCAGCTCCGACCCACCGCCTGCTCATGCGTACGAACGCATCCCGCAGCCGCAGTACCCACCGTCCGCTCCAACTCCTCCACCAGTGCGCGTTCGGGAAAGCCCTCCACCCCTGGATCCTGAATCATCAGCCGAAACTCATCGCTGCGATCCGCACACGTCACCCGCACTGATCCTTCGACCCGCTGACCTTGCAGCGAACTCTCCAGCTCGAAGGTGCGCATGGCCGAGTCGTCCTTCCTCTTCTGCGTAGCCGGCGCCTCACACCGCACGGTCAGCATCGCGCTCAACCCCGCCGCAAGCGCAGGCATCTCGGGCGGAGGCGTCTTGCACCGCCACCGCGGTGACTCCCATCGGCCCACGCCACCCAGCGCTGGCGCTTCGGGCCCACCCAACTCTTCCGCCAGCTTCCGGTGCAGCCACGCACCTTCCGGCGTCGCGCCCTTCGCCCGCGCCAGATGATGCGCCTGCGCCGCGTCACGCAGCTTCTCCACCTGGGCACTCACCGCCGGCAGCCCGCGAAACAGACTGGCCACCTGCGCCGCGTGCCCCGGCTTCTTCGCCGCGACGGCCGCCTCGACCTGCGGCCACAACTGCGTGCGCAGCGTCTCGAGCATCAAGCGCGCCTCGGTGCGAGCGGGGCCCGGTGAAGCAGGAAGCAACGAGAGCACCTCCGCCGCACGCCGAGCCCGTTCAGCCGGCTCGAACGTCGCCGCTTCATCGAGACACGCGCGAGCGGCCGCATCGGGTGACGCAGGCTCCTGCTCGAGCACGCACCGCAGCTGCGCGCACGGGCTGTGTTCGTCGCACATCGTCAACCCTTCACCGCTCGGGAGGACCGGAGAGTCCTCGAGCTTCGCGCGTTCGAGCTCATCCCTGCGTTGCGCGCTCTGCGAGCTGCCTTGCCGGGTCACCCTGACGCGCGCCTCCGCCAGCAAGGGCTCGAGCTGAACGACCTCGTCCCCCAGCGCGGCGCTCATCAGCGCACGCAGCTCATCGGATCGATAGGTCGCGCTGAGCGCATTCAACTCCTGCTGCACCGCTTCGATGCCGCGCTCTTCCCTCACCGTCAGCAAGCCGGAGATCACCTTGCGAGCACAACTGCGCCGCGCCGCATTGAGCCGCGACGACTCGCGAACCAACGTCTCGCCCGGGGCCTGCACGAGCAGCGCGTCGAGCTCATCGCGAACCCGCGCGTCGAACTCCGCGAACGAGTCACACTGCTCGGCGTCGCGCTGAAGTTGCGCGCTGGTGCTCACGCAGCCCGAGCCGACGAGCGCAGCCAGCACGATGAGCCACGGGCCTCTCAACTTCCCGCCAGTGTGCCACGGCCGCCTTCTGCACAGGTCTGCTCAGAAATGAGCGCCGCCGGGGCGTGGGCATGATGAAATCCCCCTACTCATGAAGGTCGGTGACTGCCCCTCATGCCGTGCCCCTGTCGAGTTCCGCCCGGGTGCGGGGCAGATCAAGATCTGCGAGTTCTGCCAGACGGTGGTCTTCCGCGGCGAAGTGAAGCTGGAGTCCCTGGGCAAGGTCTCGCAGCTGCTGGACACCGAGTCGCCGCTCAAGGTGGGGTTGTCGGGGCGTTACTCCGGCACGCCCTTCAGCATCGCGGGCCGGGTGCAGAAGACGAACGCCACCGGCACGTGGGACGAGTGGTTTCTCCAGTTCGAAGATGAACGTGAAGGGTGGTTGGCCGAGTCGGAGGGCGAGTGGAAGCTGCTCTTTCCGCTCACCAACGTGGCTGCGCCGAAGGTGAGCCAGATGGAGGTGCTGGGCGCCTTCACCCTGCGCGACAAGACCTTCGTGGTGGAGGAGCGCAACGAAGCGTCCACCGTGTCCGCCGAGGGGCAGCTGCCCGCGTACAACCGGACCCACGCGTACGTCGACGCCACCGGACCCAAAGGCGTGTTCTGCACGCTCGATGAAGCCGACGGGGTGACCGAAGCCTTCGTGGGCAGCTTCGTCACGTTGCAGGCGCTGGGCTTCGATCCTTCCGAACTCGAACCCACCCCGAAACGCGCGGCGCTCAAGGCCGCCCGCTGTACCCAGTGCAATGGCCCGCTCGAGCTCAAGGCGCCTGACGCTGC
>JANODF010000523.1:0-6168 GCA_031412555.1 Archangium sp. | reverse complement strand
CACGTCACCTGCGTCCATCACCTTCAAGAAGGCGAGGTCCTTCTCGACGGGCACGGGCTCGGTGACGGGGTAGTCGGGCCACACCGTCAACCGCTTGCCTTCACGATCGTCGACGAACACCTGCACCGTGCTCGGCTGGTAGCCATGCAACTTCGCTTTGGGAATCGGCTTGAGCGAGAGCCAGTCACGCGGCACCAGCAGTCGCACGCCATCGCCGGTGAGAATCACCACGTCGCTGTCTCGTTCACCGCGCTTCGCGAGCACCGCTTCACCCCGCTTGAGGTCGCGAAGGTCGGACGCGGTGTCGCGCGCGAGGAAGAAGAAGCGGGTGGGGTGCGTGGAAAGGAACAGCGTGCGCGCGGCGTTCACGTTGGCTTCGGGGCCGCCGTCGTCCTGCAGGGTGATCAGCTTTCCGGAATACGTGTTGTCGGCCGGGAGCAGGTTGTTGAGCAGCTCGAGCTTTCGCTTCACTCCGGCACAACCGGGGGCCTCGCCACTGAGCTGGGCCCTGAGCGCCTTCTCGCGTGCGACCGGGTCGTCTCGTTTGGGCGCGGCTTCATCGAGCGTCTTGAAGTGAGGTTTTCCTTCGTTGCTCTTGAGCTCAGCACACGCCGACGAGAGCGCGAGCCCCGCGGTCTGCGCTGCGAGGGCGTCTCCACCGGTGGCGGCGCGCAGTGCTTCATCGAAGGCAGTGTTCGCGGCCGTCACCGCGGCGCGACCCGACACGATGGCCTTCGAGGTGGCCCACGACTTCGCGAAGGCCTCGAGGTTCTTGCCCACCGCCTCGAAGAGCGGCGCGTAGACCTGGCTGGTGATGGCGGCGGCCTGCTCCTTCTGCGCGGCGGCGAGGGCCTGGCGGGCCGAGTCAATCGCCGCGTCACCTGCACGCACCGCGGCCTCATCGCCTGCCGGAAACGCACCGAAGGTGGCCTTCTGCGCCTGGGCGAAAGCGTTCATCGCGCGCAGCAACGCAGCCTCGGCCAGGCGCACCTGCTTGCCGCGGCTGGTGTCGTTGAAGGTCTGCTCGTACGACTTGAAGTACTTCTCCCAGTCGGCGAGTCCGCTCGCGGTGCTCTCGGGCGTGCCGCCCAGGTCGAGCCGGCGTGAGCTGTTGAGCCCCTCGACGCCGCGCTGCACCCGCTCATCGAGAATCCACTGCGACTCGGCAGCTGCAGGCGCTGCAACGGCGACGGCCAGCACGAACGACAACCAGCGCAACGTGGTCACGAAAGTTCTCTCCCTGAGTGGGTCCGGCAATCAGGGTAACCCGGGAGGTTGGCGACACGCGCAAACGAAGCCGCGTCCGCACGCCGTCGCGCCACAGCGAGGCGATTCCGCACAGCCATCCCCTGTTTCCGGCCGGTAACCCCTGAGGCGAGGTGAGGGGCGCCGAGGTACATCACCGGAAATGGCACGGCCTTTGGATCACCTGGTCTGAACACCAACATCCAAACAGGAGTCGCTCATGGCCATCGCAGACTCGAAATCGAACAAGAACGTCGATCAGTTGAACAGCTTCCTCCGCGGCGAACGTTCTGCCGTCGAGGCGTACCGGAAAGCGCTGGGCCAGATTCAAGACGGCCCCGTGCGCGCGCAGTTGCAGTCGTGCCTCGAGTCGCATCAGAAACGCGTCGAGGCGCTCGTGGGGCGGATCAGCTCGCTGGGCGGCACGCCGGCGGAAGGTGCGGGTCCGTGGGGTGTGGTGACGGGTGCCATCCAGGCCACCGTCGGCGCCTTCAGTGAGAAGGCGGCCATCGCCACACTGGAGTCAGGTGAAGACCACGGCCTCGCTGACTACAAACGCGACATCCAGGATCTGCCTGTCGATCTGCGGGGCCTCGTGATCAGCGAGCTGCTTCCCGCGCAGGAGTTCACTCACGCCCGCATGTCTGAACTGAAGCGGGCCTTCAAGGACTGAGGAGATCACCAATGCTCTACTGGGCTGCCATATTCTTCGTCATCGCGTTGATCGCCGGTGTCTTCGGCTTCGGTGGAATCGCAGCGAGCGCCGCGGGCGTCGCCAAGATTCTCTTCGTCGTGTTCCTCGTGCTGGCAGTCATTTCGTTGATCACGGGGCGCGGGGGGAGATCGATACCCCATTGATCAATTGATCAGGGCTGCTTGACCACGTTCGATCTGCAACCAGCGATCGAGGAAGGCCTTCGGGCCTTGAAAGGTCACGTGGCTACGGCTCGTGGCGATGGCAGGGCGCGGCGTCGAAGTCTGACGGCGCGCCCACGTTCGCCTCGTACCCCACGTTGTCCCAGTCGCGTTCGTCGACGTACGGCGAGTTCTCCAGGTAGTACCGCTGGCCGCTGCGATCGTTGTAGTCGCGGCTGAACTCGAGCCGCTCGGCGGCGGAGTGGTAGAGCACCTGGCCGAACGCGACGGCGCCTTCAGCCATGGTCAGCGCGTTGCCGGGGAAGTCGTTGCACAGGCGCTGCTGGCCATTGACGTACATCACCACCCGGTCGCGTTTGATCCACACGTCGAAGCGGGTGCGCTGGCCGATGAGCAGCTGCTCGTCGAGCACGCCCACCCCGAAGCTGCCGTCGGCGTTCTGGCTCTTGAACCAGCTCGGACCCGCCGCGTAGCTCGGGTACTGCGCAGGCGAGACGTTCACCACGTTGTCGCGCTCTGGTGCGTTCGCCTTGTTCACCATCATCAAGATGTCCGACTCGCTGCGCTGGTTGCTGCGCCCCAATTCGAAGGGCGAGCCATCGCGCGGGAAGAACTGCAGGCAATTCCAACCATCCGTCGAGACGTTGCGCCCGTCGGGCTCGTAGAAGAAAGACGTCTGCACCAGGTGGCCTGCGAAGTGACTCTCGGCATCGAAGGTCTGCCCGGGTTGCTCCGCGCCGCACAGGCCGATCCACCAGTACCGGCGTGAGGTGGCGTTCGAGGGCACCTCGAAGGTGAGGTGCAGGTACGAGCTCGAGGACAGCGCCACCGGCCCGCGGGGCACACCCACCACGGTGGAGAAGACGTCTTGCTCCCAGTCGGGCAGCGTGACGTGAAAGAGCCCGCGCTCTTCTGAGAGCTGCGCCTTCTCGTCTTGATCTCCGTAGATGAACCAGTCCCACTTCGAGTTCGAGAAACGGCGGCCCTTCTTGTACGAGCGCCCCTTGTCATCGGCGACGCCCGAAGCGAGCAGCGCTCCACTGGCGCCGTCGAAGTCGTCGAAGAAGTCGCGGGTGCGCGGGGTGGCTTTGCCCCGGGGCGTGACCCGCACGGCGGCGCGCGCCAGCACTTTGGGCGGCGTGGTGGGGCCGGGTTGGCCGAGGTTCTGGCTCTTGCCGTGGCCGTTGAGCACCAGGCTGCCGAAACGCGCGCGGATCTCGTCGGCAGTGAAGAGCGAGAAGGTGATGCGATCCTGCACCGGCACCTCGTCGATGGTGACCTTGATCTCCTGGTGCTCCGGCACCAGCGCGCCCGAGTACGGGCACGCGGCGTCGATCGCTTCGATCACCAGCGTGGTGGGGCCCTCGAGGTTGGTGACCTCGACGAAACGCAGCAGCTCGCGGGTGCCGCTGAACGTGTCGTTGTGCTGGCGATAGCCCGCGCAGTGAAGGGTGGTGCCCGAGACCTGCTCACCGCCGTTCATCGCGGTGACGCTCACGCCCGCCGGCAGCCGGAACACCCGGTAGTCGCGCGCGTTGGCGACCTCGGGCAGCACCACCGTCACGCTGTCGCGGTTGGGCACGAAGAGCACGCCCTCCATCGCGGCGGCCGTCGGCCAGGAGAGCGTCGAGCCGTCTTCCACCTTCAGCTCTGCTGCGGGCGCGGGCTGCTCGTCGCCGAGATCAGGCGGCGGGTTGGAGATCGGCAGCGGCTCTCCCGCGATGCCCGGCCCACAAGCGGCCAGCGACAGAAGCAGTGCGGCGACTCGGCGAATGTGGTGAGTGGGCTTCACGTGGAAACGCGCGCGTGTAGCACCGCCATTCTGACTGTCGCAACGATGCTCGTCGGGTGTCAGGCAGATCCCCTCGTGCCCGGTTTGAACGCGGCACAGCAAGCGCAGCTGAGGGCGATGCGGTTGCCGGCGCAGCTCCCGCCTTCGACGGGCAACCTGGTGGCGGACGATCTCGAGGCGGCCCGCTTCGGTCACGCGGTGTTCTTCGACGCCCGGCTCAGCTCCAACCAGAACGTCCGCTGCGCGACCTGCCACATCCCCGAGCGGTTCTTCGCCGATGGCAACGCGGCCTCGACGGGCCTCGAGCGGGGCACGCGCAACACGCCCTCGCTCTACACGGCGGCGTGGAAACGCTGGCAGATGTGGGACGGGCGGGCCGACTCGTTGTGGTCTCAGCCGCTGCTCGCTTTCGAGAACCCCAGGGAGATGGACTTCACCCGCCTCGAGCTCGCGCACCGCGTCGCGCAGACGTACCGCGTGCCGTACGAGCGGCTGTTCGGCGCCCTGCCTGATCTTTCGCAGTACCCCGCGCGCGGAAAGCCAGGCGACGCTTCGTTCGATTCGCTGACGGACACCGAACGGCGCGTGATCAATCGTGTGGTGGCGAACGTGGGGAAGAGCCTCGAGGCCTACGAGCGCAAGCTGGCGCTGCTGCCGGGGCCGCTCGATGAATTCATCGATGGTGATGAGACCGCCCTGAGCCTCGAGGCGCGCGAAGGTGCGCGCGTGTTCTTCACGGCGGGCTGCGCTGAGTGTCATTCAGGGCCGCAGCTCTCGGATGATTCGTTCCATTCGATCGGACGGGCCGAGATGGAAGGTCGCGCCCAGGGGCTCGCGGCGCTGGCTCTCTCACCGTTCAACGCCGCGGGAGATTTTCACGACGGCCCGCCGGAGCTCATTCCTTCTCCCACCGCTGAAGACGAAGGCGCGTACCACACGCCTTCGTTGCGCAACGTCGCGCGCACCGGCCCGTGGGGACACGACGGTGCTTTCACCACGCTGGAGGCGGTGGTGGACGCGCATCTTGAAAGCCGGGTGAGCGCGGCCGAACGTCCGGCGTTGATGCTCTTCCTGCGTTCACTCGAAGCGCGTGATCCGCCGTCGCCGTGGAACAACTGGCCTAATCGCTGAGCGTCTCCCTCGCCCTTCGGGAGAGGGTCGGGGTGAGGGACTGACGCGGCAGCTGCCGCTTGAATCGAGCAGCCCCCGATGTGAGCGCGAGCCGTGCAATACGCACTGCATGGAAGAGAACTTCAAGGCCTTCCGCCTCTACGCGGACCAGCGAAGTCGAATGAGGATTCGTATTGCGTCGGGCCTCTTCATCTTCGGGGGGGTGGGCCTCGCAGCCGTACGCGAACCACTCCCCAGTTGGATAGAGCGCACCGTGTTGTCGCTGCCCCGGAGAACGCCAAGGGCGATCTCAACCCCACTCTTCGGTGCGGTGGTCGTGAAGGACGAGAAGCAGCGGTACTCGCTCCTGAGGAAGGCGTTCGACATCGGCAACTCCGAGGCGGCCAGCGCGCTGATCATGAGTGTACCGGAGGCCGAACGAACCCCTTCCGAGTGGGTGAACCTCGGGGTGGCCCTCGAGAATCAGGGACGGTTCGCCGAGGCCCTCGCCGCCCTCACCCATGTCGAAGCCCAGGCAGACCAGGAGCCGTGGGTGCTCAACAACCGCGGGACGGCACGCCTGGAGTCGGGGCCCTGCGACGAACAGGTGCTGAGACAGTTGCTCGCGGACAATCAGCGCGCCTGTCAGCTCATTTCCGTGCGGAAGCCTGAAGGGTTCGAAAGAGCCGCTGCAGCGATGTGGGGCGCCGGTGCTGAGCTCCACCGTCGTCTGGGTGAGCGCGAAGAGACTTTGAAATGCTTGAACAAAGCCGCCGCACTCTCAGGCCCGGACCCGTGCAGGCTGCTGACGCACGCGGAGTTGGTGCTGGCGGAAGGCCGTGCAGAAGAGGCCCGGGCGCTGCTGATCCAGGCCCTCGACCTGGCCCACCCTGAGTCGAGGGATGCCTCGAAGGCGCGCGCGCTGCTCTCGGACCTGCCAGCCTGATTGGCCCCTCACCCCGACCTCTCCCCGCTTTCCGGGGAGAGGGAGAACACCAGTTGATTCAATGGCTTATGGCGTTGTGAATGTCACCGCCGTCCGTGACGAGCCGATGACGAAGGTCGTGCGAGACAGCACCCTCGTTTTTCCCACCTCATTTTCGAGCAGGCGAATGAAGAGCACTGAGCTGACTTCGGTTGGCTAC
>JANODF010000522.1:0-3175 GCA_031412555.1 Archangium sp. | reverse complement strand
GACGCCGCATATCCGACCCACGCCACGATTGACGAAACGACAGTTTCCTTCTGCATGATGGCTCCTTGGAGCCACGCAGATCACCCCGGACAAACTGCTGCAACTCCTACAGCCGGGAATTGTGACTAAGAGTCAGCCCTTCGGGAGAGGGTCAGGGTGAGGGCGGTGAGTCAGGCCGGTGACACAAACCGCCACGCACCTCCGACGAAGCCCCCGCACCGCTACGGTGAAGCCATGAAGAAGTGGCCCCTCCTTGCCGCGCTGCTGATCGCCCTCTCCTGCGGAGCGCCGCCAAGCGAAGTTGACGCAGGCCACGAACCAATCGACGCGGGTGAAGCCAAAGTCGACGCAGGAGAAGTCGAAGCGGACGCAGGTCAGATCGACGCAGGCCAAATCGACACAGGCCCGATCGACGCAGGCCCGATCGACGCAGGCCAAATCGACGCAGGCCAGATCGACGCAGGCTTCGTCGATCCCTGCGCGCTCCAGACCGCCCAGTGCCCCGGCACTCCAGCCAACCTCGTCGAAGGCGGAGGCCTGCGAGCCGTCAACCGCTGCGCCTTCCCCATGTCCGCGGCCGCGGGTTTCCGCACCAACGGCCCGCTGCTCGACGCCCTCGAACAACGCACCACCCCGGTCACGCTCTCCGCCGTGGTCGCCGACGCCAACCGAATCGCCACGCAGAGCACCACGGTGCCCGGCTCGCCTGCAGGCCTCTCGCTGGCATTCAAATGGAACGCCGAGGACCAGGCCTCCACCACCTGGATCCCCCAGGGCATCACCGGCAGCGCCGACGGAGATCCCAGCGGGCTGGTGGCCAGCAAACGAGTGATCCTGGTGAGCTTCTACGAAGACGGAGGCCTCAACAAAGGCGTGCGCATCGCCTTTGTCGACGTCACCAACCCGGCCGCACCGCGCTACCGCTTCGCGCTGCTCGTTCAACCCACCGGCACCGCCGCTGCGCCCAACTTCGTGCAGGTCGACGCGCACGCCGGAGGCATCGCCTGGTACGGCCGCTGGCTCTACATGGCGCAGACCGGCAGCGGCTTTCGCGTCTTCGACCTCGCGCGCATCATGCAGGTCGACACCGACGTGGACACCATCGGCTGCACCGCCACCACCTGCCGCGCGGGGCTCTACAAATACGTGGTGCCGCAAGTCGGGGCCTACGTCGACCGCTCGACCTGCGGGCCGATCTTCTCCTGGGTTTCGCTCGATCGCAGCAGCACGCCGCACTCGCTGGTGTCGGGCGAGTACTGCAGCGGTACCGCCTGCACCGCCGCGTTGTCGGGCCGGGTCTTCCGCTGGCCGCTCGACCCGTCCACCGGATTGCTCCGAGGGCCCACCACCACCTGGCCGCTCGACGCCTTCGTGATGGGCCAACGCCAGGTGCAAGGCGGCGCGCGCCGAGGCACCCTCACCTTTCTCTCCTCGAGTGCACCGGCGGGCGGTGGCGGCGAGCTCTACTCGGTCACCCCCACCGGCAGCCGCACCACCCAGTTCTCTGATGCACCGGAAGACCTGATGGTCGACGAAGCGCACGACTTGTTGTGGAGCCTGTCTGAACACGCCGGCGGCAGGGCGGTCTTCGGAGTGCGCTTGAGCAGCTACCCGGCGCCCTGACCTACTTCGCGCCGAAGCGCTGCCCGACGAACGTCTTCAAGGCGATCGGCAGGAGAAAGGTCATCTCCACGTCGCCGAACTTGAGCGTGGCGCCGTCACGCAGCTGCACACGCTGCTTGGCGGACAACTGCACGCCGTCGACCCAGGTGCCGTTTTTGCTCTCGGCGTCGGTGAGCGACCACTCCTTGGTGCGTTCATCGCGCTGCAGCCAGGCGTGAAACCGGCTGCACGAGCCGTCGTCGACCACGATGTCGTTGCTCTCGACGCGGCCGACGGTGACGCCCATGGCGAAGGGGTTGTTGGTGGCGTTGCCCTTCTGCACCAGGAAGATGAGGGGCTCACCTGCACGGGGCCGGTTCATGGCCTGGCCGGCATCGGTCATTTCCCAGTGACCCGAGTCGGTCAGCCGGCTGGGTGGTGCCTCCCAGACCAGCCCGGGAACAGTCGGATCCGCGCCCGGCTTGGGGTTCACGAAGAGCTTCATGGCGAACTGAGAAAGCGGAACAGGCACACGGGCAGCGTAGATCAGCCGCGCCCGCGTTACAGTGTGTCCATCATGCATCGGCGATACACCATTCATCGTGACGGGGACCTGTTGGTCGAAGAACTGGGTCCTGACGGCAAGCCCGTAGAAGCTGAACCCGTACCCGCGGAGGAGCGCCTCCCCGTGGAGATCACCATTCTCGCGGCGGACGACGTCGACTCGCGCGCGCAGTTGATCGACCTGCTCGAGATGGCGCTGGGGCTGGAGACCGAGGGCCCTGAGTCAGTCGGGCTTCGGGAGAAGCAAAAGGGCCTCAAGCTCAACGTCATGAGCTGAGTTCCCCTCTCCCTCTGGGCCCTCTGGGAGAGGGTCAGGGTGAGGGTCGAGCAGCCCGAGATCCTCGAGCGAAGCGAGGAACCCGGAAGATGCCGCCGGGGCCTCGGGCTCTGAGGGGAGCAGCGCAAGATCATCAAACGAAGCAACGAAGCCGGAATCGGCGACCAGTGCCGCACGAGGCGCAGCCGCAGCTTCGACAACAGGCCAGGCGAAAGCGGGCAACGCGAAAGCAGCCGGAGCCGGGAAGGCGTCAACTTCAGGCAACGCGAGAGCGGCCGCCAGCGGAGCTTCAACTTCAGCGGGCGGCGCGAAAGCTGCGGCCTCCGGCGGAGCTTCAACTTCAGCGGCGGGCGGCGCGACAGCAGCAGGCGTCAGCGGAGCTTCAGCAGCCGGCAGCGCTACAGCTGCGGCCTCCGGCAGAGCTTCAAACTCAGCCGGCGGCGCGACAGCAGCAGGCGTCGGCGGAGCTTCAGCAGCGGCAAGCGCGACAGCTGCGGCCTCCGGCAGCGCCTCAACTTCAGCGGCGGTCGCTACCGGCACTTCAACTTGTGGAGCGACCTCCGGCGGGACTTCAGCTTCAGCGGGCGGCGCTACCGGCGCTTCAACTTGTGCGGCAGCGACGACTTCAGCTTCGGGAGGCACGCCGCCGCCCTCACCCCGACCCTCTCCCAGAGGGAGAGGGAGTTGAGAGAGATCGAGATCATCCAGCGATGCGGCGAAGAACTCCTGGGG
>JANODF010000521.1:0-3381 GCA_031412555.1 Archangium sp. | reverse complement strand
AAAGCACACCAGAATTACTTGCCCGCCCACTATTCTCACCCGAGCAACAAGTGACTACCTCTGGTCGTATCCGGAAATTGCAGAGTTCGCTTTTGAACTCGCTCAAAGCCCCTCCGGAATGATCAGCACCGCGGAGTCGGGACCTACGCAAAACGGCGATTTCCAGATCGTTGCAACGAAGTTCGGGCCGCTACCGGGCGGGGGTGGTATCGCGTTCGTGGGCGTGCCGACGATCTACCTCATCGCAACTCAGCACGCGCGTGAATGGGGTGCTGCTGGTACCGCAGTGGGGCTGATGCGCGAGTTGGCGGCGACAATTGACGATCCAAATCATCGCCCTTCGCTTCGCAAGATACTCAAGTCGACGGCTGTCGTTATCGTACCGGTCGCGAATCCCGAAGGGTACGAATATACGCGAACAACGGCGCGCACTTGGCGGGGAAATCGGAATGTACTTTCTTGCGCCAGATACGGCGTCGACCTCAACAGAAATCACGAGGAAACCTGGGGGGTTCCTGCTGAGAGCATCGATTTAGGACCGACCTGCACAAGGGAAACCTTTGCAGGCGTCGGGCCGGCTTCTGAAAGCGAGACACGCGCGATTCGCGCACTCATCGGCGGTGGCGGTTTCGAGGGAAATTCTGCCGGGGTCGCCCTGATTGACTACCACACTTTTAGCGACATCGTCGTCTATCCATCGGGGCTCAAGAAGAAGACCGACCTTCTTGGTCCCGCGTGCGAGTTCTTGAACAACAACTGTCAGACTGCCGATTTCCAGGCACTGCGCGAGCTTTTGGGTGACACCACGAGCCATAGACAGTCACCTCCGCTGTTCGTGGATAACTGGGTTTCGACACCCGGCACCATGTTTCGAAGAGATCAGGCACCGAACGTTATCTATACTTCGAGCGGTACGCTCATCGACGAAGCGATGTACTCAACCAAGCGCCGGACCGTGCTTTCCGCAACTGTTGAGCTATTCGACGAGTACACAGGTCACAACATCGAATGCCAAGCGCAACGCGAGAGCATCCTGCACGACGTCGTTATGGGTCAGATGGACGTCGTGGAGCGCTTGGCATCGGCAGCTAACGGGCTCTTGGCGTCGGCACCCAACAACGCCTGGCTCCCGATGCGACTTGGCACGATCGCTCCTGCAGTGCTCACTCGTGAGTACCACTCAGCCAATTCGTTCCCCGGCGCGGGACCGCAGCACGAAGACGTGCGGCCCACCCTCCTCATTCCGGGTTGGACTCAAGCCACTGGCTACTCCCAGTTGAATGTCTCAGTAGGTGGCCAATCGGTGCCTTTCGACCGACTTCGGAGAGGCGTTCAGTACGAGCTGTTCGCCGCCAACTGGGCTGCCGCGGGAGGCAATCCACTCTGCCCCCCTTGCGAAATCTCAACCCGCGTCGGAGATACCGATTTCGGTTCATCAACAGTTGCGCCGGATTGCAGAAGTTGTATCGACCTTTGCGATTCATCGAGGGTCCAGGGGAGTTCCGGTTGGACTCTCAACAAAGGCGTTCGAGGTGGCGCAGATGACTGCTGGTGGACTCCCACAGTATTGCCCGCCACGCTGACAATCGGCCCCTACTCCGCTCCGCCGGGGGCAACGCACTGCACCTTCTCCTTCTCTTACCGGCGGACCAACTACCTCGGCCCGCTGGCGCGGAATGCCTTCACAGTACAGCGAGAGACGCCGTCAGGCGCGCTGGAGCTTCTGTGGAGCGAACAGGCAGGCAGGCCCTATTCGACCCTCGCCCCCCAGAAGTTGGTGACGCAAATCTACGAAGCGAGTGAATTGCTCCCTGTGGGAAAGATTCCAACTTTCGTGTTGAGTGCCAATGACCCTTCGGTGTTTCAAGGCGGGGTCGAAGTGCTGGATCCCGTGGTCTATTGCAGGTTGGGCCGTCTGCCATGAGGCGTGTTCTGCAAGGAGCCGCATCCATCTTGGGTGCCTGCCTGACCGCGTGTCCGACACCTTTGCCGCCCAACGATGGTGGTCTCGACGGAGGGAGGGACGCGGGAAGGCCGCCCATCACGCGTCCGGTCCCCGATGCGAGCATCGAGCACCTTCCCCCTGTCGTTCCATCGGGGAGGACCTGCGCGGACGCCATGGATGGATCCATCTGCGTCGCTGAGGGTTGGTTTCAACTCGCGCAGTGGTCAACGCAGGTGTTCAGAACCAACGACGGCGGTTGGCTGGAACACCCACGACAGTCCGTCTATCTCGACCGCTTCTACCTCGATGCAACCGAGGTCACGAACGAGAGGTACGCGCGGTATCTCGAGGACGCCGGCGCTTCCCCTCCCCCCGTGTTGTGTGGCTGCACGAACGAAGACTTCCTGGATGATCAGGTCTGGCGGACCGTCTCTGAGACCTCGGGGTGGACCGACGCCGGAAGGCCGGAGGCCGGGCGTGCTCTTCAGCCAGTCGTCTGCGTGACCCGAAACGAAGCCATGGCCTACTGCGCGTGGCGCGGGGGGAGACTGCCTTCGGTCGCGGAGTTCATGAAAGCCGCGCGTGGTGGGTTTCCTTCCGTGCGTCGCGCGCCCTGGGGCGATGCACCGCCGTCACTCGATGACGACCCGTTGGTGACCTTGCCCGGCAACTTCTACGCGGACTACCTGGCCGTGAATCTGAGGAGGGACGCCCTGCTTGGGCTCGGATTCCAGAATGCGCCCGACGTCGCCACGCGCCAACTGGGGCTGAGCGCCACTGGCGCGTTCGACCTCACGGGCAGCGCATCTGAGTTTGCCGCCGAGTGTCTGGAACAGCTTCCGCCGATCTACGGGAGCGATCCCCAACGGCTCGTCGGCGAACTTCCACCGCTCGTGCGGCCTGACGCCGGCGCGGCGTTGGTTCAGTGCTCCGACCACTTCCACGTCGTCGGCGACAACTGGTTCTCCACCGTGGTCGACCGCCAGGCACTTGGATCGATGAATGTCTACTCGCGGGCAGGCAATCACCTCACCAACGTCGGCGTCAGAAACGGCGGCGCGGGTGATGTCTTTGGAAATCCGATCTGTCCCGAACCGGATGGTGATCCGGGCAACTCGCGACGAAGCTGGTCGATTGGCTTTCGCTGCGCGTACGACTCGCCACCCTGAGCCGTCAGCTCACTGACCGCGCAACATCGACACCACCCAGCCCACGTGGCGGCCGCGCGCCTTCGAGAGCCCATGGTCGCGCACGGTGTCGCTGTTGAGCACCCGCGCGTGCGCCTCGAGGTTCGTGTGGAACACCGAGCCCGGAATGATGGTGCCGTTGGGCATCACCTGCCGGCCGATGATGCGCATGCGCGAGAGCACCTCGAGTGAGGTGAGCCGCAGCAACTCGTAGCGCTGCGCCTCGAAGCCCGGCTGCACCGAGACGGC
>JANODF010000520.1:0-12872 GCA_031412555.1 Archangium sp. | reverse complement strand
TCGTCGCCGGAGGGTTTCGGCATGTTCGAGCAGCTCTTCGCGATGGGGGCGGAGATCGATCCTTCCGTGATGCGGGGGCTGGCGGGGTCGACGCGGGATCTGTCATCGGGTGTTTCGAGTGAACTGCTGGCGTGGATGGAGACCGGAGACCTGCCGCTGGATGACGGGACCTCCGTGGTTTCGCGGCTCAAGGAATCAGATCGACCCACCCTCTTGCTCCTGGGCCTCGCAGACGGCTTCACTCCGTCGGAGAGCTGCGTTCCGTTGCGGGGCATGACGAGAGGCAAGGTGCAGATTCAGATGTTCAGCCGCGTGGTGGAAGGCGACGACTTCGCGCATGCCTCACTGCTCCTGGGCCGGCGTGCGCCATCGTTCGTCTACCCCTCGATCGAGCGCTTCCTGGCGGCGACCCCATGAGAGGAACTGATCCAACTGTCTCCCTCTCCCCCTCGGGGGAGAGGGTCGGGGAGAGGGCTTTCCTGCTCTGCCTGCTCATGACGAGCTGCGCCGCGCTCCGGCCGATCCCGCTCCCGAAAGAAGCCGAGCTCCACCGCGCCAAAACCGACGACGGCTGGGAAATCTCGCTGACCCGCTACAAAGCTGTCGGCGAGCTCAAAGGATTCCCCGTAGTCCTCTGCCACGGCATCTCCGCGAACGAGCGGAACATGGACCTCGACGAGCAGCACTCGATGGCCCGGTGGATCGCCTCGCAGGGCCGTGAAGCGTGGACCGTCTCGCTCCGAGGCACGGGAACGAGCGACTCGATCGACGCCGACAACAAACGCGCCGGTCCGATCTTCTTCGACGACTACTGGCGCCACGATCTGCCGGCAGTCATCGACTACGTGAAGCGAACCAGCGGCGCCTCGGCGATCGACTACGCCGGCCATTCGATGGGCGGCATGGTGCTGTACGCGTATCTCTCGCAAGGAGGGCAGGGCGTGCATGCGGCGGCCACGCTCGGCACCCCGACGAGGCTCGACTGGGGCACGGGTATGGAGAGCCTGATCAAGACGCTCGGCCCGGTGTTCGTTCGTCCTGAGTCGATGATCCCCAGCAGTGTCGGTGCGCTGCTCGCGTCACCGTTTCAGGGCGTGGTGGAGGACGGCCCTTTTCAGCGCTTTTTCTACAACCCGCAGAGCACCGACACGGAGACCTGGCGAAGGCTGATGGTCTACGGCACCGCGCCCGTTTCGGGCGGCACCGCGCTGCAGCTGATCTCACTGATGGACACGGGGCAGTTCCAATCGTTCGACGGGAAGATCGATCTGCGCGCCGACATGGCGAAGATCACCACGCCGGTGCTGGTCGTCGCTGGCCGGCTCGATCGAATCGCAGTCGTGCCGGCAGTGAAGGACGGCTTCCGAGCGCTGGGCGGCCCCAAGCAGTGGCTCTTGATGACCCGCGCGAACGGTTCCCGCGGGGAGTACGGCCACATGGACCTGGTGATTGGAGAGCGCGCCTCGACCGAACTCTGGCCGAAGGTGCTCACGTTCTTCGACAAGGCGACGCCAGCACCGCTTCCGCCCGGGCCGCCTGAAGTGTTGCCGCCGATCCCCGCTGCGCGCTGATCCGTCTGACCAGCTCAGGCCGATCAGCAAAGTCGCTGAGCGGTCGGCCGTCATCGCTGAGGTCGATTTTCACCGCGCAGACATGTGGATGGCAGCGTTGCCTCGAAAGCGCCCCTCACCCCGACCCTCTCCCCGCTGGCGCAGGGCGAGGGAGACCCTTGCTTTCGCAGGGCGGGGGAAGCGGTTCGTGAGTACGTTCCGCACACTTCATGCGGACCACTCGATCGAAGAAGACCACCCCGACCCTCCCTCCCGCACTCAAGGCCATCGCCGATTCCGTCATCGAAGCGACGCTGCCCAACGGCATGCAGGTGCGCCTGCTCCCGTCTGACGCCGTACCGACCTGCAGCTACTACACGTTCTTCCGGGTCGGCGCGCGCAACGAGCGCCCCGGCATCACCGGCATCAGCCACCTCTTCGAGCACATGATGTTCAACGGCGCGAAGAAGTACGGCCCGGGCCAGTTCGATCGCGTACTCGAGTCGAACGGCGGCAGCTCCAACGCGTACACCAGCAACGACGTCACCGTTTATTACGAAGACTTCATGTCGGAGGCGCTCGAGAAGGTGATCGATCTCGAGAGCGATCGCATGCGCTCCCTGCAGGTCACCCCGAAGATGTTGGAGAGCGAGCGCCAGGTGGTGATGGAAGAGCGCCGGCTCCGCGTGGACAACGAGATCGGCGGCCTGATGGACGAAGAGCTCTCGTCGCTCATCTGGAAAGCCCACCCGTACCGCTGGCCGGTGATCGGTTGGATGAAGGACATCGAGAACATCAAGCGCGAGGACTGCCTCGAGTACTTCCGCACCTACTACGCGCCCAACAACGCCACGCTCTACGTCTCGGGTGACTTCGACCCCAAGCAGGCGATGGCGCTGATCAAGAAGTACTACAAGGGCATCAAGCCCGGCCCCGCGCTCCCGCTCGTGCATGACGCCGAGCCGGAGCAGAAGGGGGAACGGCGCGCCGAAGTGCGTCACCCTGCGCAGGCGCCTTCGTTGATGATCGCCTGGCGTGGGCCCAACGGCACCGATCCCGATACCCTGGTGCTCGACGTGCTGCAGTACGCGCTCTCGGTCGGTCAATCGAGCCGGCTGACCCGCTCGCTGGTCTTCGAACAGGAGCTCGCCGTCGGCGTCTCCGTCGACTGGACCTGGCGCTTCGATCCCGGCTCGTTCACGGTGGTGCTCGAACTCAAACCCGAAGGTGATCCGAAGAAGGCTGAAGCCGCGCTCTACGCCGAACTCGCCAAAGTCGCGCAGCACGGTCTCGAACCGCGTGAGCTGGAGAAGGCGAAGAACAACCTCGCTGCGCATTTGCTTCGAGAACTCGCCACCAACAATGGCCGCGCCCACGCGTTGGGGACCTACGAGCTGATGCTGGGTGACTGGCGCCAGGGCCTCGCGTTGCCCACGCAGTACGAGACCATCACCGGCGAGCAGGTGCGCGCCGCGGCCGCGAAGTACCTCGCCCCGGAGCGCAGATCAGTCGTCACGCTCGTTCCCCTCTCCGAGGTGGCGTCGTGAAGAAGAAGAAGGTCGATGAAGTGCCCAAGCTTCGCCCGCTGAAGCTGCCGGACCACCAGGTTCGCAAGCTGCCCAATGGCATGACCGTGCACCTCGTGCCGCGTGGTCCGCTCCCGCTGGTCGCCGTGCGATTGGTGATGCGTGCGGGCAGCGCGTTCGATCCCCTCGATCGCCTCGGCGTGGGTGACTTCGCGGCGCGGTTGTTTCGCCGTGGCGCGGCCGGCATGTCGGCCGATCAGATCAGCGACACCGTCGACTTCGTGGGCGCGAGCGTGGGCGGCTTCGCGAACGAAGAGAACGTCATCATGTCGCTCTCCACGCCCTCCAAACACTTCGAGCCGATGTTCGAGCTCATGGCGAAGGTGCTGCTCGAGCCCGACTTCCCCGAGAACGAGCTCGAGCTGGCCCGCCGCCGCACGCTGGCCGCGTTGACCAACGATCTCGACGATCCCGGCTCGCTCGCCGATCGTGCGCTCGTTCGTGCGACCTGGGGCACGCACCCGTACGCGCACGAGACCATCGGTGGGAAGAAAGACATCACCGCGATGACTCGCGATGATCTCAAGAAGTTCCACCGCGAACGCCTGGGGCCGTCGATCGCGCACCTCTACATCGTGGGCGCGTTCGATCTCGACGAGGTGATGAAGACCGTCGAGCGCACCCTGGGCGCCTGGAAGGGGGGCCCCGCGGAAGGCCCCATCGTGCCTTCGTGGGAAGGGCTCGCCCGGCCCGGCGAGGTGTTGATCGTCGACAAGCCCGAGCAGACCCAGGTGCAGATGCGCATCGGTGGGCACGGCGTGCGCCGCGGTCACCCGGATCACTTTCCGCTCGTCACCATGAACACCGTGCTGGGCGGCGGCTTCACCTCGCGCCTGGTCACCGAGATCCGCGTGAAGCGCGGCCTCTCGTACGGAGCGGGCAGCTCGTTCGACATGATGAGCGTCGCCGGCACCTTCACCGTCTCATCCTTCACGCGCACCGAGAGCATCAACCAGCTCATCGACGTGTCGCTGGCCGAGGTGAAGAAGATGAAGGAGCGCGGGCCGAAGAAGGACGAGTTGGCCACCGTGCAGCGCTACATCTCCGGGCTGTATCCCGCGCGGTTGGAGACCAACGAAGCGGTCTCCGGGGCGATCGCCGACGTGGTGCACTACGGGCTGACCGACGAGTGGATCTCCGAGTACCGAGAGCGCATCGCGGCGGTCACCGTGAAGCAGGCCACCGAAGCGGCCGGCAAACACCTCTTCGGCGGCGAGCGGAACATCGTGCTGGTGGGCAACGCCGAGGCGCTGCGCTCCAAGGTCGAGCAGTACGGGCCGGTCACGGTCTTGAAGCCCAGCGAGCTCGAGTAAGTGGCTCTCGAGGTGCTGTTCACGAAGGGCGGCCTGGTCGCGGTGGCCAAGCCGCCCGGGTTGTTGGTGATCCCAGGGCGCGCTCCGGAAGATCAGGTCTGTGCGCGGGATCTGCTCAGCGCGCAGCTGGGCCAACGCGTCTGGGTCTGCCATCGCATCGATCGCGATACGTCGGGGGTGGTGCTCTTCGCCACCGATGAGAGCGCGCATCGTTCGGCGTCGATGGCCTTCGAGCAGGGCCTCGCGAAGAAGAAGTACCTCGCGCTGGTCGAAGGCGTGGTCTCAGGGCCGCTCGATCTTCAGCAGCCGCTCATCGAAGGGCGCAAAGGCAAGATGCGCCTCGCGTTTCCCGGTGAAGCAGGGAAGGACTCGCGCACTTTGGTGAAGCCGATCGAGACCTTCAAGACCGCGACCCTGGTGGAGTGTGAACCGCTCACCGGGCGGCAGCATCAGATCCGCGTGCACTTGAAGGCGAGCGGGCATCCGCTCTTGTTCGATCACCAGTACGGGCGGAAGGAAGCGCTGGTGCTCGGTGAGTTCACGCTCGATCGCACGCCGCTTCATGCAGCGTCGCTGGTGATTGAGTCTCTGGGTGTCGTGGTGGAGGCGCCTTTGCCGGATGATTTCGGCAAGGTGATTTCGGCGCTGCGGCAGGTTTGACCCTCACCCCGACCCTCTCCCGAGGGGAGAGGGAGACAGCTTCAGCTGTCGGTGGGCAGCGGAGGTTTGCCGTGCACGAGGATCTTGTCCTCTTGCTTGAAGGCCACCTCGACCTTGCCGTCACGCACCGCGCGCACCAGCCCGAGGCCGAACGTGGGGTGATCGACCACGTCGTCGACCCCGAAGGTCTCCCGGGGCGAGTACTTCTTCGCCTTGGTGAGATCCTTGCCCTTGAACTGCTCGTCCCAGCTGAGCACCACCGTCGAAGCGGCACTGCTGCTGCTTCGCTTGACCGCCGTGCTCTTCGAAGAAGAAGTGGATGAAGTGGCCCGCTTGGGAGCGGCGAACGACTGCAGCTTCACCAACGGCTGAACACCGCGGTAGTTGTGTTCGCCCCCGCAGGTGTTGCACTTCACCTTCACCACCTTGGGTCCCACCATCGCGATGATGGTGTGCGCGAGGTTCAGCTCGCACTTTCCGCAGGCAGCGTCGATCTCACCACCGACCCGGGTCGCATTGGGCATCGTCATTCGGCTGGGCGAATAACAGAAAGCACGCGGAGGTGAAGCGCGTTTCCCTGCCTTGCCGCCCTGCTTGTTCGGGGGAGGCACTCACGTAGAGTGCCCCCGCTCATGTCGTCGGAGACCGGCAGCCCCGTAGAACCCCCGAAGCCGTCCTGGCTGTACACGGCCGTGGAGAGCATCGGCTCGGGCGTCTACCGCTTCATCGAACAGGTCGGCGGCCTCGCCGAGCTCCTCTTTCAGATCATCAAGTGGTCCGTACGCCCGCCGTTTCGGCTGCAGAACCTCTTCGCCCAGCTCGACTTCGTCGGCGTGGGCTCGATCTTCATCGTGGCCTTGACCGGCATCTTCTCCGGCATGGTGTTCGCCCACCAGAGCTGGCGCGCCTTCGATCTCTTCAACGCCGAGAGCCTGGTCGGCCCCACCGTCTCGTTGACCATCACCCGCGAGCTGGCCCCGGTCTTCGCGGCCTTGATGGTCACCATGCGCGCCGGCAGCGCGATGTGCACCGAGCTGGGCACCATGCGCGTCACCGAACAGGTCGACGCGCTGGAGACCATGGCCGTCAACCCGATCCAGTACCTCCTGGTGCCCCGGGTGCTGGCCGGCCTCATCATGGTGCCTTTGCTGGTGCTGATCTTCGACCTGCTCGGGCTCACCGGCGGCTACTTCGTGGCGGTCACCGTGAAGGGCCTCTCGGCGGGTACCTTCGTCACCCGCACCCAGCAGTGGCTCGACCCTGAAGACATCTCGGAGGGGCTCATCAAGGGCGCCGTGTTCGGGCTCTTCGTCATGCTGGTCGCCTGCTTCAAGGGCTACAACGCGAGCGGCGGCGCCAAGGGCGTCGGGCAGGCCACCACCGAGGCGATGGTCACCTCGGCGCTCGGTATCTTCATCCTCGATTACTTCGTCGGCGTACTCCTCCACTGATGTCAGACGAGAAGACCAAACCGATCATCGAGATCGTCGACCTGCACAAGTCCTTCGGTGAGCACCATGTGCTCAAGGGGATCACGCTGAGCGTTCCGGCGGGCAGCACGCTGGTGATCCTCGGGGGCTCCGGCAGCGGCAAGACGGTGCTGATGAAGCACATGATCGGCCTGCTCAAGCCCGACAGCGGGCGGGTGGTGATCGACGGCGAAGACATCGTGCCCATGAGCCCTGAGGAGCTGGAGAAGATCCGCCGCAAGTTCGGCATGGTCTTCCAGGCCGCGGCGCTCTTCGACTCGATGACCGTCTACGAGAACGTCTCATTCGCCCTGCGCGAACACCGCAAGGAGCTGGGCGAGGCCAAGATGCGTGAGATCGTGCGCGACAAGCTGGCCATCGTCGGTTTGAAAGACGTCGAAGATAAGTTTCCGGCGAGCTTGTCGGGCGGCATGCGCAAGCGCGTGGGCCTGGCCCGGGCGATCGTGCTCGACCCGAAGATCGTGCTCTACGACGAGCCCACCACCGGGTTGGACCCCATCACCACCGACTACGTCGACGAGATGATCCTCGACGCGAAGAAGCAGCTGGGCGTCACCTCGGTGGTGATCAGCCACGACATCGCCTCGGCCTTCAAGGTCGCCGACAACATCGCCTTCCTGTACCAGGGCGAGATCGTCGACCAGGGGCACCCTTCGACCTTGCGCCACACGCAACACCCCGGCGCGAAGCTGTTTCTGCAGACGTGGTTCGGAAAGAACTGAGTCGTGGCCGTGTACGCGTTGCCGGGTAGAGTGAGTTTTCCGTGAAGAAACTGGTGACGCCATTCCGGGTCGGACTGCTGGTGATCGCCGCTGGTGCGATCCTCTTCATCTTTCTCACCTTCGTGAAGAAGGGCGGCATGAAGGAGGACGAAGGCGTCACCGTCTTCGCCTACTTCCGTGATGCCTCGGGTCTGAACCAGCGCAGCCGCGTGCAGATCGCCGGCATCGGCGTGGGCGAGATCATCGACATCCGCCTCGAGGGCATCCGCGCGAAGGCCACCATGCGCATTCGCCGTGACATTCACGTGCGCACCGACGCCACCCTCACCAAACGCTCCGAGTCGCTGCTGGGCGACTACATGCTCGACCTGACCCCGGGCACGGAGAACTTCCCCGACCTCAAAGACGGCGACGAGATCAAGCGGGTGCTCGACGCGGCCGGCATGGAGCAGTTGATGGGCACCCTGGGCGCCATCACCGCCGACGTGCAGGCGGTCACCGGTTCGCTCAAGGCCGTGCTCGGCGGCGCGCAGGGGCAGGGCAGCCTGGAAGCGATCGTGAAGAACCTGGTCGCGCTCACCGACGCGATGCAGAAGATGATCGGCGACAGCGCCGGCAAGCTCGACGCGATCCTCGCGAACGTGTCGGCCGTGTCGGGTGACATCAAGCGCCTGACCGGTAAAGAGTCAGAGTCGATCGAGCGCATCGTGACCAACATCGAGGTCATCTCCAAAGACGTGCGCGACGTCATCGGCTCGATCAAGAAGGTGGTGGGGGAGAACGAAGGGCAGCTCGGTGAGAGCGTCGATACGCTCAAGGACACCCTGGCCAAGCTCGACCGTTCGATGACCAACATCGAGCAGGTCACCGACGACGTGAAGGCGGGCAAGGGCGCTCTCGGCGCGCTGGTGGGCAACGAGCGGCTCGGCCAGAAGCTCACCGACACCGTGGAAGACGTGGCCGACTTCGCGGGGCGACTGACCGGTCTCGAGGTCGAAGTGGGCGTGAAGGCCGACTACTTCATCACCCAGAGCGCGGCGAAGACGTTCCTGCAGATCCGCCTCGTGCCCAAACCCGACAAGTACTACCTGATCGAAGCCATCGACGATCCGCGCGGCAAGGTCGAGACGGTCTACCTGCAGCAGAACCCGCCCAACGCCGGCGATCCCGTGGTGCAGAAGCAGACGATCACCACCGAGTCGATCAAGTTCAGCGCGCAGTTCGCCAAGCGCTACTCGTTCCTCACGCTGCGTTTCGGCATCATCGAGTCGACCGGCGGCATCGGCGCCGACTTGAACCTGGCGATCCGGTTTCCCTGGTACTCGCGGTGGATCGAAGACGCCCTGGTGCTCAAGGTCGATGCGTTCAACTTCTCCATCGAGGCGCTCCGTTTTCCCCGCCTGCGCGCGACGGTGCGGTTCACGCCCTTCGAGCACGTCTACGTGAACGCGGGCATGGACGACATTCTCAACACCCAGAACCGCGACGCGTTGACCAACCGCCTGATCAGCGGCCGCGATTTCTTCGTGGGCGCCGGCATCTACTTCACCGACGCCGACATCAAGTCGCTGCTGCCCGTGATCCCGACGCCGTAAACCATGCGCGGCTTCCTGCTCGTGGTGGTGCTCGCAGTTGCCGGTACCGCAAGCGGGCAGGGTGGCACGTGCACGGGAACAGGCTGTGCCTGTGATTCAGATGGCTGCAGCTGTCCTGGCGGCTGCACCTTCACGTGCACGGGCACCCAGGACTGCGTGTTCGCGGCTGACGGTGGAGACGTCACGGCGCTCTGTCTGCCCGACAGCCGCTGCGACGACCTGCTGCTGGGCGCCCGAACTGATCTGACCTGCACGAGCCGCGATCGGTGCCGGGGAGAAATCGGCGCCAGCTCCACGGTGTTCTGCTCGGGGACGGGCGAATGCAGTCTGGGGCTCGGGCCGGGGTCGAGGCTCGACTGTTACCCCGACGGCGTGCTCGGGCGGTGCGAGACGTTCTGTCGCGGTG
Source organism: Archangium sp. (assembly GCA_031412555.1). GTDB lineage: Bacteria > Myxococcota > Myxococcia > Myxococcales > Myxococcaceae > Archangium_A. The sequence goes on along the minus strand of JANODF010000520.1, from coordinate 3,550 downwards.
ATTGTCTGTTGCGATGCTCGGCGACGAACGGTGGCGACTGCCGGCTCAACTGCGCCGACGGGGGAGCGCCCTCACGCTGCGGCACGACGGCCTTCTTCGGCTGCGAGACGGGCTGCGCGTTGCTCGATGGCGGTCTTGACGCGGGAGCGCTCGACGCAGGTCGAGATGCAGGCCCCGCAGACGGCGGTTTCGTGGATGCGGGGCCTGGCGATGCAGGTCAACTCGACGCGGGGCCCGCAGACTCAGGCCTCGTGGACGCGGGAGCCATCGATGCGGGAGCCATCATCGACGCAGGTCAGGTCGACGCGGGACTTGTCGACGCTGGCTCGTTCGATGCGGGACCACCCGATGGAGGCCCGGAAGTTCCCCCTTCGCCGGGGAACTTCCAGGTCGGCTGCGGCTGCGGCGCCAACGCGGCTTCCGCGGCCGCGTGGCTGGTGCTGCTGATGCTCAGGTCAGCTCGAGCTTCTCGCCGAACGTCGCCTGGTAGCGGCGGGCGAAGTCGTCGACCGAGTAGAAGTGCTCCTGGCAGCCCTTGAGCTCGATCGCGTACGTCGCGGCGAGCGCTGCGAGACGGCCGGTGACCTCGTACGACAGGTTCTTCGAAAGACCGAAGGCCAGCGCGCCCAGGTACGCGTCGCCCGCGCCCGTGGGGTCGATCACCGCGCTCGGCGCTGCGATGGGGATCTCGATGGTGGGCTTGCCCTTCACGATGAAGCGCGAGCCCTGATCGCCGCGGGTCATCACGGTGAGCGGCGCCATGTCGAAGAGCTGCTGCTCGGTGAGGCCGGTCGACTTGGCCATCATGCCGAACTCGTAGTCGTTGCCGACGAAGGCCGCGCAGCCGTCGAGGCCCGCGAGGATCTGCGCCTTGTCGAGGCGGGGCACCTGCTTGCCCGGATCGAAGATGTAGCTGACGCCGGCCTTCTTGCACTCGGCGGTGTGCTTGGCCATCGACTCGGGGTCCGTGGGGCTGATGATCACCCAGTCGCCCTTCTCGAGGCCGAGCGACGCGAGGGTCACCTCACGCGCGTGCACCACTGCGCCCGGGTAGAACGCGACGATCTGGTTGTTCGACTGGTCGGTGTTGATGAAACACGACGCGGTGAACTCGTTCTGCACGACCTTGATGCCGCGCACGTCGATGCCCTTGCCGGTCATGAAGTCGCGGTACTCGGCGAAGTCCTGGCCTGCCGCCGAGACGACCGCCGCCTTCGCGTTGAGCATCGCCAGCGTGTACGCGATGTTGCCGGCGGTGCCGCCGCGCATCTTCTTCATCGAGTCGACGAGGAAGCTCACCGTGAGCATGTGGACCTTGTCCGGGAGGATGTGGTCCGCGAACTTGCCCGGAAAGTTCATGATGTAGTCGTAAGCGAGCGAGCCGGTGACGATGATGCGCACGGGGGAAATCCTTGGTTGAGGTGAGGGGCGGCCTTACCGCAGGGGCGCTCCGGCTGGGAAGCACTGAGCGAACTCCTGATTCCTTCTGGCCAATGGCGGGGGCCCTGTGTGAGACCCGGCGCATGATTCGAATTGCCACACCGAAGCTTGGGTCTGCCGTCGTCGGTCTTTGTCTCGCTGCAACCCTGGGCTGCCGCGCCTCGACGGCGGTGAGCACCTCGGCGGTCACCGAGCCCGCGGGCAGCAACTGCGCCACCGGCGGCCTCGCGGTGCGCACGGGCATCGATGCCGATGGCGACGGCGTGGTGGCGGAGAGCGAATCGGTCAGCACGAACTACCTCTGCAACGGCGCTGCGGGCGCCCCGGGCACCACGGGTGTGACCTCGCTCAACAAGGTGACCGCCGAAGCCGCGGGCGCGAACTGCGCGCAGGGCGGCTACCTGCTGGAGACGGGCCGTGACACCAACGGCAACGACACACTGGAGCCCACCGAGGTGACCTCCTCGGAGTACCTGTGCACCCCGGCCTCGAGCAGCGCCAACCTGGTGCTGCTGAGCAAGACGTTCATCGGCGCGGCCGACGCGGCCTGCCCGGGCGGCTACCTGCGCATCGCCTACGGCGCCGACACCAACGCCGATGGCACCCTCGCCGTCACGGAGCAGACCGATTCGTTCGTCACCTGCAACCTGACGCCGCGCCTCACCTCGAGCACGACGTTGGTGGTGGCCGACTGCACCCAGAACCCCATCGTGCTGCCGATCACCTCGAACGACCTCGACGGCCGCGTGGTGCAGACCAGCGTGCGCGTGCTCTCGTCGGGCTCGGCGCTGGTGTTCTCCAGCGGGCCCAACGGAGAAGTCCGACTGACCCCGGGCGCGCATGTCGCCGGCGCAGCCATCGAAGTGACCCTCACCGACGATCTGGGCGCGACTGCCGTCATCGAAGTGCACCTCGAGTTCACGGGCACGGGCTGTTCGATTCAGAACACCTTCCATGGCGTGCTCCCGGCCACCTGCATCGCGATCGAGATCGGCGACGAGGCGGGGGATGATCGTTCGGGGCCGGTGCTCACCAGCCGAGGTATTTATTACAACGGCGATCAGGGGCTGATGCGTGCAGGGCTCGACCTCGACGGCGGCACCCGGCTCACTTCGCAGCAGGTCGACGGCCTGATGGGCGACGCGGTGCAGGGCCGGTTGCTCTCGCTGTGGTCGAGTGGGTGGGACGCCGTGTTGCCGGACGGCGGTGCGGGCGTGGGCATCACCGGGTTGCTGGATCCCGCCGCTGACGGCCACTTCGCCGCCTTCCTGAGCCCGCAGCCGTTGGATCAGATCGCCGTGTTGGACGAGACCACGCTCCAGCCCACGTCGCGGGTCGCCTTGCCGCAGCCGTTCGTGCGCGATCCGCAGCAGGCACCGTCGTTCAGCGTGGCCGGCTCAGACGGTGGCACCATGCTTTTCCCCGCGGGTGGGGTGATCGTGGCGGCGACCGATGGGCAGGCCTTGATCGCCCGCTCTGGTGGCAACGCCAGCGGCCAGCACGGCGTGCTGTACCAGCTCATCAACACGGCCACGGGTGCGGTGACTCTCAACCGTGAGCTGTACTTTGAGACGGGCGACACCTCGTTCGGCCTGTACCAGTGGCGCTCGCAGGAAGACTCGGTGCAGCACTACTCGCTCCACAAGCGGGGCAGCGCGTTCGTGCTCACCTACTTGAGCAATGGCAGCTGGATGGAGCTGGAGCTCGCTGCGGGCCAGCCGCAGCCGCTGAGCACGACGTTCGCGAGCGACTGCGACGTGAACAACCTCGCGCTGGGGCGCGACCTCAGCGTCGTGTACTTCCACGCGGAAGACGGCTGTTTCGGGTTCCAGACTTCCGAGTCGTTGCTGCGCTGCGAGACGCTCGATGGGCCCAACCCGAACGGACTCGTCGACGATCGTGGCACCACGGCTGGTGGTGGCGAAGTCGGCAAGCGCTGAAAGTGGTCGCCCAGATCGCGGCGCTCTCTGCTTGAGGGAAGGCGGCCGGTCTTCTGGCGTTGCTCCGGCTTCGCGACGAGCTGGCCTCGCGGCGCGTGGGTTTCGTTGCACGCGCTGAAGCTGGCGTTGATCAGGTGACAGCGAGCCAACTCGCGCTTTGTAAACAAAAT
>JANODF010000519.1:0-5842 GCA_031412555.1 Archangium sp. | reverse complement strand
GTCGATCACTTCTATGGCTGCGCCTACTCCGGCGGAGCCGCGCTCTTCCTGTCGGGCACGCACCTCGATGCACGCTGCGCCGGCGGCTCCCTCTTGGGCGGGGACAACGTGCCCGATTCGCTCGAGCTCGGTGCTTCTTGGCGCGACCCGCTGATCGCCGTATACAACCAACAGGACAACGTTCATGCGTCGAACCGTGCGGCCCTTACGGCGCTCGCCGAAGACGAGCTGGTTCGTGTCCTCCAACAGAAGCCCGGGGGGCACGCCCTCACCGAATACATCGCCAATGGCTCGTGGGCAGGCGTCCTGCGCCGAGCCTGGAGCAACTGGCGTTCGCAGTAGCAGAGCCTCACTGATCCCTCGTTGCTGAAGGCCGGAGCCCCTGGGTTCTGGCCGTCGGCCCTTCATCAAGGAGCACCACCATGCAGAAGCTCTTCAACGCCCTTCGCGGCGAGTTGATGTCCCGTTTCCCCGAGCGCACCCAAGTTGTCGACGGCTCGCTGGCTGCTGTTCTCGCCGGTGAGCACGTTCTGCTCCTCGGCCCCCCTGGCACCGCCAAGAGCGCCTTGGTGCGTGCCCTCGCCCAGGCCTTCGGCGGCTCGTACTTCGAGCGGCTGCTCACGAAGTTCTCCACCCCGGAGGAGTTGTTCGGGCCGGTCTCGCTGAAGGGCCTCGAGAACGACAAGTTCTCTCGTGTCACCACGGGCATGCTGCCCGAGGCCGAGTGGGCCTTCGTCGATGAGTGCTTCAAGGCGAACAGCGCGATCCTCAACGCGATGCTCTCGCTCATCAACGAGCGCATATTCCACAACGACGGCGCCCCCATGCAGGTGCCGTTGGTCACGATGTTCGGCGCCAGCAACGAGCTGCCCGAGGGGAAGGAGCTCGAGGCGTTGTTCGACCGCTTCGCGCTGCGATTCCAGGTCGACTACCTGCTGCGGCCTCAGCACCTCAGGGACGTGCTGGTGGCGCCCGAGCCGAAGTCCGCGGTCACCCTCGACATGAAGACGCTCCGCGCTGCACAGGCGGAAGTGCTGAAGGAGAAGATCACCGATGCCACCGTCGAGGCGCTCATCAGCATTCGCGACGCCTGCAAGGCCGAGGGCATCATCGCCAGTGACCGCCGTTGGAAGAAGTCACTGCGCCTTGTGCAGGCCACGGCGTGGCTCGCGGGCGAGAAGCAGACGACGCCCGAGGACCTCACGCTCCTGGTCGACGCGCTTTGGCGGGAGCCGAAGGAGCGCGCGAAGATCAGCAAGCTCGTCGGTCAGCTGGCTGATCCCGTGGCAACCCAGGCGCTCGAGATTCTGGACGCTGCGAAGGAGACCGCCGACAAGGTGGCGGCCCTCAAGTCCGGCGACCGGAAGTCGTTCATCGCGTCGGCGGCCCAAGCGTTGGAGACCTTCACTCAGCAGATGTCGAAGCTGCAGAGGCTCGGCAACTCGGCGGGCCGGCGCGCCAAAGACTCCATCGATGCCGCCGAGGTCGACATCACGGCGATGCACGAAGAACTCGCGCGCTCCGTGAGCAGCGGCCTCGGCCTTCGCCGGGCGGAGAAGTAGCCGTGTTGAGACTCGTGCATGACGTGCCCAAGTGGCACGTGTATCTGCACCGCGAAGCTCGTGACCTGCCGCCCGTGCAGAAGGACGACACGGCGACCAGGAAGCTGGAGGACGAGCTGTTTGACCGTCTGTACTCCGGCGGCAGCGAGAAGGTCGCCGCCAACGACAACAGCGAAGACGCCGAGCTCTTCGCGTGGGCAGAGAAGCTGCACCAGCTCTGCTCGGAGCTGCCGGCGTTCCTGCGGCTCTCGCAGGAGTGCCTCGGTGACGCAGAGGCCTCAGCCACCGCTGTCGAGAAGCTCATGGAGGCGCTCGCACCTCACCTCCAGCGGCCCGCCGACACGGTGAAGCCTCCGGTGCTGCGTCGTACGATGGCAGCAGCCTGCGAGAAGTCGTCGCAGACCATCGGACAAGACCGCGAGGCAGCGGAGGGTCTCAGCGCCGTCGGGTTCGGCACGAGCACCAGTCAGGGTGCGCGCACCGACGGGTCGCCGGCCCGTCAGCTCAGCCAGCGCCTCAGGCGTGACGAACGCCTGGCGCGGATCGCGATGTTGGCTGGCAAGTTCAAGCGGATCGCCGCTGCAAAACAGAAGGCGAAGGTGAGGCACGGAGCCGACGAAGTCTCCGACGTCGAACTCGGCTCGAACCTCTCACGGGTGCTTCCCTCCGAGTTGGTGAAGCTCAGTCACCCGCTCCTGCGCAAGGCGTTCCTCGCCAGCCTGCTCGAGGGAAAGGTCATGCAATACAGACTGTCTGGCACTGACAGCTTGGGGCGCGGACCCCTGGTCGTCGCGATCGACAAATCGGGATCGATGGAGGGAGCAGCGGATATCTGGGCCACGGCGGTAGCGCTGGCGCTGCTCGACGTAGCGCAGCGTCAACGTCGACCGTTTGCCCTCGTTGCCTTCGACGGCGCAGTGAAGCGCGAAGACATCGTCGAAGTCGGCGGGCAGCTTCCCGAAGAGACGCTGTTCACCGCGTGCAGCGGCGGAACGAACATCACGCACGTCATGGCTCGTGCGCTCTCCATCATCCAGGAGAGCACCGGCGCCATGAAGAAGGCCGACGTGGTGCTCATCACCGATGGCGAGAGCGATACGGAAAGCGCTCCCGCTATCCGCAAACTCGCCGAGCAACTCAAGGTCACCGTGTTGGGAGTCGGCATCGGTGTGTCAGCGGATTCGCTGATGCCCTGGTGTGACGATGCCCGAGCGATTCACAGCCTCGACGCCGTCGACGACCGCACGGCAGAGGCGCTCTTCACTCTGTAGCAACCCTCGGCTCCGCGATCTCCGCGGCCACACCCACTTCCGCCGCGCGGCGGTACCCGAGGAGATACCCGATGCCCAAATGGCAAAAGGTCCTGACGTCCCCTGTCGTGCTCGAAGTCGTGGTGGCAGTTCTTACGGTCATCACGGCTTCGCTCCGGCCGAGGAAACGCAGGCAGAGCTGAGGTTCGGACCGCCGCGGCGTGCATGTACCTGGCGCCGCGGCGCTCCACTTTTCTGAAGCAGCAACACCGACCGAGCCCTCGCCCCGCATTCCGCGGAGCGGGGGCTCTGTCGTTTCACGCAGCCCGAGGAGCAACACCCATGGATGAGAATACGAAGAAGAAGATCTACGCCGCTCTCGCTGCTCCTTTTCCCGAGGAGGCCATCGAACGCACCGACGGCAAGGTGACGGGCAAGGGCTATTCAACAACGGGCATCAAGTACCAGTACGTGATCAACCGCGTGAATGAGGTGTTGGGCTTCGGCAGCTTCAGGGCGCACCGAACCGTCACCGTGAAGGAAATCACCCGAGGCAACGGGCGACCGGCCTTCGAAGCTCTCTGCGACCTCACCGTCGAGTTGGGTTCGTGGGAAAACGGTCAGTGGGTTCCCTTCGCTGAGGCACTTGCCGACGGCGGGCACGTGAGTTCGAGCGAAGCCGATGCTCGAAAGGGTGCGTTCACGAACGCGCTGAAGAAGGGCCTCGCGATGTTCGGCGTTGGACGAGAGGCCTACCAGGGCTCGATCGACGACGATGCGGTGCCGAACGACGACGCACCGGCCGCACCGATGACCACCGTGGTGCGGGCGCCTGCGTGCGCAGTCCCGACGCCGCCTGCTGCACCGCGCGCTCAGCCGCAGAGTCAGTCTGCTGAGCGTGGGCGGATTTCTTCGAAGCAGGTCGCGGCCATCATGGCCATCAGTCGCAAGCTGGGCACGGACCCGGCGGCGCTGCGGTCCCGGGTCAAGACGCAGTTCAACTGTCAGCTCGAGTTCCTTTCGCGCGAGCAGGCGAGCGTCGTCATCAACTCGCTGCAGGCGCAGCTCAACAGCAACGGCTCCGGCCACCACCACGCTGACCCGCCGGGCCAGAGCCTCGCGTCGTGAACGCGTACAACAGGCCGGATGGCTTGTTCTTCAGCGTGAGCCAGCTGAAGTCGTGGCTTCGGTGCCCTCGCGCGTACGAGTACCGGTACGTGCGTGGGGCCGAGGCTGAGTTCGTGCCGCTGCCGTTGGCCTTCGGCATCGCGTTTCACGAAGCGCTGGCGCATCACTACGGCTGGCTCAAGGCCGGCGAGACGTCGCCCTCGTTGGCGGCGTCGAAGCAGCGGTTCGTCGACTCCTTCACGGCTGCGCGCAACGGCGAGGTGCCGTTGCAGCACGTTGATGAAGGCGAGACCCTCGACCTGCTGCAGGCGAAGGGTCTCGAGATGGTGCATGCCGCCCTCACCCACCCTCTCGCTGGGTCGAAGGTGTTGGCGGTGGAGGAGCACTTCACCGTCGACCTGCATCACCCCGACACGGGCGAGGTGCTCGACATCAGGCTGACTGGAGTCGTTGACCTCGTCATCGAGGAAGACGGCCACCGCACCATCGTCGAGCACAAGTCTGCAGCTCGTCGGTACACGGCAGACCAGTTGATGTTCGACGTTCAACCCTCGGCGTACGCCTACGCCGCACGGCTGTAGGGATGGGGAGACGTTGGCCTCAAGTTCAATGTGATCACGAAGACGAAGGTGCCGGCGGTGCAGGTTGAAGACCTGCGACGAGACGCAAATGACATCGAGGACCTGTTGCGAACTGCCGTCGGCGTGCTTGCTGCCGTTGAAGCAGGCATCTCGTTTCCGATTCGTGGCTGGCAGTGTCGCGGTTGCCAGTTCAAGGCTCGCTGCAAGGCGGCGGGAGCGTCGCGATGAAGCGGGTCAGCCTCGCCGATGAACTGGCGGAGCTTGCGAGCGTGCTCGAGTCGGCGCAGCTCATCGCCGAGTTGCTCGATACGGCGAGCATGCCCGACGCTGAGTCAGCAGCCCGTGCACCGAGGATGCTGGCGGCGGTGCTCGAGCTCACCAGGAGCAGGATGTTGCTGCTGCGTCAGGTGGTCATGCAGCAGGCCGACGTCTCGCTGCTCGCGGGTCGTCGGAACCAGCGTGACCGCGTCGCGCCTGGCGAAGACCAGGACGTGATTCTCGGCCGGCGTCGTTGAACGCCAGTCGACGCACTAAGGGCGAGGACGGCCCTCTCAGAATGGCTGCCCGCGTGATCCGCCTACCTTGCGAGGGCTAGTCAACCAACCAGCCCTTACACAAGGTGCCCAGGAGTCCGCCGAGACACACCGGTTGCGCGAACGGCTGGTTCACCCGGCAGTGAGGGCCTCTTCCGGCCGCGCGACGACACGGTCAGCTACTACTCTGCAGTGTCCTTTCCCTCGGTGGCGAGTCCAGGAGACCCGCGCAGCCGCGGGGTTCGAGGCGATCGAGTTCGTGAAGCAGAATCTGATCAACGGGGAGGTGGTCCGGCGGGAGGATCGACCAGGCCACTATTCTTCGAATGGGTACGCGTCGCACTCGACCGGCACCGACGCATCGAGCTCTTCGGAGAAGAGCGTCATTGGAATCTTGATGGCGCCGCTGGTGGGCCGCCTTCTCTCGAACTCGATGCTCCCGTTCGGACCACCCTTGAGAACCATGTCCTCAGGAAGTGATGACTGCATTGCGAAGTCTCTCATCACCGAATCGAAGGCGTAGTTCACCTCTTCAAGCAGCATCGGATATCCCTCCGCCGGCCACGGTGGCTGCATCTTCCCGGGTGCCACTGCCCTGATCATCGAGAAGTAGCGCCGCAAGGCCGAAGAGGAGATGTGGCACTTCTCCCCAGCCAGTCGGCACCACTCGACGTACAGGGCGAGAGTCGAAACATCTTTGAACTCCGGGCGACTCACTGCGCTTCGATCGTCCGCGAGGCTGAGCAAGCGATCGCGCTGCGTCCTGAGATCACGTGGGTCGGCTGGCG
>JANODF010000518.1:0-39967 GCA_031412555.1 Archangium sp. | reverse complement strand
TGGGCGCCTCCGGTTGCGCGGCGAGGGCGTGCAGCATCTGAATGACATCGGACTCACTGGCCCCGCCTTCGACGGCTTCTCGTAGCTTCTGCGCCGCATCTCTCAGTCGGACGGTCATGGTGTCTCCTCGTTGTCGTACTCAAACTGGTCAACATCGACAAGCGGGTGAACTTCAATTAGCTCTTCCGAATAGAGCGGTGAGGGCCCGTTTGAGAAATGTTCAACCGTTACCCGCAGAATGCCGCGAGAGGTCTTGAAGTAGCTTTTCCCGTTGCGTTTGAACTCGGCGCGCGCTGCTCGGCATTCGGCGATCCATGTCATCGCGGTGTCTCCTGGTTCGGTGCGGGGGAAAGGGCGGCGAGTCGCTCGTACTTCTCGTCCGTCGTGTGGCCGTCCCAGCCGCCAACGTAGGGCGGCAGATCGGCGAACAGGTACGCCTGCGAGTCGTGGAAGTGCCACGACGCTTGCCCGGTCGGCAGGTCGATGTACACGCAGCCGTGCCAGTCTTCTGACCAGCCTTCGATAGCCGTGCGTGCTACGCCTGACGGAAAACACTTCGCCAGCGCGGCCACGACTTGGTTGCGCTCCAGGTAGGCCGCATCCTTACGCTGTTCCAACTCATCACGCTCTGCCACCAGAGCGGCGATGAGCTTGTCGCCACACAGGTCGCGCCAGGGCTCATTATACCGCAGTGCGGTTAGCTTGCCGTTGTCGTTGATGAGAGTGTACTTACCGCCTTCGAGGTCGATGCGTTGAATGGTCATCGTTCCATCCCCTCAAAGCGCTCGTGTGCCCGGTTAACCGCTTCGCTGATGTCGGGCTCCTCATCCTCGAGCTGGGCGACCAGCGCCTCGATCGCGTCGGCCTCGGTCTCCCCGTACCCGTAGGGGCCATCCTCTTCCTCGCCCTCGACGTAGGCTACCCAATCGAAGCGGCGGTCGGGAATGGGCGGGAACTTGTGTTCAGTAACGATGGTCATTGGGAGTCTCCTTGCCCAGCGCCGACCGGCCGCGTCGCCTTCGCAATCGCGGCGTAGGTTTCGCGCATCTGGCTGTGGTACACCGCTGCGCGTGCGTGGGAGTCACGCAATTCTGCGGCCTCGAGCCGGACCCGCTCGCGGATAGCTGCAGGTGTCGCTGGTTGAAACCAGCTGGCCATGAGGGCCTTCAAGCGCGATGGCATGTGTCGTCTCCTTTGAGGGCTTCAGCAAACTTCTCGTCGAGGTCGTCTGTCCCACCAAAGTACTCAATCAACGGGTACAGGTCGGGAGCGCCTTCCTCGGGCCTCGTCGCACCGGGCTTGGTGATGAGGTACACCTCCTCGACGAAACACTCTGCCGGCTCGGGCGGCATCTCGAGCGTGCCGCGGAACCCCTTGGTGCGAACGCCGCGGAGCTCAAGATTCATCCCCGCTATCGTAACTCTGACTGTCGGCATTATAGCTCTCCTGGTTGAGTGTCAATGGAATCAGCAGCATCGGGTGCCGGGGCGCGGAACGTATCCCACTCGCGGGAGAACTCCCCGCGTCGATCGCTGACGATGGGTGCCGTGCGTCGCTCGGGCATGGGGCGGGCGAAGCCCAGGTCGGTCAGCATGCAGACATCGCAGAAGGGTACGTCCTGCGTGTCGGCCTTGTGCCATCGCGGGGTGCGCTCATCCGGCCACGGGGTGCCCGAGCCGAAGGCCTGCAGCCGCGTGGTGTTGGCGATTCGGGTGTGTTCCTGGTGCGCGAACACGGTGCCGGGCGACTGGCCCGCATTCCCGCATGCGCATGACCACTGGGTGTAGCGATAGACAACCCCCGTGGTGCGCCAGTCGAGTGCTGCGAGGTGCTGGACGGCCTCCATGCGAACCGCCGCCGTGCGGGCGCCCTTGATCGCCTTCTCGACCTCCTGCCGCTTCTCGGCCTCGCGGACTCGGGCGGATGCGGAGGAGAGCAAAGCCGTGAGCTCGATCTTCGGCGCTGGTGGGGATGTCATTGGGTCTGCTCCCAGGGTTGAGGTAGTTCAAACTCGCACACATAGTAAGGGGCGTGACCCCGTACCCGGCTGATGTCAACACCCCACTGGTCCGCTAGGATGTGCAACCACGCTGGGAGCTGCCAGCCCTCCCTCGTGAACTTCACGAAGGTCTGTGCCAGGGTCAGAATGTGTGTGTCCATTTGTGGCCTTGAACTGCGCGATCTCGTCAGCGCTGGGGTAGGGACTGAGGTTGTCGAACGCCCGTGAGTCTGTCGTCGGTGCGAACAGAATGCGGAGCCAAAGCCGAAGGCGGGTCATTTGGCCTCCCAATAAACCCTGGGGTTCCGCACGAACTTTGACTTCGCATAGCGGTCGGGGTCACAGCCCTCAAAGATCAGGCCATAGGACTTCCCGCCCCATGCGTTGTCGTACTCCACGATCTTGACAGTCCGGGGGTTGTCCCCCAGGCTGTTGTCTTTGTCACCGTCGAGCCAGCCGTTGCCGGCTGCGATCCGATCGGCGAAAGTCTTGTCAACGGTGCTCATTTTGCCTCCGCCATGCCGAGCGCGCGGCGGATGTCATTCTTGATGCGCTTGGCGTCGGGGCCCTTCCACTGACCGGCATTGCACAGGAACCGCAGGCCGATCTCGCGAGCCGATTCGCACCCATAGGTGCCGAGCCACGAGTCGAGGTTGTCCATCGCAATGACGTAAGGGCGGGTGAAGGTCCAGGTCGCTGTGGCCTGGGGCATATGGCGCCGGATGTCAGCGGCGATCGCCATTGGGTGACGGTGGGCCAGGGGCGCGAGCGTGGCCTGGGGGGTGGTGGATGCGGTGGCAAGGTTTCGCATGGGGTAGGCTCCTAGAATGGGGCACGAGGCCCCACGGGTTAATCGATGCGGGAAAATGGCTGATTGCGCCGCGCGAATTCACGAGCATTTTTGAAACCCGACGCGATGGTGCCGCCGAAGGTTTTTGCAACGATGCCGTGTGGGCCTGATGCCGCGGGCGCCACGACGTAAAATCGATCGTCGTCGGGGTTGAATGACATTAGCCACCCGTTGACGGGTTCCTGGTTTACGGCAACGAGTCCGTTAGCGTATTTACGTAGGATCATGGGGTCGGCTCCTGGGTGGATGGTCGGGGGTAATGGCACCTAATTAGTATGTCATAATTCCCGTGATTGGGGGATTGATTGTTTCAATGGCCCCACTAACCCCCATAGTTGACACCGACCCCCACCGATGCCACAATACCACATCAGCCCCCACCACCTACCCCGGAGCTCCATCATGGCACGCGTTCGCCCGATCCGCAACTACCCGCTAGTCGAATACCGCGCCCTGTTCGATCGGGTGCGCGATACCAATGCGGGCTTTACCATCCCCTGTACCCGCACGCAGGCACTGAGCCTCCGCTCCGAGCTCTATGCGTTTCGTAAGGCCGTGGCGCGCGACCCCGATTCGGCACAGACCTGCGGTCTCGATGTCGAAGCCATCAGTCAGATCAGTTTCCGCGTCCTCGATGACGGCCTCCTCGTCCAGCCGGTATCCCATCAAGTCGGGCCGTCCCTAATCCAGGCCGCGCTCGGCATGCAACCCGCACCCGTGGTCGACACTGCAGCCGCATCGGCATCGTTAAACCGACTGCTCGATATGATGAATGCCGACAGGGGGCCGGATCGTGCCGGTTGAATGGGGCGCCAAACCGCCCGCCGTGTTCCCCCTGGCGTTTAGCGAAGCTCTGCGCCGGGGTGGTGGGCCGTTGCCACCGATCTACGGCCGGGCATCGGTGTTGCCCCCTGGCGAGGTGCGCAAACGGTGGCGCGGGTACATCATAGCCCTACGCGCGGCCCCCACGCACCCACTCCACCGCATAGCGTGCCTATCGTGGCGCCTAGAAGCCCGCCAGGGCGTTTTTTGGGTGGTCCCTGGGGGTACACCTGCCACCGACGACGACGCACGCGCTGCGTTGGTTCGTGACGCCTTACGGGGTGAACGGCGCCGCAAGTAGAAAACCCCCGCACCGGGTAGGCACGGGGGTCTGGTCAAACCGGACCGGGGTGGTTAGCCCCGTGCCGATCACGCGGCGGGCGCGGTCAACCCAGCCAGGATCGCGGCGGTGTCCACCGTCGGGGCAGCCTTGCCGCGCTTGGCAGCGCGCTCGGCTTTCTCCGCTTCGAGGCGCTCGATGACCGGGCGGACCTTGGGGTCTTTGCGCAGTTCGCCCTTGGTCTTGTTGTCCAGTTTGCCGAGGTACTCGCGCACCACCGACACCGTTTGACCCGTGACCTCGACCAGCGCCTTGGCGAGGATCGATGCGCCGGCCATGCCCGAGCCACCCGTGGCACCGACATTCCAGTCGCCCTTCGCCACGCGCTCGGCGAGGGTGTCGATCGCCTCCACCGCGTCTTCGATGTCGTCGACAGACGAGATCTCGTCACCGAACTTCTGCGACAGGCCGTGGCCGGCCGCCTTCAGGATCAACGATTCCGGCAGGGCGATGTGACGCGCCTCACCGTTGCGAAAATCCATGTGCAGGGTCACGGTGCCATCGGCGCCGATGTCCACCGTTTTACGGAGCCGGGTCTTGCCGGTGAACTCGACGGCGCGGCCGTCCAACATCGTGACCACTTCCACTTCGGGTTCGCGCTTTGCCATGATGAAACTCCTTTTGTCCCGTGGGACGTTGATTAGGCCTGGGGGCCGGATGCCGCACCGTTTGGTGCGTTGGATCTAGTATCGTCGGTTTCGGGTCTGGCGATACTAGGGGAAACCCTATAATTTGTAACTGCGAGGGGCGGATGCCGTGGGCGGATGCCGGATAGGCTGGGTCCACCGGACGATTAGGGCACGTTGCCCCGATGGGGGTACATCGTATCCTAATCGACCCCTGTACATGCCCTACTAACGACCTGCTAACGACACAGGGTCTTTGAAACGTTACCCCTAACCCGGCCGGGGTGTGGTTGGCTGGTTAGTTAGTTAGTACTCACTAAAAAAAAAATTGTAACTGATATCCCACATTGTGGGACACCCTATGACGGTGGGGGTGTCCATAGCCATTCCCTAACGCCCATCCCGGTTTGCGCCCTAGGGGGCACCGTTCAAAGTACCTCCGCCGTTAACAGGCCGTTAACAGGGCGTTAACAGGGGGTGACGTGCCCCCACCGGGGACACGGGGTCAAACACCCCTGCGGGTCAAACTGTCGCCAGGGCGCCACCGCGCCAAACCCGCACCTTGTACCCACCGACCATCAACGCCATGCGGAGGATGCCGGCCGCGTATCGGTCGGGGGTGGATACGGACTTGAGCAGGGGGAACCGGGGATGGTAAAACGTCAGGGTTAGCATGGGTAACTCCTATGTGTGGTGTCGGGGATCGACGCTAGACTATATGCGAACCCTGTGCCAGCCCCGAATGTGCCCCATTACGTCAGGCCCGGCGTGCCAACCGGGGATAATCCCAGGGTAATCCCCACTAATAATGGTTACTCCCCGTTACGCGGTGCCGCATCCTGTCCCAAGCCGCCCCTCCGTGTCACCTACCCCGCAGTTAGGGGGTGGCACACATCTTGCACCTGGCCCGATCCGCGCTAACGCCCCACTCTGGTTCATAGCCACCGCCTACCAGACCACCCCCCCCCATAGTGTCGGCAGGCGGGAGTCCCTGTGCGCGGGACTTTAGCGGTATGTCCACGGAGGTGGAGGGTCTAAAAAACGGGGCTTGACACTCCGACACCGACCCCCTATGATGCGACGCATGCCAGCCTACGACCCCGACCACCCGAACCGGCAGATTCTGGACCGGGTCCGCTACTCGCACGATGCGATGGTGGACCTCATCATCCAGCGGCCCGAGATTCACCAAAATGAGATTGCGGAGATCTTCGGCCGCCGTCCGCATTGGGTTTCGCTGGTGATTAACTCGGATGCGTTTCAGTCTCGGCTCGCCGAGCGGAAGAAAGAGCTGGTAGACCCCATCCTCCAGGCTACGATCAACGATCGGCTGCAGGCGGTGGCCGCGGAGTCCCTGGACCGGATTCGGGAGAAGCTTTCCGGGCCCCTGCCCCTCACGGATGAGTTTCTCCTCAAGTCCGCCGACCTGTCGACAAAAGCCCTCGGATACGGGGCTCGGGTGCCCGGAGCGGGGTCAACGACCAACGTGGCCGTCGTGGTCCAGGTCCCGGCCAAGATCGCCTCGGCCTCGGACTGGGCGGCTCGCCACGCACCAGCCCCGCTCGTCATCGAGATGCCCCGCGCCGACGGCGCTCAAGCCTAAGGAGCCCTCATGGCCCCGATCATCGCCGGTCTGCTCCAAGCCGGCCTCCCCATCTTGGCTAAGGCGTTTGCCACCAAGGGGTCGGAGGTCATCCAGGACAAGCTCGGGGTCAACATCCCCGACCTGCTTGGGTCCGAAGAAGGCCGAGTCAAGCTCCGCGAGCTCGAACTCAAACACGCTGAGTTCCTGCTGAGCCTCGACCAAGCGGATAAGGAGCGCGAACTGGCGTGGTTCGGCTCGGAAATCGCCGACAAGGCGTCCGCTCGGGTTCGGGACTCGGAAATCGTCAAGGCAGCCGGTGCGAATCTCCGCGCAAACCTGATGTTTGCCATCGCCGTGGCCGCGATCCTCTGGCTCGTCTGGGTCATCTGGAAGTCGGCCGACATCTCCGAGTACACGAAGGGCATCTTTACCCTCGTCCTCGGCCGTTTCCTTGGCTACCTGGACAACATCTACAATTACGAGTTCGGGACAACGCGCACCTCCCGCACCAAAGACATGACCATCGCCAAACTGACTAAGGAAGCCGAATGAGCCCCCTCGTCGCCGCCCAGTCCAAGTTTCTTCGGGACGCTGCCGCCCTGATCACCGAGATCCACTCCCGCGAGGGGTGGTCCTGCACCGGCGGGGAACTCTTCCGCACTGCCGAGCAGCAAGCCATCTACCTCAAGCAGGGAAAATCCAAGACTTCGGCCTCCCGGCACCTCGTCCGCCAGGCGATCGACCTCAACATCTTCTTCGAAGGCAACCTAACCTACCGGAAGGAGGACCTTCAGCAGTTCGGCACCTTCTGGGAGTCCCTCGACCCCAAGAACCGCTGGGGCGGGAACTGGAAATCCTTCATCGACACCCCTCACTTTGAACGTACGGAGTAACTCATGCCGATGCCACCCGCTCTCAACCCCGCAGCCGTCAACATGGCTCGCGAACAGCAAGCCGGCCTCCAACCCGGCATGGCGCCTCCCGGCATGGCCGGTCAGCCCCCGATGGGGATGGCTCCGCCTCCGCCCGCTCCGATGGGCGGCATGAGCCAGTCCGGCTTCGGCGGCCCGCCTCTGACCCCCCAGCAGCGCATGCAGCAAAAGGCCCTGCTGATCCAGAAGCTTCGCCAACTGTCCGAGCAGGACGCCGCTCAAGGGATGCCGCCGGGGCAGTAATGGCCGAGCCGACCGTCCTCTGGGAACCCCAGGAAGGCCCCCAAACCGCCCTCATCCAGTGCCCCATCTTCGAAGTTTTCTTCGGCGGTGCGCGCGGCGGCGGTAAGACAGAGGCCTCCCTCGGGGACTGGCTCCAGCACCAGCAAGAGTGCGGTCAGGCTGCCTCCGGAATCTTCTTCCGGCGGGAACAGAAGCAACTCGAGGAGGTCATGGCGCGGGCGTCGCAGCTGTTTCTCCCCCTCGGCGCCAAATTCAACACCCAGAAGTCGCTGTTCGTCATGCCAAACGGGGCGCGGCTGTCCTTTCGCTACCTCGACAAGGACTCCGATGCTGAAGCTTATCAAGGGCAGTCGCGAACCCGAGTCTACGTCGAAGAAGCTACCAACTTCCCCTCCTTCTCCCCGATTAAGAAGCTTCTGGGCATCTTGCGGTCGGCCACCGGTGCTCCCACAGGCATGCGTCTCACCGGCAACCCCGGAGGCCCCGGACACGCCTGGGTCTACGACCGATACATCAAGCCCGCACCTGCCGGTTACACCATCCTTCGAGACGTCATCGAGCTCGAAGGGTTCAAACCCATGGAACGG
This sequence comes from Archangium sp., assembly GCA_031412555.1. Taxonomy (GTDB): domain Bacteria; phylum Myxococcota; class Myxococcia; order Myxococcales; family Myxococcaceae; genus Archangium_A. Next base: position 31,983 of record JANODF010000518.1, on the reverse strand, counting down.
GAGCGGGTGTTCATCCCTTCCCGGCTGCAAGACAACTTGCTCCTGATGCGCAACAACCCGGAGTATGTGGCCAACCTCGCCCTCTCCGGTTCAGCCGCCCTCGTCCGTGCGTGGCTCCTCGGCGATTGGGACTCCCCTGTCGGGGCATACTTCACCCAGTTCTCAAGGAACCGCCATGTCATCCCAGCGCGATTCGGAGCTCTCATCCCGCCAGACGCCCTCCGCTTTGGCTCCTTTGACTGGGGCTATGCGAAACCTTTCTCGTTTGGCCTGTGGGTTGTTAGTGATGGGTCTTGGGGCTTGCCTCGTGGTGCCCTTCTTCGCTACGGTGGCTGGTATGGCTCCAATGGCAAGCCCAACGAAGGCTTGCGCCTCGACGCCGGACCCGTTGCCCGCGGCTGTAAAACCCGGATCGGCCGGGACCAGCTATCGTACATAGCCGCTGACCCCGCGGTGTTCACCCGAGACGGTGGTCCCTCCATCGCCGAGTCCTTCGCTATCGAGGGAGTCCTCCTCCGCCGAGCCGACAACGCCCGAGTGCCGGGCTGGAACAAGGTCCGCGAGCTGATGAACGGCAACGAGCTCACCGGCAACAAGCCCCTGTTTTACATCCTCGACAACCCCGAAAACCAAGACTGTATCCGCACGCTCGAGACCGTCCCTGCGGACACCGACAAGCCCGACGACGTCGACACCAAGGCGGAAGATCACGCCGCTGACGACGTCCGGTATGGGGTGATGTCGCGGCCTTGGATTATCGACTCCCTTCCACCCATGACCGGCCCCAAGATGCCGACAATGGACGAGCTCTGGGCTGACGAAGAACGTCGCCGCCTCCTTGCAGAAGCCTAATCATGGACATCGCCCAGACACCCGACACCTCCCTCAACGCCGAAGCCAACTCCGACGAGGTCGAGCAGTCGCCCCAAGACGTCGCCGAGTACTACCTCGACGAAATCGCCGTCTCGGAGAAGGCTTCCCAAAAATGGCAAGCCGCCGGGGACAAGATCACTCGCCGCTATCGGGAGGAGGTTGAGCAGAACCAGCCTGACCCAGTCGGGGCCAAGTTCAACATCTTCTGGGCCAACGTCCAGACCCTTGCCCCGGCGACCTACTCCCGTCGGCCGAAGGTCGAGGTAACCCGCCGCTTCAAGGACGGCGACCCCGTCGGCCGAGTCGCTTCGATGATCCTCGAGCGTGCCCTGCAGTACGAAGTCGACTGCCGCGACGACCTTCACTTCACCATGAAGCAAGTGGTGCTTGACCGGCTCCTCCCCGGCCAGGGCGTCGCCTGGGTGCGGTACGAGCCCTCCTTCGCCGAGGAAGAGCAAGACGTTCCTTCGGAAGACGGCCTCTCCGTCACCAAGCAGACAGTCGAAGTCATCGCTGACGAGCACTCCCCGGTCGACTACGTGTTCTGGAAAGACTTCGTCGTCTCCCAAGCGCGCACCTGGGCCGACGTCCGCTGGGTCGCCAAGAAGATTCCCTTCTCGAAGCTCGCCCTCAAAGCCCGCTTCGGCGAGACCGCGCCCAAGTACGGCGCCAACCTCGACGAAGTCCCCTGTGACTACGACCCGATCTCCCCCGAGGACAAAAAGACAACCTCCAGCGTCGGGATGGACTCCCTCGCCCACCTCAAGCGCGCCCTGGTGTATGAAGTCTGGGATAAGGAACTTAAGCGCCTCGTCTGGGTCGTGAAGGGGTACAAGTCCCCGCTCGACATCAAGGAAGACGTCCTCAACCTCGAGGACTTCTGGCCGACTCCGCGCCCGCTCTACGCTACGCAGACCAACGACAAGCTCGAGCCAGTCGCCGACTTCACCATCTACAAGAAGCAAATCCGGGAGCTCGACAACCTGACTGCGCGGATCAGCCTCCTGGTGAGCGCCCTCCGCGTCATCGGGGTCTACGACGCCTCGCAGCCGGCTCTGGCGACCCTGCTGAGTTCCGGCGTCGAGAACCGCATGGTGCCGGTCAACCAGTGGGCTGCCTTCGCCGAGAAGGGCGGGCTCAAGGGCGTCACCGACTTCTTCCCCCTCGACCAAGTCGTCAAGGTTCTCACCTCCCTCTACGAGGCCCGGGACCAAGTCAAGCAGACCGTCTATGAGCTCACCGGGATGGCAGACATCATCCGAGGCGCCTCCCAAGCGAGTGAGACCCTCGGCGCGCAGCAAATCAAGGCCAAGTTTGCCAACCTTCGGCTCTCCGCCCGACAGCAAGAAGTCGCTGAGTTCGTAACCAAGATCCTCCAGATCAAGGCCGAAATCATGTGCTCGCAGTACTCCGCGGAGACCCTCAAGCGCATCTCGGCGGCGGATCAACTGCCAGCCGAGGACCAAGCCCGCGTGGACGAGGCGATTACCCTCCTCCAAGACGAACGAACCCGCATGTACCGGATTGAGGTGCTAGCGGCATCCCTAGTTGAGCTGGACGAGGTGGACGAGACCCGCCGCCGGAATGACTTCATGTCGGCAGTCTCGAACTTCATGCTGGCGATGAAGAACCTGTCCGAGGGCAACCCCGAGATGGCGGTCCCTGCCCTCGAGATGCTCAAGTTCGTCGTCCGCGGGTTCTCAGTCGGGCGGGCCCTCGAAGCCTCCATCGACGACGCTGCGGACAAGATCAAGGAGCGGATCGCTAACCCCAAACCTCCGGCGCCGAACCCCGACTTGGTCCTCAAGAAAGAGATCGCCGTCATCCAGGAGCAAGCAGAAAACGCTCGGGCGGCCGCTGCCAACGAAACCAAGACCGACATCGCCGAGATGCAGGCCGCCCTCAAGCTCGTCAGCGACGGCATGGCCTCCATGACCGAGCAATACGCCACCATCCGAGGGGCGCTCGACACCCAGACCCAAGGTGGCGGCGATCCCGCTGGTCAGCCGTCTCCGCCTCCGGACCTTGCTCCCCTCCAAGAGATGCTCGCCGCCATGCAAGCCCAGATGGGCCGCAAGCGCATCAAGACTCCAATCTACGACCCCGAAACCGGGGACATCCTCCGCGTCGAGGAGTCCTTCGAAGACCCCGCAGCCATGCTGCAACCCTCCCAGCAACCCATGCCTTTTTAAGGAGTCATCATGACCCATCCGCAAGGTGAGTACCGCGTTCGCCACCTCCGCCCCCGCGAAGCAGACATCTCGGCGTTCTTGCCGCTCTGGAATGCCCGCAACGCTGCGATCGAAGCCGGCGACCAAGCCGAAGTCGATCGCCTGTCCGTCGAGATGGAGCAGTACCAGGAAGTCCTCCACGAGGAGACGTTCTCCAACATCGTGACCACGGTGGGCCGGAACGACATCTTGGACAAGTACCTCAAAGGCTCGGCCTACACCCAGACCCTGGTCATGGGCCTCAAAGGCACCGGCACGGCGGTTGCGGGTGACACCCAAGCCTCCCACGCTGGCTGGCTCGAGCAGGGCCTGGCTAACGCGCCGACCTACACCGGCAACCGGCCTGCGATCACGATGGGCAACGCCGTGGCAGGGGTTTCGACCTCGCCGACGACGAACTTCGCGATCACCTCCTCTGGCACCGTCTTCGGCTGCTTCATCAACAACGGCGGCTCAGCGACGAAGGACTCCACCACCGGCGTCTTGCTCAGCGCGGGCGACTTCTCCGGCGGTTCGCGTGCGGTGGTCAACCTTGACACCCTCCAAGTCGTCTACACCCTGACCGCGACCTGATAGGACCGTCGTGGCGATTTCAATTGTCCAGCGGTCGACGCGGGCCTCAGGAGCGGGCCCGTCGCTGACGCGCGCGGGTTCGTTTAGCTCGACGCCGACTGTTGGCAATTGGGTCGTAGTCCTTTTCAGCACCGGCTCGGGCGAGTTCGGCACCGCGCCGTCGAGCATCTCAGCGACTGACAACCAGGGCAACACCTATACGCAGCGAGCCTTTTGCGAGGGCGCTGACACCGTCTGTGCGGTCCTGACGGCGCCGATCACCACGGCGAGCGGGACGTTCACCGTCACCGGCACGATTGCGCCTTCGGGAGCCGACACGGCTTCAGGCATCACACTGCTCGAAGTGACTCCGCTCGATGGGGCAAACCTCGTCGATATCCTGATCCAGCTAAACGACCAAACGTCTTACAGCACAACCTTCGATGTCACGACAGCGGCGACCGACACCGCTGACGAGTTGGTCATTGCAATGACCTGCCCGCGTGGCAACGGCTCGTTCAACGCGTCTCCGTCCCCCGCTGTTCCGCCTTCCGGCTACACGACGATTGACGAGGTTAATAGCGGCAACGGCGCGGTCTACTCTTGTCAGCGCATTACTACTGCGACCGGCGCGCAGTCGATCAACCTGTCCGGCAAGCCGATCGACAGCAACCCCGGCATGCTGGTAGTGTCGTTTCGCGGCGCAGCTGCTGCTGTCAACGCCGTTGCTGAAACCGTCGCCTTTTCGGACGCCCAGACAGCTGCCCTCACGGCTCCGGCTTCCCGCGCCGAGTCGATCGCGTTCACGGACGCGCAAATAGCCAACTTCACCACGACGAACACTCGAGCGGAGAGTGTCGCATTCACCGATGTCCAAACAGGAGCGCTGACAACCCCGAACACTCGGGCTGAATCAGTTGCTTTCACCGACGGTCAAACCGGAGCGGTCACCACCCCCGGCGTGGACAACGTTAATGAGACTGTTGCGTTCACCCACACCCAGACAGCAACCGGCACCCGCCGCGGCACGGTCAACGAGTCCATCGCCTTCGCCGACTTCCAGACGTCCAACGCCCCCGGCTTCACCGGGCTGGTGTACGGCGACATGTCGTTCTCTGGCAAGGGCGTCAAGAAGCGCAAGGTCCGCACCAAGGACGACATCCGCAAGGACATCCGCAAGGACCTCGCCGAGGCGATCGACCCGCCACCTTCACCGCCTCCGCCTCCCCCACTCGAGTTCCCTGACGAGCTCGAACTCCCCTCACCTACCCCACCCAAGCCACGGGTTGAAGACCCCGAAGCTCGCAAACGCAGGCGGCAAGCCCAACAACGCCGCCTCCTACTCGACGAGGACTGACATGACACGCCGCTCTTATGTGTTTCTGCAAGGAGAACTCCGGGAAATCGCCGGGGATAATTCGTGCATAATCAACGGGGAAAAATGGTACCGCTCCGGCCCCGCCTGGGTCTCTGAGCGTGACCTCGGCCAAGCCGCTCCCACCGTCATCGGCGACATCACTCCTTACCAGTCGATGGTCGACGGCACCCAGATCACTTCCCGATCGCATCACCGCGAGCATCTCCGCGCTCACGGCTGCATCGAAGTCGGGAATGAACGTCTCCCCGCGCCCAAGAGGGAATTCACCGCGGCGCAAGGGCTCCGTCAGGAGCTCATCGCCCGCTTCAACCGCTAACCTGCCCAAGGAAACATCATGGATCTCGAGCAACAAGTCGACGACACGCCCCAAGACGACAACGCGGCTGCGGCGCCTCCGCCTGCGTCCCTCCGGGACGAACTCGCTGCCCAGTACGACAAAGGCTCCGAGCCGGTCGAAAAGGCCGAGCCGACCACCGCTCCCGCGCCCCCCGCGGAGGAGCTCAAAGTCGCCGCCACGCCGGTGGCCCCGGCACCTCCTGAGGACCGGGTGCCCGAGCGGGTGAAAGGTCACCTCGGCGACAAGTGGGCAACTCTCGACCCCTCCGTCAAGACCGCCATCCGCGAGTACGAGTCAAACATCGGCCGCATGGCTGACAAGTACGGCAAGGACTCCAAGGCCTACAACGAGCTCAAGGACGCCTTTGCCCCCTACGAGGACATGATCCGAGCCGACAACGGCACGATGACGACCGCGGTGAAAGGTCTCCTCCACACCGCCCGCGTCCTCCGCCAGGGCACCGAGGATCAAAAGACCGCCCTCGTCGAGCAGATCATCAAGGCCTACAACGTCAAGCCCCCGCGCCGAGGCGCCGACGGTGCGCCCCAACCGGGCTACGACCCTGAACTCGCCACTCGCCTCGCGCGGTTGGAAGAGACGCACTTGACAACCCAAGCTCAGCAAGTGCAAACTGTCCGTCAATCGGTCGATAACGACCTCGCGGCGTTCACTGGCGATCCGGCCAACGTCTATATCAAGGAGCCCGGCTTCCTCGATATGATGGCGGATCTCATCGCAAGTGATCAGGCGCAGGACCTCAAGTCGGCCTACGAAAAAGCCATGTGGTTGCACCCTGGCATTCGTGATGTGGAGATCGCAAAGCGAACCTCCCAAGCGAATACGGGTCGCGTCCAAGCGGCTCAGCGCGCCAGATCGGCGGCAGTGAGTGTCAGCGGTAACGCTCCTGGTAGCGTCGCCCGCGATCCCTCCAAAATGACCCTTCGTGACACCCTTTCAGCCGCATTTGACGGCGAACTCTAACCTTCAGGAGCTCACATGCCTTCACCGAATCTGGGTGAAATCGTCACCACCACCCTGCGCAACCGCTCCGGCGACCTGCGCGACAACGTGACGAAGAACAATGCGATCCTCGCCCAGCTCCAAAAGCGCGGCCGGATCAAGCCTGTCTCGGGCGGTCGCACGATCGTCGAGGAGATGGACTACGCCGAGAACGGCACCTTCCAGTGGTACTCCGGCTACGACCAGCTGAACGTTGCGCCGAGCGACGTCATCACCGCTGCCGAGTTCAACTACGCCCAGGCGGCTGTCGCCGTCTCGATGTCGGGCCTGGAAGAGCTGCAGAACTCGGGCAAGGAAGCCGTGATCGACCTGCTGGAAGGCCGGATCGAGAACGCCATGCGCACGATGTCGAACAACATCAGCCTGGGCTGCTATTCGGACGGCACCGGCTACGGTGGTCGCCAGATCGGCGGCTTGGCGCTGCTCGTCGCTGACAACCCTGTCACCGGCACCATCGGCGGGATCAACCGCGCAAACTGGGTGTTCTTCCGCAACCAGCGCTTCTCCGGCCTGACGGACGGCGGCGCGGCGGTCACTGCCCTGAACATCCAGTCGTATATGAACCAGCTGTGGCTGCGTTGCGTACGCGGCGCGGACAAGCCGGACATCATCCTGGCCGACAACAACTACTTCAACTTCTACTGGCAGTCGCTCCAAGCGATCCAGCGGATCACGACTGACGGCCAAGGTCAGGCGGGCTTCTCGAGCCTGAAGTACATGTCCAGCGACGTGGTGTTCGACGGTGGCATCGGTGGCGGCTGCCCGGCCAACCACATGTACTTCCTCAACACCGACTTCATCAAGTACCGCCCTCACCGGGACCGGAACATGGTGCCGATCGGCGGGGAGCGCATGGCCGTCAACCAAGACGCGATGGTTAAGCTCATGGGCTTCGCCGGCAACATGACGCTGAGCAACGCTCTCCTCCAAGGCGTGCTGATCGCCTGATCAGCCCCCAACTGGAACTCAACTTCAAGGAGATTCATCGTGTACCAGACTTCTTCAAATGTCCTGGGTCAAGTGCCGACCCCGGTCCAGATCACTCCCGCCGACTGGCGGAAGTTCCTGGGCCAAGACGGCCAGTCCACCACCCCGCCGCTGCCCTACGCCGGTCAGAAGCTGTTCGCCACCGACCCGATCTTCGGCGAGGCGGAGTTCATCCTTGCCTTCGGTCTGGCGGGCCTGCAAGTCGGTGAAATGGTCGTCATCCGCAGCAACTACGCCGTGGTTCGCGCCGTGGCTGGTTCTCGCGGTGTGGCAGCCGTCTCGATGTGCGCCAATACCGACCCAACGGCCCTGTCGTGGTACTGCATCCGGGGCCAAGTCCCGGCGCGTGTCACTGCGGGTGCGATCAACTTGCCGCTCTACAACACGGCGACGCCGGGCTCGCCCTCGGGCACGGTGGTGGCAACCGACCAGATCACGGGCGCCATGTCGGCCACCGCGGTCTCGGCGACTGTCACGACCAAGACCGGCAACACGGTCAACGGCTCGCCGCTGGTTCAGCTGCCCGACGTCAACGGCCTGTACGTTGGCCAGGCAGTCACCGGCACCGGCATCCCCGGCTCCACGACCATCGCAGCCATCGGCTACGGCGGTCTGATGCTGGGCCAGCAAGGCCCGATGGCCAACCAAATCCAGCTGTCAGCCAACGCCACGGCGACGGGCAATCCGACGCTGACGTTTGCGCACCCCGCGACGTTCCTGACGGCTCTCCTCGCCTACCCGGTGGCGAGCGGTCTCGGTTAAGAACCTGGGGCAGGTCGAGATCTGGCCGTCACTCGCTAAAGACGGCCGCCTTACTACCCCAGGAGAAAATTCATGTCAACGTACACCGACTTCGACTTCGAAGAGGATCGGCTTACCGAGCTGTCCAAGCAGCAGGCCCATTCGATGGACTCGCAGCTGCACGTCACGTTCTACAAGCACGCAGAGCTCAACTCCTTCGAGTCGCGCCCGACAGAGCTCGGCGGCAAGGGCCGCAAGATCTTCGACGAGCACGTCTACATTCGCATCTTGATCCCGGCGAACCGGCTCAACGTGATCGAGCGCCGCGCTACCCTCGAGGACAAGCAGCGGTTCGCGCGCCAGTGGGCGGCCTACGTCATCGGGGCTGAGCAACTCGCCTCGGGCACGCCGCTTGACCAGCTGCCGTCGATCTCGGCCAGCCAGGTTCTGGAGCTCAAGCACCTCAAGGTCGATACGATCGAGCAACTTGCCGGCGTCCCCGACACCGTCGCCCAGCTCATGGGCACCGGCGGCTCGGACCTCAAGCGCCGTGCACAGTTGTTCCTGGCCCGCGCGGACAACGGGGAAGCCCTCGCCAGCAAGGTCAACGACCTCGAACGCCAGCTGCGGGAACTCCTCGAAGAGCGCACAAAGGTGCTCGGCCCAGCGGATGTCAAGGTCACGACGTCTGTGGGCGCGGCTCCGACCCCGCCGGTGGCGGCTCCCGCAACGACCGTGGCTCGGGCCTAAGCCATGCCTTCAATCAACCCGGCCGCAACGGTCAAGCTCCCCGCCTTGGGGCTGATGAACCAAGTTCTCAACGAACTGGGCTTGCCGTCGGTCGGGTCGATTAACTCCTCCGACACCACTGCGGTCCAAGTCCTTGCCTTGATGAACGGGCTTGGCGAGGACCTGGCTCGCATGCCGCTGTGGTCGGACTTGTTCCAGACCTTCACGATCATCACCACGACAGCCACAGCGTACGACCTCCCGATCGACTGGGGTCTGCCGCTCAACGGTACCTCGTGGGACCGCACCGGGCGTTGGCCCCTGCTCGGCCCGAAGACCCCGACCGAGTGGGAATACCTCAAGTCGGGTTTCGGAGTAGCAGCGCCGCAGTACCGCTTTCGCTACTTCAACCGCCAATATAACCTCTTCCCCGATCCGATCGCGGGGCTGGAGATCGTCACCGAGTACTTGTCACTGTACTGGGTTCTCGGCCTCAACGGGTCGGTGAACAACGTCGGCAAGGCCCGGTTCACGGCTGACACGGACTTTTCTCTCCTCGACGATCGCATGCTGATCCAGGGGACAAAGCTCTCTTTCCTAGAAGAGAAGGGTCTGCCTTCCGACATCCAGAAGAACAAGTTCGAGGGGATGCTCGAAGCCGCTTGGGCCAACCAAAACGGTGGAGCTGTGCTCCCTCTCGCGCCCATGCCGCAGAACATCTTCATCACAGAGTGGAACGCTCCTGACACGGGGTACGGCACGTGAGGGTTCAAACTCCTTCCCGTCGGGGAACCGCCCAGACGCGGAGCATCCCGGCACCAGTGCGAGGCCTGAACTTCAAGGACTCCCTGGCGAACATGAAGGAGGACTTCGCGATTGTCCTCGAGAATTGCATCTGCCGTCCGGGGTATGTCGAGGTCCGGAAAGGCTGGCAGCCCTACGTCACAGGGTTCGCTTCCGAAGTCGAGAGCCTCCTAGCCTACACCTCCGTGACCGGGAACCGGGAGCTCTTTGCTGCTGCCGGGACTAGCATCTTCCCCGCGACCACCGCGGGCGCAGTCGGAGCTGCCGTCGTCACCGGGCTGGCCTCGGTCTACTTCAACCAAACCCAGATCTCCAACGTCGCCGGCAATTTTCTCTTCATCGCCAACGGCATCGACACGGAGCGCGTCTACAACGGCACGACTTGGGCGAACTCGGGCTTCACCGGCCCCGTCGCCGGCACGCTGTCCCAAGTCGCCGTCTGGAAGCGCCGAGTGTGGTGGGTCGAGCGCAACTCTACCCGCGCGTGGTATGGAGCTGTCGACGCCATCGCCGGTGCCATGACCTCCTTCGACCTGAGTGGCCTCTTCCGCCGTGGCGGCCGGCTGCAGTCGATCATCAACTGGACCGTCGACGGTGGCGATGGAGTCGATGACTACCTGATCTTCCTCTCGACGATGGGCGAGGTGGTAGTCTACCGGGGCACGGACCCCTCGACTGCAGCCACCTTTTCCATGATCGGCATCTACTACATCGGGCAGCCGGTGGGTGAGCGCTGCTGGGCCAACTATGGCGGCGATGTCCTGTTCCTGACCTCCGAGGGCGTCCTACCCTTCACCAAGTTCCTCCAGTCGCCGAGCCTCGACCGCGTGTCATTCTTGAGCGACCGCATCCAGCAAGCCATCTCGGAAGACGTCACCGCCTATGGCGCCACTCGTGGGTGGGAGCTCCACGTCTTCTTCGATGACAACTTCATCTTCATCCAGGTGCCGGCGGGCCCTCTCGGCTCCCGCTATCAGTGGGTGATGAACACCCTGACCAATGCGTGGTCTCGGTTCCGAGTAGGTGTCGCCGGGTGCTGGATGGTCCAAGGGCCCTTGCTCTGGCAAGGTCAAGCCACGCGGGTTGCCAACGGCTGGACAGGTGGCCTTGACGCCGCAGACCCCATTGTCGGCACCATTGTCCCTGCGTTCAACTACTTCTCAAAGGCAGCCGCCCGCAAACGGTTCACTTTGGCCCGCCTGACCATCGAGTCCGACATCCCGCCGGTGTACGCTGCCCAGCTCCTCGTCGAGTTTTCCCAGCAGTACACTTTCCCCTCTTCGACAGCTCCAGTTCCGACGGGCGCGCTGTGGGACGTCGCCCTCTGGGACGTTGCCGTCTGGGGCGGTTCGTCAGTTGTCTACCGATCCTGGTACTCCCTCCCAGGCCTCGCCTACGCCGCCACCCAGGTGATTCAGTTCACATCCGTCGGAGCCGTCTGGCGTCTCGTCGCCATTGACTACGTGTTCCAAACAGGCGGCTTGCTGTAGGGTTGACACTTTCCCCTAAGGCAGGCAAACTGCCCCCGTTCCTCCCCCGTTCTGGGAAGGCTCCTAAACCGAGCCTGTGGCTCTCCCGGAGGACTTGATAGTGGCAACAGCAGGTTACGACGCGCGGCAGCCGCAGATTCGCGCTACGCCTCAGCCGGTGCAAGGGTACAATTCCATTCGCTGGGTTGACCCTGGAAACGTCTCGACCAATGCCTGGAGTCCCTGGGCGGCGCAGCTGGAAGCTTGGGAAGCCGCTGGTCGGCCCCCCGCTGGCAGCGAGCCCTGGTGGGAAATTGTCAACTCCGCACCAGAGGGCGCTCGCACAGCGGTATCGGACATGCTGGGCGGGAACTCTGATTTGCCGCCTCCGGACGCTGCCGAGTCGTTCTACGGGTACGGGCCACAGCAGCTGGCTCAACTCGCCGCGCAGGGAATCAACACCGACTTTACTGGCGCGGGGTTTGGCGACCGCTCGCGGTCCGTCCGCTACCTCACGGGGCAGGAGGCGCAAGCCCAAGGCCTCGACCCCTCGCAGCAGTACATGCTGGTTCACCAGACGGACCCGCGCGATCCGAGCGGCAACCGGACCCAAGCCCAGGTGCTTTACCAGCGCCAGCCGGATGGGTCTGCCGTCCCGATCGCTTCGACCGACGGGTTTGAAGGTGCTGATCCGTCTGCCTCTAACCGCAACGTCGCAATGATGTTCGCCGGAGCGGGTGCGTTTACCGCCCTCGGCCCGTACCTAGCCGGTGCCAGTGGTACTGGTGAAACCGCCCAGGCAGCCTTCCGCGCTTCCGAGATCGCTGCTCAAGGCGGGACTGCCGGAAATGTCGCAGGCGCTACTGGCGGTACGATCGGCGGCACAGGACTCAACACAGCCGGTTCAACCGGATTCTGGTCAACGACCCCCGAAGCAGCAGCCACCGCGGCTGGCGGCACGGCCGGGGGTACAGCAGGAGCTACGGCTATGCCTTGGTGGGAATCAGTACTGGGGAGCGTAGCCTCCTCCGCAGGGAGCGCCGCGCTCTCAAGTCTACTCGCTCCGGATGCGCCGGACTACGCTGCTGTAGCTGCCGAGCAAGGTCGGATCAACCAGCAAACTGCTGAACAGCAGGCCGCGATGAACCGGCTGGACGAGAACACGCCGTTCGGCTCGGTGCGCTACTCTCGCGTACCAGACCCGACGCAACCGGGCGGCTTCCGCTACACCCGCGACACGACCCTCTCGCCCGAGCAGCAGTCGCTCTACGACCTGTCGACCAACAACCAGATTGCCTCCCAGCGGACGGCCCAAGGACTCCAGCAAGGCGTGCGGGACTCGGTGTCGCGGCCTTTTAGCCTAAGCGGCATCGGCGGTGTGGAGCGGGTGGAAGAGGGTCCCTCCCCGTTCAGCCTGGGCAATGTCTCGACTCGGGATCTCTACGGCCAGCAAGGCTACGCTCCCCAGCGGGAGCAGGTCGTCCGTTCGGTCTACAACCAGTACCAGGCCCTGCGCCAACCGGCACTCGACCGCCAGCTCAGCCAGCTCGACACGACGCTGCGGAATCAAGGCCTCCTACCCGGCTCGGCTGCCTACAATACGGCCCTGCAAGAACTCCGCCAAGCCCAGTCGCTCGAGATGAACGACCTCACCGAACGCGCTGTTCAGATGGGCGGCGCTGAGCAGTCGCGTCTCGCCGGCATCGACCTCGCAGCGGATCAGCAGGGCTTCGGCCAGCGCCAGACGGCGTATGAAAACTCCCTGAATCAGATCCGGGATTCGCTCACCCAACGCCTGCAGACGTCGACCTTCAACAACACGGCTCGGCAGCAGGAAGTCGCCGATCGCCTCCTTGAGCGGAACCAGCCCTTGGCCGAGTACAACGCCTTCCAAACGGGGAACCAGCCGACGACTCCTCAGTTCCAAGGCTACGGGCAGACGTCCTACCAGCCGACGAATGTCTCGGGCGCGGCAAACTCGCAGTACCAAGCCGATGCCGACCGGGCAAACCTGATCATCGGCGGCGCCCAGTCCGGGCTGAACGCGTACACGGCCTACCAAAGCCGAACGCCGTCACGACCCTTCAGCCTGGGAGGAGGTTAACATGGCCAAGCCCAATGTCTACCAAGCGTCCCTCGGGGGCGGTGCTCCCGGCCAAGCCGAGTACCTTGCTGAGCTCCAGCGCCAGCAGGCTGCTGAGCAGTCGCTCTTCGACGCCCAGCAAGGGGCCGCGCCCAAGCCGATCGACACGGGGAAGTTCCTTGCTTTGGACTTCACCGGACTGTCGAACGCTCTCGTAGCGAAGCGCGCCCAAGGCGACGTCGAGGTCTCGAAGAAGAAGCAGGCCGACCTCCAGGGCAAGTACCGAGAGGGCCTGGTTGCCGAGCTGCGGAAGTACAAGGAGGCGCAGAACGGCAAGACGGTGGAGCTCGCCGGCCCGATGCCGGATGGCGAGACGCCCCTGACCGGCCGGGTGCCGGGGAACCAGCGTGCCTTCATGGACGCCCGCTCGTCGCAGTATCCAGAAGTTGCGGCCCTGGCCAAGGCGGACGAGGAGTCCTACAACAAGCGCTTTGACAAGGTCACCGAGCGGGCCTCGCTGCAGTCGGTGCAGGAGTCGGGTGGTGACCTCGGAGCGCTCAAGCCGAAGGACAACTACTCGATCAGCAACGGCTCGGCGTGGAACACCCGCGAAGGCGAGGTGCCGTCTGTCTCCGCCGGGTTCTGGAAGCAAGGCACCCTGCCATCAGGCGCGACCTCGATCACGAACTCCGCAACCGGGGAAGTGCAGTCGGTGGACAAGTTCCCCGCTCCGCCGAATCCGAACAAGATCGGCGATGCGATCATCGACACGACGCTTAAAGAACTGCCTGACGCGAAGAAGGCCGCGACCGGCTACGCTAAGGGACTTCGTGCGACGGAGACCGCCCTCAGCGCCTTGGCCAACGGAGCCCGCGCGGGGTACGGCGAGCCGTTCCTGCAAAACATGCGGACCTTGGTCAACGGCCTGACCGGGATGAAGTTCGACAATACTGCGTCAACGGGCACCCTGGCTAAAGCCCTCGCCGAGAACACAATCGCAGAACTCGGCGGCCTCGGCACCCAGATCTCCAATGCAGACCGAGAGTTCATGGGAATTGCTACTGGCGGCACCACGGACGATCCGAAGGCGCTGGAGCGGGTTCTGGCGATCCGGTCGGCTGCGCTGTCGAACCAACTCCGCGAGTACAACAAGCGGATCGAGGGGTTGTCGGCTGTCGACCGGAACAATCAGAAGGATCTGACCATGCTCTATCAGGTCGACATCCCAAAGACGATGCAACAGTTCCAGTCGCCCGAGGCCCTCGCGTCCTATATCTCCGGCATCAACAATATGCCGTATGAGGAGGCTTTGGCCATCGCTAACCGCCCGGCGAACCGGCCTGACGTCTCCGATAAGGCGTCGGGTGCGGTCAAAACCTCCATTGGCGTCCCCACGTTCGAGGGTGACAAAGAGCTCCGTTACCAAGAATGGAAGCGGAAAAACGGGGGTCCGCGATGACCGAAGAGGAAGAGTTCGAGTTCCGGGCTCGCCTGGAGGCGGAGATGTCCACGGGGAATACGCCGGGATTATCCCCGGCCAAAACCCAAGCCCAGGCACGCCAAGGCCTCATCGACGGCATGGCGGGCGCCGTGCCCGAGATCGGGCGCACGGCGGGCCGTGTGGCGGCCAACATCGGGGCCGTGGTGCCGCTCGCCATCGACGCGGCCCGGTACGGGGTGGACAAGATCTCGGGCGAAGACCCGCCATTCTCCCGCGCCGGGAAGGCGTATGACGAGCAGATCGAAGCGTGGTTTGGCCGCCCGGCGTCACGGTCGCGCCAAGTCGGGGAATCGGTTCTCGCTGGCGCCGCGGGCGGTGCCGGGGTGGCCAAAGCTGTCGGCGGCAGTGTGGCCCGGTCGACTGTCTCAGGCGGTATGGGCGCGCTCGGCGGGGAAGCAGGTGGTGCCGCTGGTGAGCCGTTCGGGCTCGAGGTCCCTGGCTCGATCGTCGGGGGTTTGATCACTGGCTCCCCAAACCAGGTCTACCGCGGTCGGGGCAACCTGACTAACATCGTCAAGGACGCCTCAAAGGGCCTGTCCGACCAAGACTACGTCAAGGCGATTCTGCTCCAAAAGCGGGCTCGTGCGGCGGGGATCGACCTGACACCTGAGCAAGCGTTTGACCAGCCGACGGGGTTTGACACCCTGGTGAACGAAACCATCCGCGGCGGTGGGGGCAAGGGCGACCTCCAGTCTCTCGTCAACAAGCAGCCCTTGCAGGTTGAGGAGGTCGCTCGCAAGGTCGGGCCGGGTGTGGGGCCGAAAGCCCGCTCGGCGACCGACGCAACTCGCGACCTTAAGGAGTCCACCTACGGCGCAGTCGACGCGGAAAAGCAGCTCAGCACGAGCCAGCGGGCGCTGTACGACGATGCCGGAAAGACCGCTTCCGGCCCCCAGATGGACGCCCTCCAGTCCAAGCTTGCCGCAATGGTCGAAGCGAATGCCGGGTCGCAGGAAACCCAGACCCTCATCCGCGACATCCAAAAGCGCCTCGCTGCCGTCACCGAGAAGACGACGATCACTGGCTCCGTCCCCAAGCTCACTGAGCGGCCGGGCAAGCCGGGCAAGCGCCTGATGCTCCCGACCGAGACCTCTACCGAGTTGACCCTCGGGGCGGACCTCGCCGCGCTCGACCGGATTGTCAAGGAGGCCAAAGCAACTTTCACCGACATGGGAATTCAGACCCCCGGTGCTGCCAAAATCGCCCAAGCGCGATACGCTGCTGCCGCCGGCGAGGTGGAAGCCCTCCTCGACGACCTCATCACCACCCGGCCTCAAGCCCGCGACATCGCGCGTTCGGCGTTCGAGCGCCAAGACCGTCTCGAGGCGGGGCTCCCTGGTCGGGTCGCTGGTCGGAAGCAACCAGCCGACGCACCAGACTCGTTGAGCGCGGTGAAGTCTGCCCTCATGACGGAGAAAGATCAAGCCGTTGACATCTCCGAACTTGGGTCGATCAACCGGGAGCGGGCAGCGCGCCTGCGGGTCCAAGCCCGCCAGACCAAGGACGACGTCCTCCGCGACGAGCTGATCAAAGAAGCCCAGCAAGCCGAGCGGGCAGTTCCCCAGGCCGTGCGGGAGCTGTGGGAAGAGTCCCTGACCAAGGCGTTCAAGTCCAAGGATGGCCGCACCTCCCCCACCGTGGGCTCGGACATCGCGGCGCAGTGGCTGACCAACGAGAAGAACACTCGGGCGCTGGTGCGGACGGCGATGGCTGACTCCCGCGGGCTCACCGGCCCTGCCCTCAAAGAGGCCGAGGATGGCTTTATCTCCCTCCTCAAGGTCATGGAGGCGTCTGGCCGGAATCGGGCAGGGGTCCCCGTCTCCCAAGCGGACATCCGCGCCGGTGTAGGCAAGTCGGCCGTCAAGACCGCGGTGCAGCTGACCCAGCCCCTCGCTCGGCAGGCGGTGCTGTCATCCACTCTCCGCAACATCGCCATGCAAAAGCGGTATGACGAACTCGCCGGTATCTTCTCCTCCCCGGACGGGATCGCCAAACTCCGCGAACTCGCCAACACCCCCGTCATGAGCTCCCGCGCATCGAGCATTGTCGCCTCTATGCTGGGCGGCGCCCTCACCCAAGGTAACCTGGAGCCTCAACAATGAGCCGCAACGGATCAGGTCTTTACACCCT
The DNA here is from genome assembly GCA_031412555.1 of Archangium sp. Taxonomy (GTDB): domain Bacteria; phylum Myxococcota; class Myxococcia; order Myxococcales; family Myxococcaceae; genus Archangium_A. Next base: position 15,148 of record JANODF010000518.1, on the reverse strand, counting down.
CCCCGCAGGGAACCCGGTTGTCACCCTGACGACCATCGCCACGGCCTGGGCGAACAACACTCTGCAGGACATCGCGAATGAGCTGACGAACTCCCTCGACAAGGGTGGGCGGACGGCTCCGACGGCAAACCTGCCGATGGCGGGGTTCAAGCACACAGGGGCCGCAGCGCCGGTCACAGGTGGGGACTACCTCGTCTGGGGTGCAGCTGCCAACGTCACCAACTTGACCGCAACAGGGAACACTGCGCTGGGTGATGCTGCGGGGGAAACCCTGTCAGTGGCGAACGGCAGTTTGCTTCTCGACTCGAGTGGCAATCTTCGGCTTGCCAGCGGAGGTTCATTTCAGATCGGCAATGCCCTGGGCGGCAGCTTGTATGCCCGACTGTCCACCACCAACCTCGATGCGAACAACGGAAGTCTCGTCCTCTCCACATTGAACGCCGGGGCGTTTGTCTCTCGCGCGACTCTCGATCAAACTGGGAATCTAACCCTGAACGGCGGCGGCCGGCTGCAAATCACCAACTCATCTGGAGGCAACGAGTACGGAGCTATCTCCGCAAACAACGCTGATGCGAACAACGGCGGCCTGTCTTTCCTAAGCCGGTCGGGGGGCGTGCTGACCACCCGGCTGAACATTAACGCAGCAGGCGACTTAACGCCTAACGTGGACTCGGGCTCGACCCTAGGCTCGGCCACACGGCGGTTTTCTACGGTCTTCACCAGTGTGCTCTCAGACGGCGCTACTGCGACCGGGACAATTCTTAGCTCTAGCGGATCTTCGCTGTTCGTCGGAGCGGGTTCGGCTTGGACAGGAATTGCGCTTTTCGCCGGTGGGGCCTCTATCGCTCGTACCCAGGCGGGAGCCTTTCGCCCGGAGAACGACAACGTCACGACCCTCGGCACTGCGAGCCAACGGTGGACAGTAGTTTACGCCACCACGGGCACGATCAACACCTCGGACGGCAACTCCAAAACCGAAGTCTCCACGCCGAGCCTGATGGAAGTAGCGACCGCCCGTGCGTGCCTAGGTCTGGTTCGGAAGTACAAGCTGAAGGACAGCGTCGAGCAGAAAGGTCGCTGGGCCCGGTGGCACTTTGGCTTGATCGCCCAAGACGTCCAGAAAGCTTTTGCCGCCCACGGCCTGGACGCCGAAGACTACGGCCTGTTCTGCGCCGATGAACTGGAAGACGGCACAACGCGCTTGGGGCTCCGTTATGAAGAGCTCCTGGCTTTCATCCTCATTTGCCTTGGCTAATCAACGTGGACAAACCTCCGTCATTTCTCAGTAGTGTCGAGTGGATGGAAGTCCTCGCTTCGGCAATGATTTCTTTAGGAGTCGGCATGATCAAGTTCCTTATGCTCATCCGGGAGGGCCGCAAGGTTCGCTGGGTGGATGCCGTGCTCGAGCCGTCGCTGGCTGTGTTTGGCGGCCTGATGATGTGGGGCGTGGCGGAGTTTGGCCAGATCCCCGACGTCCTCCAAGCTGTCATGACGAGCCTCGGCGCGTGGGGCGGCACCCGCACGATTCATTTCCTCGAGCGCAAGTACCTCGGGGGTAGCCGTTCGACTGACATGGGAGCTTTGGATGAAAAGGGATAAGATGCTACACCTGGGCGTCGGTGCCCTGATCGGGTGTGGGGGCAGCCTGTTCGAGCCCGGCCTTGGGTTGGTCCTGTCAGTCGTCGCCGGCCTGGGTAAAGAGGTCTGGGACTGGAGGGAGAACAACCGTGCGCTCAAGGCTGACAAGCCGAAGCCCCATACGGTAGAAGGGGCGGATCTTGTCGCCACGGTGCTCGGCGGGTTGCTAGGAGAGTTCGTCGGGGCGCTGCTGCGCAGTTTCTAACTTGGACGCATCATGGACTTCATGCGGATTCGGGCAGTGTTTCGAGGGATAGTGCTGGGCGCAATCGGCGCACTGATTGTTCCTGGCTTGGGCCTCTACTTAGCCACCGTCTATGCCGCCTTGATCCAAGTCCTCCTTGATGCCGAGAACGATGAAGCTGATGTCTACGGGTTCCCGCGGCCGTATTTGACTGACAACTTGCTGCCGTTTTTCACCATTGTCAGCGCCCTCCTGGTGGAGATTGGCGCCCTTGTATGGAGCTTATACGATGTGGTTCTTTATCGCTAGCAACGGGCGTCTGAGCTTTACAGGCCCAGGCATTCCTGAAACAATCAACCAAGGTCTCCCGCACCGCTTATCGCCGGAAGATATGCGAGCAGACACGGTTTCGTCTGTAGAGAATTTGACTGGCGGAATTCCTATCTCGGCAACAGGTGTTTTGATTTCTCCAGCACCAACCGCCTTTATTTCCGGGGGGCTGCCGTACACAGCTGATGGCAAGTTGTCTTATATCGTCGCAGATCCAACTCATATCAGTGGGGGTTTGCCTTTTACTGGCGACCAGCTTTCGATCAACTAATCCTTCGAAGCGCGGCCGGGGGACAGCCAAATCCCGCCGCCTTCCTGGGTCATTGCGACCAGTCCCGAGCGGATCAGGCCGCTCAGCACATCCTCGAAAACCCGCACGGACGGGAAGTATCTGTGAACGTGGCGGAAAGCGACGTCCCACTGGACTTTCCCCGAGGTGCGAATGAAGTGGAGCAGGCGCTCCGTGTTGACCGAGTCGTCAGTCCGGCCGATCTTCGAGAACACCTGCTGCATGTCGGCCTCGAGGTCCGAAACCATCGTGTCGGCGATGGCAAGATGCTCCGGTGTGATGAACATGGTGTCGGAGGTGCCAGCAGCCAAGATCATCGCCAGCTTGTGAATGTGGGTCTGTTTGCGGGCGAGGTAGCCGCCGAACTTGTCGTCGTTGAGGGCGGGATTCGGAGAGGCGTTATGCCGGGTGTACCACTCGGTTCCCCAGGTGTAAGCTTCCTCGGTCAGCTTGTACTCCCCGCAGAGCATCGCGATCTGCTCGAGGTCGTGGACGAGGGCCGCTTCCTGCTGGCGTAGGTCGGGAGGCACTTCCCGGATCGGGTAGGCAACTTGGCGGGCCTTCTTATCCGCATAGATGAAGATGCAGCGGGAGGTGAACCCGCCGCCGATCATGTACTCGGGGAACGAGCCGGCGATCCAGGCTGGGGTAGTGCAGGCGATCATGTTGATCCACGGGTTGATGACCTCGTCATTTCCCGACGTCTTGGTCTCCTTTCGCATCGACCCCTGCTTGCCGTCCCACAGGGTGACGTAGAGGTCCACCATCTCCCGGTCTTGGGGGTTGAGCAGATTCCCGAACTCGGACGACTCCAAAGTCATCGCACACATTGTGTGCCATTCCCCCTTCCACTCGAAAGCTTCTGCCGCAAGCGCAAACGACGACACCAGCGCTGGCCACGTAACGATGTCGGGACCAAACTTGATCCCAGGTACCTGCTTGAGGAGGTTCATCGCGACCCCGGCAGTCGTGGATTTTGAGACAACACCAGGGGGTGCTACTAGAACGATGTAAAAGTTCGGATACCATTTGAAGTAGGACTGGTCGATCCAGACCTTCCGTCTTAGGGCGCCAGCGATGGCGGAAACTCCTGACCAAAACCGCATGTGTGCGGGGGCTTCGGTGTGTGAGGAGTAATCGAGGTATGCCTTAAGCCAATCTTGGCAGCGGCGAGTCATTTAGGGCCTCGGACCGAGAGCATGCGGAAGAGTGCGTTGTTCTGCGTGACGTTTCGCATGATTGCTGGCGCGTTTTTGCGGAAAGCTGCGCGGATCGCTTGATGCAGCGTAACAATCCGCCGCTTGTGGGTTCGCCGTCTGGTACGGAGGTTCATTAGCAATGTCCCCAGGAGATCTTCGACGTGCGGATGTCCATTGGGACGATGAGAGTCCCTGTGCGGCATTCGACGGGCACGGTGGCTTGTTCTAGGATAGCGCGCTCAGCTTCCCCGCCGAGGTGGGAAGGAAACTGTCCCGCAAGCGAGTCGTGGACTTGGAGCAGGAGCTCCACCTCGGGCAGGTTCTCGTCGATGTTGACCAAGGCCCGGTTGATGAGCTGGCCGACGCTCGACTGCGGAATCCAAGCGACAGCCTCATTGTAGGTCTTTTTCGAGATGCGGTCCCAGATCCAGAGGCGTTGACCGAAGGGGTTCTCGATGAACCCGCGGGAGTCGACTTGCTTCTTGATGTCCTCCTGCCACTTAAGGATCTCGGGGCACATTCCAAAGTACCACTTCTGCATGCGCTCGATGTCGTGGACGGGGAGGCCGATGCGCTCGGACAGGCCCTGCGGTTGCCCCAGGTAGTTCGTACCGTGGCAAAGGGCCTTCATCACCTTGTAGGAGCGGTGATGCTTGGTGATGGTTGGGTCGCGGTAGAACTCGCGGGCGATCTCCACATAGGGCTTGACCTTCGCCGTGAAGTACTCCTTCATCGCCACACAGCCTGACTCCCAGGTCACTATCCGTAGGTCCGCAGAGTCTCCATCAATGTCAAAGATGGTCTTGCCGTGGTCCGGGACAAATAGCTCTCGAATGTTGGGGAGTAGTATGAGAGCCGCCTCGTCATCGTCTCCCTTCGGAATGTTCTGGAGATTGCCGCCCGATCCGAAGGCGTTCTCCGAGGACGAAAACCGGTAGGTAACGGTGCCCGCAACGTTATAGGAGCATCGAATCCGGCCATCTGTATCCCGTGGCATCTGAACAAACGTCGAGAGAAATACACCAGCCGAGCGGAGTGCTTGAATCCGGGAAACGACAGGCCGGAGAAGAGGCTCCCGATACGCAATCTTCTCGAGGGCTTCGTCGTCACAGGTTGGATTGCCACGAGCACCGTTCGGTAGACGAGCATAGATCGGAGTTTGGTTAAGTGTCTCATAGAAAAGCTCCACCATCTGTTTCGGGGACCGGATGTTGACCTCCGCGCCGAGGAGCTCGGTGAGCTCGCCCTGGATCTCGGCCGATCGGGTCATGAGGGCTTGGGCCATCCGCTGACGGGATGCGTCGTCGGAGCGGACGCCTCGGAACATCATGCGGACAACGGCCGGCTGGACCCGGTGCTGGAAGGCGACGACGGCTGGGAGCTTAGGCCACCCAGGCGTGAGGGCATCAATTGCAGCCTGCTCTCCTTCGGCGATCTTGAACGTACGGACGCAGTCTACGCAGTTGTAGTGCCAGAGCTGGTCTTCCGGCATGGAGGGGTCCCAAAGCTTGCCGTCATCTTTCCAGTAAAGGTGGTCGTCGCAGTAGAGAGAGGAAAGATGGTCGAGAGACTTCTTATCGATGGAAAACATCGCGTGGTGGGCCAGCATTGTGTCCCAGCCCAGTTGAGGCTGGATAAAATGCCAACGGTGTTCGTACTGATGGTCATACGCGCCGTTCTGCCAGATGGTCTTGGCCTTGGGGTGAGTCAGGATGCGGTTGAGGAGAGCGACGAGGACGGTCTCTTGCTCGAGGGTCCAGTACCCCGACGGACGCTCCACACACATCCAGGGGATGCAGATGGCTTCAGTCGCCGAGGTCGCGAGGCCCCCGCAGGCGGTGTGGCCAGCTCGAGTCTCGATGTCCACCCCAAGCGGGACCGGGGTCTCCGCGTTGTTGAGGGCCCACTCAATGCGGTAGAGCTCGGCGAGGGCCTGCGGGTAATTGGGGCGAATAATGAATGAATAATTGGGGTCCGCTACGATCGGCCCTTTCCCCAACTCCGTCGCCGCCCGCCTGAGGTCATGGACAAGGAGGCCCCGAGCGGTCCACTCCCGCAGCACCCCGGCTGGGTGGATGGTGGGAATGACCTTGAACTTGTGGCCGTTGAGTTCGGCCTGGATGATCGACGACCGCCACTTCCGCACGCCCCACTTGCCGGTGAGGGCCCAGAGGGCTAGGTTGCCCAGGGCGATGACGACGTGCGGCTTGCACTCCCCGATCTCCCACTCTAAGCGGTCAAGCCCGAAGCGAATCTTGTCGTTGACCCACTTACCCTTAATCAGCGAATGGGCAGCTGTCCGCGCCTTGAGTGTTTCCGCAATCCACTCGCTTACATCGTTGCCCGGCGGGCGTTCCCGGCATACATTCGTCAGGAAAGCTTGCCCACGCAACAGTCCCGCCTCGGAGAGCACCTTGTCGAGTAGGTACCCCGACGGCCCCACAAAGGGTGATCCCTCCAGGACCTCTTTTTCCCCTGGGGCTTCCCCTACGATCATCAGGGTCGAGGGGCACGGACCTGTCGGCCGGCACTGAATCCGCGGCGCCGAGGTGAGAGGCAGCGACATCGACAAGCCTGGCAAGGCGGGCGTAAGCATCAAGAATCTCCTGGGCAGGGGCTTGGTGAATGGCGACGGTTACAGGGCCGTCGACGAATAGGGTGCGGGCTTCGCCCCACGGCGGGTACTTCATAGGAGCGGCTCCCGGATGCGGCCCATGAGCCACTGGCGGCAGTCCGCCGGCAGGCCGGCGTGGAACTCTGCGCGCTCGAACTCGAAGCCTTGGACTCGGTGGGCGTCGTGGATCGTGCGGCAGACGAGGAGCTGCCACTCGGTGCCGTCGTAGCCCTTCCACACCCCGGTCGAGGCCCGGTAGTTCAGGCACTTCATCACGTTATCCTGAACCCAATTGTCCTTGGCGCTGACAGTGGGGAAGGTTTTGAGAATCGTCATTGCGAGAGCTCCTGTTGGGCGCTGAGGGCTTCGAGCCGCTTCGCGCAGATGCCGTAGTAAGTGGGGTTTTGCTCGACGACAACAGCTGTGAGCTTCATCGCGTGGGCAGCGGGAAGCAGTGTACCCGTTCCTCCGAAGGTGTCCAGTACCCAGTCACCCGGCCGGGCGCTACGTCGGAGGAGATCTTCGTACAGCGCCACAGGTTTCTGTGCCCCGTGCGACATCTGCTCGTCGGCCGCGGTTTGGATGACGTCAGGGAAGATGCCGGTGGTAAGCTTGTCCCCCTTGATTGCGTAGAGACAGATCTCGTACTGGCGGCGGGGGCCTTTGTCGGGAAGGGGGACACGGCCGGAGTTCTTGACGTTGATGAGCGGGGTGCGGAAGACGTACCAGCCTGCGAGACGCATCGCATCGCGGAGCTTGTGAAAATTGTCTGGGTCGCAAAAAACGTAGGCGTGAGCTTGGGGCTTAGCAACAGCATACGACAGCTGGCACCAGCCCTTTGCTGTACCACTTTCAGGGGCATCGCCGCACATCAAGTCTAGCCAGTGTTCATACGAATCATCATACTCGTGGTCGATGCCGGCGAGCTTCCCCGCTCCATCCCCGAACTCATGCGCTCCCATCCCATAAGGCGGGTCCGTCACGATGACGTCGAACTTGCCTTGCCACTCCGGCCCAGTCATCCATTCCAGGCAGTTCGCATTGAAGATCTTGTGGACCCCGGCAGTGTAGGTGGCCCCGACGGCAGCGGCGATCGTCCGATTCCGCTCCCCGTCTTCGATCTTCTTGAGGGCCTTGAACGCATCCTTAGCAGACTTGGCCGTGGCAACCTCGGGCTTGTCCAGGTGCTTGGCGAGGAGGACCTCGAGCCGGACTTGGTTCTGGTAGTGGCCCATCTCGCCGGCGGGAAGGTCAGCGGCTTGGGGGTAGACCTCCCGAGCGGTGTCGGCGATGGTGTGGGCCGGGCTCATATCGTGAAGCACAACGTCCGCTTCAATCTCAGCGTTGAGAACCGCTTGGTTTTGGGTTACGCGCAAGGCGTGCAACCGCGCCACTGCAGCTGCATGTTCCTGCCAAGTCAGATCCTTCCGCTTGAGGTTCTCATCGAGCTCGATTTCCTCGAGGGCCAGGTCATCCGTTGCGTCCACCGGGACGACTGGAATCCAGCCCACCGGGAGGGTCTCACCGCCATACCGCACTGCCTTGCCGAGGGGAGCGAGGTGCTCCTCGATCGCCCGGCAGCGGCGCTCGCCGGAGATCAGGGTCCGACCATCCAGGCGGACGACGATGGCGTGCAGCAGCCCGTGCTTCTCGATTGACTGGGCGAGTTCGAGGAGGGCGACCGGGTCAAACTGCTGCCGTTGTCGCGGGCGGTCTGTCGACTCGAGCAGGTCGTTGAGGTCGATAATCTGGTGGCGGGTCATTTCGGGCTCTCGTTCAGTTGTTTGGTGAGGTGGGCGTTCGCTTCTTCCAGCCGCCGGATGTGGTCCTTAAGCCTGTTCTTCTCTCGAGTCGCCTCCTGCTCGTGGAACGTCTTGCGGCATCGCTGGGAGCAGTACACTTGCCACGAACGGGTTAGAGTGAAGGTCTTGGAACAGGTCGGTAGGGCGCAGTCTGCGGTTTTCATGATGCGTCTGGATGCGTTCGGATGCGAGCATTGTCTAACGTGCGTCGGCCCCGGTCAATGCGTCAGAATGCGTTTTGATGCATTGCTGAACCATGCCGGGGCCGACATCGGGAACGGGGCGCGGTGGCCCCGACCGTCAGAGCTTCGCCACTGCGTCGATGTTGGCGATCGGAGCGTCCTTGTAGATCTCGTGCTTGACCGACGCCTTCACGGTGTGCCCGAGCAGCATGTCGAAGGCGAACGGCGCCCCCGGCTTGTTGAGGCCGACTGCTTCACGCAAGCGGCCCAAGCGCACGTTCATGCCCTTGCCGAAGTCCAGCCCGCCCTCGGGGGTGAGGTCGAGCATGATCTCGTAGCGGGAGGTGTTCTTCGGCCGGCCGGTCACAGCGACGATTGCGGGGTCTTCCGTCTCCATGCCGAGCTGGAGCTTGAGGCCGCGCTTGGACGAGTCGGTCTTGGAAGACCACTCGATGATCTCCTGCTTGGTGATGGTGAAGGGCCACTCGCCGACCGGGATCGGCACCGACTCGGTGGAGTTGGCATCGGTGAAGGTCATCTGACCAAACGTCTTGGGATCGAAAACTGAGCTCATGATGAAGTCCTGTAAAAAAGTGAAGGTTGTGGGCTATGGCCAGAAGGGCCGGTTGATCGCAGACGGCGCCCTGACACCTGCGAGTGGGGCCTCATGCCCCGGTCTGAAAGGCTGCTGCTTTTGCTCGTGCCTCCCATACTTTGTAGAGCGGCCGGAAGTCCGGCGGGAGGCCGTCGGCCCATGCGAGGTTGCGGGCCTTGGCATCGACCCCGGCCATCGCCGTGTTCCAAGTCCACGCCTTGCCCTCCCGCTTGCAGTAAGCGACGTCCGAGAACATCGGCGGGATAAGCGGGGCGAGGGCCTTGCCGATAGCGGAGACAGTGATGTTCATGCCGCCGACTACGGGGTCGATCTCCTTTTCAACGTGGGCGAGGAGGATGAACCAGCACTTGCAGTGGTCGCAGATGAGCCGGAGGAGTCCCTGGACTTGCTTCTGACCGACTTGGTAATCCATAGGATTCCAAACGGGACGCGAGCCGACGACACATGACATAGCAGCCGCTGCCATTCCTGTGAGACCGTCGATTGCGAGAGCCCGGCCTGGGCCCCAAGAGTCAACAGCACCAAACTTCTTTCCCGTTCGGTCATCTGGGAAGTCGAATAGCGCTTCGGAGAGCTTGATCCAGAGGTTGTGGACATGGCGGTTGGGGTCTGGTGCTTCGGCAAGGGTCTTGAGGGCGAGGGTGTTGACCCGCGTGGCTTGGGCCGCGAAGTCGGCAAACGACATCTTCGGCGGCTCGATCTTGTGCCAGTGGAGGTTCGGCGGGATCGGCTTCCCCGCGTCAGTCCAGTAACCGAGCAGAGACTCCATTCCCTGTTCGATCGAGAGGTAGAAGACCTCCACCCCGGCCTCGACGAGGGTGGCGAGGGAGTAGGTCTTCCCCGTGCCGCCGCCGCCCATGAGGAGGACATTGGGGCCTGGGAGGGTTGAGGTGTCGGGGGTCCAAACCGCGGGGGTGGTGATCATTCTCCGTCCTCCTGCCCTTGCTCGTAAGCCTGCTCGCAGACGGTGTCGAGCATATCGTCGAGCTTGGTGTAGAGGTCAGGTGACAAGTCTTTGATCTGGTCCAAGATCTTATCGTGGTCCCGACTGGTAAACTCTGTGTATCTTGGCTCGCTCATTTCAGTACCCCTTGCCGTGCTTGAACGGCCGGTTGAGGTTGACGCCCATCTTCGCGACGAGCGCCTCGGCGAGCCGGAGGTTGTACTTTCGGGCGAGGTGGTGGATGCGGACGAGGGCGTCAGCGACTTCTACCTCCCGCGAGTCGAACTGCGGGCAGTCCGGGTCTGGCCCCGGCTTGCGGTCGCCCTCGCAGGCCTCAGCGAGCTCCGTCGTGATGAGCATGAGGTCGCCGGGGAAGTTCTGGGCGCTGAAGCCCTGGATGTCAGTGAACCAGGAGCCGCAGAGCTCGTTCATCTGGTTGACTGCGGCGATGTAGGACGCGGCCTGGATCTGCATGCCGAGCTGGAAGTTGCGGCGGATGCCCTCGAGCTCGGCCGCGCGCGCTTCGGCTTGCTGTTTCGCCTGGGCTTCGGCGTGCAGCAACTCGGGCGGGGGTTTCGTCCCGCCAGTCGCGGCTGCGAACTCTGTGACTCGTTGTGAGGAAGCTTTTCTCATGATGGCAGGCTTTCATTGCTGAGGTGGAGGAGGAACTCACGAGCGAGCACCTCCTTAGGGAAGTCCTGGAGCTGCATTTGCCAGTTCCAAGACAGGAGAAAGGAGCCGGGGACTTCGTTGGCGAAGGGCGGGCACAGCCTGCAAGACTGCCGCACGGATGTCCACTCCCCCGAGCCGGTCTCGACCCGAGCCCAGACCTCGCCGCACTTCGGGCAGAGGTATGCTGTGCGGCCGTACTTGGCGTGCGGGTTGAACCAGGGGGAGCCTTCGCCTTGGCCGATCACCCGATTGTGCTCGATGTAGAGGGTGGTCACGGCTTGACCTGAGGGCAAGTGATTCGGGTGCCGGGAAGGGTAAACTTGATCCCCTGCGCCGGACAGCGCGACATCAAGCAATGGAACTCGGCGGCGTCAAGGTGGGGCTTGAACCCAGCTGGCGTGGCTTGGTGAACGGCGCTGCCGCAAGATGCGCAGAACAACGCACCGGGGAAGGCGATTGCCTCGATCGTGTCGTGGGAAGTGTTGCTCATTTCGACTCCTCGCGCGTGAGTGGATTCCAAACTCTGCGGGTGAACTCCATCTCGAGCCACTTGTCGGGGTCGGGCGACTTGCACGGCCGGGTAAACGCGCACCCGGAGTACTCGTTACAGGCGTGGTCTAGGTTCCAGTCCCAGTACCCCGTGCGCCAGCACTCGATCATGCGGGCTAGGTCGCGTTCTACCTGGGCCTTCCACCGATCGACTTCCCAATCGGCGCGGTAGGTGATGGCCTGGGCCGTCTCGTACTTGTCCTTGAGAATGGAGACGCCTCGGACCACAATGCCAGTTGGTCGGAAGCCGGCGCCCCGGAGTCCCCAACAATAAGAAGTGAACTGTGAACGATGGTCCCACTGGTTGAGCCAAGTCTTGCCCAGGCGAGACGTAGTCTTTTCATCGAAGAGGAAGAGTCCTCCGAATGCGTCTGCCACCATGTCGGCACGTCCGGCGTAGACAAGCGGGTCTCCTGTAACCGGATGAAGGGTGTCAAGGGGTTCCGCAAAAGAGAACTCAATCCCATGTGTGTCACCGAACTTGTGGGGGCGGGCTCCATCAGCTCCAAGAGGGTACTGAGTGAAGTAGTACTCCAAAGCTCCTGCCATACGCTGCCAGGACTTGGGCGACTCCGAGTCGAGAAACTCGTGGTTGCCATACTTGCGAAGGAGGGCTTCGAGCCCGAGGCCTTGTGCGTCATCAGCTGACTTCCCGTCGGAGTAGAACGCCTTGCGGGCCACCTCGAGGCCGGTGGCGAAAGCTCCGCCTGCGACTAGGTGGATGGACTCGGTGCCGGGCTTCCAGTGTTGCAAGTACTGGCGAAACGCCTTCTGCGGGCAGGAGCGAAACGTGCCGAGGATGGTCGAATCGATGACGTCTGGAAACGGCGGCCGCTCAAGCATGAGTGCCTCCGAGGTACCGCTTTGCGGCGTCATTGAGGACGGCTTCCGTCTTAGCCACGACGATGACTCCGCGCCGCTCGAAGAAGGGACCGAACACCGTCAGGGTACGGGTGACGTCTGGCAGGGGCTCAGAGTGCCAAGCGGCCTCGCTGCCAAACAACACCGCGTTGAAGATCCAAGTTGGCCCGACCTCGTGGAGGTCTCCCCACACCTGCTGCCCGGTCGAATTGTCGAACAGGGCGCACCCTGTGATGACGCAATTAGGACGAGTCACGTTAACTTCTCCCTCTTTGAGAATTTGGTACCAGCCGAAGAGTATCCATACGACGACGATACCCCAGATGATGATGATGGAGGTTGGGCTGGGTAGAACCCAGTCACTCCACATGACCCGCCTCGTCGATGATCTGCTGGCAGATGTTTCGCAGATTGACGATCCCTTCGATGCGCTCGATGGTGAGAGACTCCGGCGGGTAGTAGTGGCCGTCCACGAAGCCCGAGGCTGCCGTAAGTGTGAGGGCGGTAGTGCCCGTCTTGCCCTCTTCAGACGGAGGGTAGACCTGAGAGCGGGCGACGATTACCCCGTCGACGTCTTCGACTGTGTGCATAGCGGGCTCCGGTTTAAGTGTTGGGGTCGAGCTCGATTGCGAGGAGGCGATTGGCTTGCTCGTTGAGCTCGGTCATGCGGAGCTCGAAGTCAGCTCGGGCCTCGCGCTTTTTCTGTTCGATCCTCTCCAGCAGGGTCGTGCGAATGTCGAACCCGGCGGGGACGGTGAAGGTCAAATCGGTCTGGCCGAAGTTGACCCAACCTTCCTTCGTCATGTCGGTTTCTTGGCCGAGTAGGTACAACGAACCTTGGCCGGAAGTGCCGTTGGAAGGGAGGAACCAGACATGGGCCTGGATGGAGTGTATACCCGGTGTGGGCGGATGGTCAAGATACACGGAGGAGCTCCTTGTGTATGCCCTTGCGGGCGAGGGTTAGGCCACGGGGCCGGAGGATAACTTGGTCTTGATCGACGCGAGGTCGGCGAGGATACTCCCCGTATCGACCGGGGCTGCAGCGGCCGCCTTCGATGTGCGGGAAGTGGTGGACGCGTGCTGGGCTGCTACGCGATCGCCGCGAAGGATGCTGATACCGTCTTTGAGCTCTTCGAGCGTGGCGGTACCGGCGATGGCTTTCTGGCGCAGGGCCATGAGCCGGGCGGAGTTTTCAGGGCTGAGAGGCATTGGGGGTCTCCTGGTTGGGGTTGGATGCGGCTAGGCGGTCGAGGGCCTCCCTCGTCAGATTGGTGAAGAACGCGGACCAATCGCCATGCGGCACCCGGCCTTCGACCTCAGACCATAGGATCGTCTGGAGCCGGAGGTACAAGTCCTCGGGGAGGTACAGGTCCACTCGTCGGGAGCGGATCGGGCGGGCAGGGCGTGGCATGGTGGGCGATGGTGGTGGGGATAATGGATGAATTATCGCCGGGGATTACCCGCCGGTCAACCCCCCGCCTCAGGAATCGTGCGGCTTTTCCACCTGATGAATCGGGCCTCGAGCGCTTCAAAGAGGCCGTCGGAACCTTTCTCAAGGAGGATGCCGAACAAGTCGTCGGTAATGGAGGTGCCGTCGGAGTAGCACTCGCCGCCGGTGATGTGGCAGGCGGGCACTGGCGACTGGCCATCATATTGCGGGGTGTGGAAGTGGCCGTCGCAGCCGGCCGAGATCGGTTTGTAGAGGCTGCGGTGCATTGTAGTCCGCTCCAACCGGGCCTCGGTCTGGGGGAGAAACCAGTTCGTGAAGACGACGTAGGTGAGGCCTTCTTTCTCCGGCGTGACGACCTGGAAGACTAAGTCGCAGCCGTGGACCCCGTAGTTCTTGGTTGGGTCTGTATGCACTTTGTCGAAGGCGGGGCGGACTGTCAGGGATCGAGTAAAAGTGGTCATGTTATCTCCAGTCGTCGTTGCAAATGGCGCCGACCCACAGCAGGAAGGCGATGATGGGAATGAGAAGGAGCCACCACGCGCTCAATCTGCGCCCCTGGTAGCGCGGGCCTGCCAAGCCCACCATGCCGCATGAGTGCGCGAGTCTTTGTAGACCGGCCCGTCATCGTCACCAACGGCATTGAGTACGTAGCTCACGCTGTAAAGGTTGTCCGAAGCCCAGGCTTCAAATCGGGCGCGCTCAAGGGTCGCGCTCACCCCCGCCTCTGCGGACTGGGATGCGCGGCCAGCCGCACGAAGCACATTCACCATCTCGGCGCGGCCAAACTCGTACACCTCTTCGTTGTTGTTCCAGTTGCTGGCTACGTGCTGCAGCAACTGCTCGTCGCTCACCCCCGCCTCTGCGGACTGGGATGCGCGGGCCAAAGCGATGGCGGCGCGGGCGATGTTCCGGCCAAGGCTGGGCAGGTCGTCAAGATCGCAGTTCAGATGCGATGCGTCTGCGTGCCCGTAGGCCAGCGCAGTTTGATGCTTCGCCTGCGCTACTGCTCGATCGCAAAGGTCGTCGCTCACCTCCTGCCTGGCCGGCTCTTGGGTGAGGGTGGCGAGTGCCGTCTCCAGAGTGCTCACGTTCTTGGCGCGCCAGCCATTCGACAGTCGATCAATTTCCCGGTCGCGCCCCGCAAGCTGTGCGGCGATGTCGGACTTCGCGTGCAAGCCCTCGCTGGTCATTGCGTCAACGTGTCGCAGGTAGTAGTCGCCCAGCGCCATGTGATCCTGTTCGGGATAGAGTAGTGTCCGCTCCCCCGCAGCGGGAGCGGCTGGCATTTCCTCGCGCACGTCGTAAGCCCAGCCCGGCAACGGGTCGGCAAGACGTTGGCGGAATCGGTGGCCGCCTGTGACGTGCGTGTAGCTAATCATCCGGTCTACCGGCTCCGCGCTGGGGGTGGGCGCCTCCGGCCGAACACGCGGCTTGCCGCAAGAACCGAACCCGTCCGGCTGCTGGCAAACGTAGCGGCAGTCCGTGGCGCAGTTCGGGGTGGTGGGCGCCTCCGGTTGCGCGACGGGCTCATTAGGCAGTGCTGCGCGCAGCCGATCCACGAAGTCGGCACACTCGTTCTTGTAGCGTGCCCATCCTGCGTATGCCGTTGGCGGCTGCTCAGGGAGCGCCTGCACGATGCGCGTCACTAGCGGGCGGTCATCCTCGCCTGCCGCCCGAATGGGCGCCTCCGGTTGCGCGGCGAGGGCGTGCAGCATCTGAATGACATCGGACTCACTGGCCCCGCCTTCGACGGCTTCTCGTAGCTTCTGCGCCGCATCTCTCAGTCGGACGGTCATGGTGTCTCCTCGTTGTCGTACTC
>JANODF010000517.1:0-2091 GCA_031412555.1 Archangium sp. | reverse complement strand
TGATCCTGCGGGAGTTCGCTCCGATGTTGACGGCGCTGCTGGCGGCCTCGCGTCAGGCGGCGTCGACCTCGGCCGAGCTGGGCGCGATGTCGGTCAACGAGCAGATCGAGGCGCTGGAGTTGTCGGCCGCGGATCCGCTGGCTGAGCTGGTGGCCCCCCGAATCATCGCTTCGACGTTGACCCTGCCGCTGCTGACCGTGGTGGGGACGTTTTTCGCCACGGCCTCGGCGGTGCTCACCGTCAGCTACGTGTTCGGGGCCGATGGCCGCGCGTTCATGGATCCCGCGATGGTCGATCCGGGTGACGTGGCGTGCGCGGTGGTGAAGGCGATCGTGTGCGGGGCGTTCATTCCCGTGGCGGCTTCGTTGCGCGGGTTGCGCGCTCGAGGCGGCGCGAGTGCAGTGGGTGAAGCGGTGACCACTGGAGTGGTCGAGGCCTGCATGGGGTGTCTGCTTCTCGATTTCCTCGTCGCCGCGATCTTCTTGATCATCGGCGTCTGATCCCGACAGATTGGTTTGTTGGCAGGTACGAGGGCTGCATTACTGTCGCGGCATGGGAACACCCATGGCAGTAGAAGTTTCCGATTTCACTATTCGATCGAGAATCGAGCCGTTTGGGTCCTCCTTCTTGGACCCCGCCGTGCTTCGGCAAATCGTCGCGCAAACGGTTGACTCAGCCAAAGGGCTCGGCCTTGCGTTCAACCAACTCCGGATTGAAACCAACGCTCCAGTTCTCATCGAGCGAGGAATCGAGGCTTTTTTCCCTGACACCCAGATCCTCGCCAGGATTACCCCCCAACAGATCGAGCTTCAGTGCGGCAGGGCGGGCCGAGCAGCCCGCGTTACGGCTGCGGTCTTCTTCGACCAGCTGGTCAAGAACCTCAACCCTCTTCTAGGAACCACGAACGCCGCAGTCACCCTGTGGGCCGTCCACGTCAAGGGAGCCATTCGGCCGCCATCGCCCCCCGCACCGCCGTTGGGCAGCCACACTTCCACCGGATTCGTCTTCAACTACGGCACGGCACCGTGGGACCCGTCAATTATGGCGACCTCCTATGTGGTCGAGCCGTCTGCGCACCTTCCAGACGGCACCTTTCTCAGCATTACGAACATCTGGGCGAAGGACGAAGAGCCCCTAGTAAAGCGGCTTGATGAACTTTGGCGGCAGTGGCAGCGACTGACCGGAGTCGAGTTAACTGGACCGCTGGCATGAACACCTTCAACGAACAGTCTGGTCTGGGTCGTCAGCCCGGCGGGTTCCTGCAACCTCGAACCCTGTCTTCAACGCCGGGTTGGAGCGGCTACTCGTTTAGAGGCCAACAAGAACGAACGGATTTTGCTCGTGTGACTTACCTGCCGGTCGCGTCGTCCTCGAACTCGTCCGGGAATGCATCGGAAGCACCCCATCAAGAGCCCTCCGATGTCCTCTCGGCCTATTTTTCGGACCAGATCGCTTCCCTGATCCGCGCCGGTCGTGGCCGTGAGGCGAGCAAGATTCTCGAAGCAGTACTTGCGACGGGTCTCTCGACGGGCAGGTTGGAGTTCGTCCGACGACTTCTTCAAGTGACTGTCACCCCCGGAGCAGAACCCTCTCCAACGCGATTGGACTCAGCCCCAATGAAATTTGACCCGGCCGAGTTCAAGGGACTCTGGGTAGCTTTGCGTGGCGCTTCTGTTGTCGACTCTGCGCCGAAGCTCGACGAACTTCGCGGCCGACTAAAGCCCGGTGAGAGGCTCACTCTCCACTGGGTCCCTGAGTGATGCTTAAGTTTTCGGACGGTCGCATTTTTGCGAGTTCCTCATGCACAGTTCTTGAGGAACTTCCCAGCCACCCTGATGAGGCAGCCAAGGTCTTCGCTCGGGTGCGCCCGAGTGCCCCAGGGGCCACTCAAGAGTTTTACGCGATGGTCGACACGGGAGGAGCGTGGACCATTCTTCACCATGAATTGGCGCGCACGATGGGGCTGATGGACCTCGAGGGGCTTGAGGGGCCGGTGCTCAAGACTTGGATGGGCCCCCAGCGAGGAAAACTGGTGAAGTGTCCTCTTGTGCTTTGCGCTGATCGCGGTCCTGAACTCGCTGTCGAGGCAAC
>JANODF010000516.1:0-6438 GCA_031412555.1 Archangium sp. | reverse complement strand
GCGCCCGTCCATCATGTCGCTGGGGCACACGAAGTCGACGCCCCACTTCGCGAGCAACACCGCCATCTCGGTGAGCACCACCACGCTCTCGTCATTCAAGATGGTGTTGCCCTTCACCAGGCCGCAGTGACCGTGCGTGGTGTACGCGCAGAGGCACACGTCGGCGAACAACGGCAGTTCGGGCGCGGCTGACTTCGCTTCGAGGATCGCCTGACGCAGCGGCTCGAGCTGCACGTCGAGACCTTTGCCGTCATCACGTTTCTGTTCGGGCACGCCGAACAACATCACGCCGCCCGCGCCCGCTTTTGCGAGCAGGCCGATCTCTTCACGCAGCACGTCGGGCGAGACCTGCCACAGGCCGTAGCCGGGGCGGGTCTCCTGCTTCACGCCTTTGCCGGGCACCACGAAGTAGGGCTGCACCAGCTGGCGCAAACTGACCTGCGTCTCGGAGAACATCGCGCGAATGGAAGGCGTCGAGCGCAGCCGGCGGAGGCGAACGGGGAGATTCGGGTTCATGACGCGACCTTTTCGGTGAGAGGGGAGGCTTCGGGCCAGTCTTTCGGGCGACCATTATTCCACGCGCGCACGGTGGACGCGCCCAGGCAGGCGGCTTCTTTCGGCGCGCTGGTGATGACCGGGCGGGCGGCGAAGAAGTGGTGCACCGCCGACGGGCTGGCGAACGAGATGGCCCAGTCGCCTTTCGTGGCGCCCTCGAGCGACTCGCGCAGACCCGCGGGCGCAGTCACTTCGTAAGCGACCTGGCGATCGACCTTGCCGATACCGGAGAGCAGGTCGATCGCCTCAGCCTGTTCGGGCGAGTCGAGGCCTGCGTTGCTGGTGGGGTAGCGGAAGTGAACGGGGAAACTGCACCAGGCGCGGATGGCGTGAGCGAGCGCGACCACGCCGCCTTCGGCCGTGAGGTCGGGTGTGACGCCACATTTTTCGAGCGCAGATGACGTGGCCGGACCAACCGCTGCGACCTTGTCGAGTTGCGGCTTCGTGGCCGCCCACGCAGCGACTGCTCGCGGGCTCGTGAAGAGCGTGAGTTCGCACCCCCTCACCCCGACCCTCTCCGCCGCGGGGGAAAGGGGGAAGGGCCACTCGAGGAGTCTGGTTTCGACGCACGGAACCACGATCGCGTCTGCACGCGGTTCATCGTTTTCTCTCGTGAGCAGCCACGTGGTCGCCACGAAGAGGGATCTCGCAGGCTTTGGGCCCACCCGCCTGGCTGCATGACGGAGTTGTGACACGGCCCCCCACATGGCATTGCATTCATCCTCAACCTCATGGACTCCCGCGAACGATTCCTCGCAGCGTTGTCTGGTTCTCCCGTCGACCGGCCGCCGGTGTGGCTGATGCGCCAGGCCGGCCGCTATCTTCCTGATTACCGCGCGGTCCGAAAAACTGCGGGCTTCTGGGAGCTGTGTCACTCGCCCGAGCTGACCACCCGCGTCGCGCTCGAGCCGCTTGCCCGTTTCAAGCTCGACGCGGCCATCGTGTTCTCCGACATCCTGGTGGTGCCTGAAGCGCTGGGCCTCGGCGTCACCTTCGGTGCAGGTGAAGGGCCTCAGCTCGCACGCACGCTCTCCACCTCGGCGGATCTCGCCGCGTGGAAGGTGGAAGGCGCCGCCGCGCGCATGGGCTTCGTGGCCAACGCGGTGAAGCACCTCAAGGCGGCGCTCGCCAACCGCTACGGGCTCTTCGGCTTCGCGGGCGCTCCTTTCACGCTCTTCGCGTACTGCACCGAAGGCGGCGGCAGCGACGACTTCCTCAAGGCGCGCGTGATGCTGCACCAGCAACCGGCGCTCGCTGAGAAGGCGCTCGCCACGCTCGCCGACGTCACCGCCGAATATCTCGACGCGCAGTGCGAAGCCGGCGCCGACACCGTGCAGCTCTTCGATACCTGGGGCGGCCTGCTCGATCGCGAAGACTACGTGCGCTTCTGCCTGCCGGCGATCCGCCGCATCACCGAGCCGCTGCGGAAGAAGGGCCGCAACGTGATGCTGTTCGTCCGTGGCGGCCAGCACCTGCTCCCGGTGCTCGGTGAGGCCAACGTCGATGGCTTCTCGCTCGACTGGCGGGCGGATTGGCGTGAAGCGCGCGCCCGCTACCCGCGGCACGTGCTGCAGGGCAACCTCGATCCCGCGCTCCTGCTGGCCGGCGCCGAGCCCACCGTGGCGGCCACCAGGTCGCTGCTGAGCGTGATGCGCGAGACCGACGACGCCAAGCGCTGCATCGTCAACCTGGGCCACGGCATTCACAAAGACACGAACCCTGACACCGTCGCGGCGCTCTGCGACGAGGTTGCACGAAATGGCTGAGCACCTCGACGTGCTGGTGGTGGGCGGCGGCCTCGCGGGCATCACCGCGGCGCTCGAGCTGCACCGCCTCGGCCGTCGGGTGTTGTTGGTGGAACGTGCCGCGCAGCTCGGCGGCAAGGCGGGCTCCACCGAGACGTCGCTGGGTTCTTTTCCCACCGGGCCCACCAGCTTCAACGGCCGGCATCCGGCGTTTTGGCGGCTGCTCGAGCTGCTCGGGCTCACCGAAGACGCCACCCGGCTGCGCCCTGCGTCGGCGAGCCGCTTCATCGTGCGCGGTGGGAAACTGCGCGGGCTTCGCCCCAGTCCCCTCAGTGTTCTCAGCACCGGCGCGCTGACGCTGGGTGACAAGTGGTCGCTGGCGAAGGAGTTCATGTGGCCTTCGCCTCCCCGCGACGACGCGGGTGACGAGTCGCTCGAGTCGTTGCTGGTGCGGCGTTTCGGTCAGAAGACGGTCGACCATTTTCTGGCCGCGGTGATGACGGGCATCTTCGCGGGCGACCTGCGCGCGCTCTCGGCGGAGGCCTGCATGCCCGCGCTGGTCACGGCCGAAAAGGAATACGGCAGCGTCATCAAGGGCGCACTCAAGGCGATGAAGACCCCCGAGCCGGGTTCGCGCGCGGGGCTGTACACGTTCGCCAAAGGCTTCGGCGTGGTGGGTGAGCGCGCGGCGCAGCGGTTGTCGTGTTCACTCGAGACCGAGCTCGATTCACTGAGCCTCGACTCACAGGGCGTGACGTTGAAGGGCCGCCGGCGGAACGAGCCGGTGGAGTTTCGCGCGGCGTCCGTGGTGATCGCCACCGAAGCCGACGTCGCTGCTCGCCTGCTGGGCCGGGCATTGCCTGCCGCCGCGAGTGTGTTGTCGGAGTTCGCCTACGCCCCCATGACCTTGCTGCAGTGGGTGGAGCAGGTGCCCGGTGATTCGCGGCTGCCGCTCGGGTTTGGCTATCTGGCGGCCCCGGTCGAAGAGCTCTTCGCGCTGGGCACCCTCTTCATCGCAGATTTGTTGGAAGAGTCGCCTCGCAGGTTCTCCACCTTCATCGGCGGCGCACTCAACCCCTCGCGGGCGGCGCTCAGTGATGGTGAATTGCTCGCTGGGTTTCGGGGCGACCTGAATCGACTGACGGGAGGAACCGTGGGGCAGGTGATGCAAGTCGTGCGGTGGCCTCGCGCGGTGTTTCAGCCGGCGGTGGGTCATGCGGCGCAGGTCGCTCGACTTCGTTCTTCGCTCGATGCGCGCGTGACGCTGGCTGGGAGCTATTTCGGGGGCGCCGCGATGAAGGACGCGATCAACAGCGGTTTTGCGGCGGCGGAATCCGTGTCAGCCCTCTCCCCCGCGGGGGAGAGGAAGGTTGCGGGTCATGTCGAGAGCCTGGTGAGCGCATGAGTCCTCCTCTGGCCGTCGTCGGCGTGTCGTGGCGGGCGGCGAACACCGTGGTGCGGTCTCAGTTCGCGGCGCTCGCTGCGGACTTGGAGCCGATCGCGTCGCTGCGGCAGGCGGGCTACGTCTCGGGCGCTGCGTGCGTGACGACCTGCTCGCGCACCGAGTGGATCATCACCTCCGATCAACCGGAGTGGGCCGGCAGCCTGCTTCGGGGCGCGCTCGCTTCGCGCCTGCCCGACGTCGCGCCCGAGCTGATTCAGGTGCGCGCCGGTACCGCGGCTGTGCACTACCTGCTGCGCGTGGTGGTGGGTCTCGACTCGGTCGCCGAAGGTGAAGGCGCCGTCGGTCGCCAGGTGCTCAAGGCGTTCGAGCTCGCGCGCAGCACCGGCGTCTCCGATGGCCGTCTGCACCGCGTGTGGAAACACGTGGAGCGCCTCATTCGCAGCCGGCGCGATGAAGTGCCGGGCGCACCTTCCCTCGGCGTGCAGTCGTTGGTGCGTGAAGTGCTGCACGAGCGGTCGGTGAAGACCATCGCGGTGCTCGGCCGCGGCGAGTTCGGCCAGGCGATGGAGCGCAGCTTGAAAGCCGTGCCCGGCTGGGAGGTCAGCACCTGGACCCGCCAGTCGATGGACACCATGTTCTCGCAGGTGAACTCGTTCGACGCCGTGGTGCTCTGTACGGGCGCTGCGACGCCGTGGCTCACCCTGCCGACGCGTCGCAAGCAGGGCATCGTCATCGATGCAGGCTCGCCGCCACAGCTCGAGTCGGCACCGGGGTGGATCACGGTCGGTCTCGACACGTTGCTCGCGCGGCCTGAGCTGCACCTGAGCGAAGTCGATCGGGAACGCCTGGGTGAGCTCGTCAACACCGCGAGCACCACGCTGACCAGCGAGCTCGCCGCCCCCGCTCCCGCCAGCGCGCTCGCCGCCATCGACGCGGAGCGTTTCACCTTCTTGAACGAACAGTTGCCCCAGCTTCTGGCAGGCATTCCGGCGAAACAGGCGCGTCGCGTGCGCCAGGCCGTGGGCGCCTTTACCCATCAACTTTTGAAGAAAACCCGAGAGGCTTCATGAGGCACTACACGGTCGGAACGCGTGGTTCGGCGCTCGCGCTCTGGCAGACCCGCCACGTCAGCTCGCTGCTTTCCACCACGGGCGTCGGCATCACCGAGCGGATCATCACCACCAAGGGCGACACCAGCCAGGCCGAGAAGCTGGCCGGCAAGCTCGAGAAGGGCTTCTTCACCGAGGAGCTCGAGTCAGCCTTGCGCGCGAAGGAGATCGACTGGGCGGTGCACTCGCTCAAAGATCTGCCCACCCGCATGCCCACGGGCCTGGTGCTCGGCGCCGTGCTCGAGCGCGCCGCGGCCGCCGACGTGTTGATCGCCCGCCTGGAGTCGGTCGACGAGCAGGGCCTCGTGCCGCTCAAGGCCGGCAGCAAGGTGGGCTCGAGCTCGTTGCGCCGCGAGGCGATGCTCCAACACTTCGCCCCCCAGACCCTCTCGTTACCCCTGCGTGGCAACGTGCCCACCCGGGTCGGCAAGCTGCGCGACGGGCTCTACGACGCGATCCTCCTCGCGGAAGCAGGCGTCTCGCGGTTGCAGCTGCCCCTCGACGGGCTGGCCGTGTTCCGTCTCAACCCGCTGCGCTGGCAGTGCGCGCCCGGGCAGGGCGCCGTGGCCGTGCAGTGCCGCACCGATGACGCCGAGGTGCTCGGGTTGTTGCGCGCCCTTCATCACGAGCCGACCGCGTACGCCGTGAACACCGAGCGCGACTTCTTGCGGATTCTCGAAGGCGGCTGCACCACGCCCTTTGGCTGTTACATCGCAGACGGCCGCGCCTCGCTGGGCCTCGCAACTGAGACCGGCTGGAAGCGGCAAACCGTGATGATGTCCGAACGGCCCGATACGGCGTGGCTGGCAGCGCGCCTCGAAGAACTCACCACTTCACGAGAGGAATCCAATGACTGGCTCGCCCGGCGCATCTGAGCGTCTCTTTTCCCGCGCACGCACGTTGATGCCCGGTGGTGTCTCCAGCCCCGTGCGCGCCTTCGGCAGCGTCGGCGGCACGCCTCGCTACATGTCGCGCGGTGAAGGCGCGTGGATGTTCGATGAAGACGGGCGCAAGTACCTCGACTTCTGCATGGCCTGGGGCCCGAACATTCTGGGTCACGCGCACCCGGCGGTGATCGAAGCGGTCATTCGCACCGCGAAAGACGGGCTCGCGTTCGGCACCTGTCATCGCAACGAGCTCGCGATGGCAGAGCTGGTGCTCGAGGCGTTCGCACCGGCCGACCGGGTTCGTTTCGTGGTGAGCGGCACCGAAGCGGTGCTCACCGCCATCCGCCTCGCGCGGGCTCACACGGGCAGGAAGTTGCTGCTCAAGTTCTCGGGCTGCTACCACGGGCACGCCGACGCGATGATGGTGAAGGCCGGTAGCGGCGTGGTGACCCTGGGCCTCGCCGAGAGCGAGGGCGTCACGGTGGCGCACGACACGTTGGTTGCCCCGCTGGGCGACATCGAAGCGCTCGAGCAGGTCTTCCGCGAGAACGGCCCTCAGCTCGCGGCCGCGTTCATCGAGCCGTTGCCCGCCAACAACGGCCTGTTGGTTCAAGAGCCGCGGTTCTTGAAGCGCCTGCGTGAGCTGACCGCAGAGCACGGCGCGCTGCTGGTGTTCGACGAGGTGATCAACGGCTTTCGCTTCGGCTTCCACGGCTACTCGAAGGTCGTCGGCGTGC
>JANODF010000515.1:0-7113 GCA_031412555.1 Archangium sp. | reverse complement strand
CTACGAGTTCCTGGTCGGCATCATCGGCGCGCAGGCCATGCTGGCGCTGCTCATCGCTCGGGGTCAGGGCCGCACGCTCTCGCTCGGCGGTGCGTTCAATGAAGGCATGCAGAACTGGACCCGCGCGGTCGGGGTGCGCTTTCGCTCGGGCCTCATCATCTTCGGGTTCGCGCTGCTGCTGCTGGTGCCGGCGTTCTGGAAGTCCACCATGATCATGTTCAGCAGCATCGCGGTGCTGCGGTCACGTGATCGCGACGCGCTCGAGGCCTCGGAGTCGATCGTGCGCGGCCGCGTGTGGTTGTGTCTGGGCTTAGGCTCGTGCGCGATCGCGGTGGCCTTCGTGCCGATGATCGTTCTCGAGTCGATCATCGCGGTGGTCTTCGAGATGCTCTCGGTGCCTCGCTTTCCTCACGAGTTCCTCACCGATTTCGTCGACCGGTTCCTGGCCGACGCGGTGATGACCAGCGTGTTGTATGCGGGGTACGTGATGTTGCACCGCACCGCGGGCGTGGACCTGGCTCCGATGCGATGGAGTCGTGAACTTCCTTTGAGCTAGCGAGGCGCTTCCACCGTGCAGGGCAACACGTCGCAGCTCTGGATGTAGAGGCCCTGTGCTCCCACCAACGTGGCGGGAATTCGGCGCCTCGGCTCGGCCAGCGCGCTGTGCGAATCGAGCGCGTTGATCTCGAGCGCGAGATCGACGCACTCCACCAGCAGCAACGGCACACCCGCCCGCCACCAGACGTTCTTCACGGGGCAGGGCGCTTCCGCTGGCGTGGACTCCAGGGTCACCGCGTCGACCACCGCGAAGCGGCCGCCGCCGTACAACGCCACCAACGCTCCATCACCACTGACCTGCAGGTGAACGTTGCGGGAAGTCGGCAGCGCCCGGGTGGCCGACACCTCTCCCGCAGCCGACAGCGCGATCAACTGACCCGACGGCTCGAGCCCCACCACGCCCTTCGCGGTGCCCACCAACGCGGCCGGCGCGAACACCCCACGCTCGACGAACTCCCCGTTCTCCAGCCGCAACAAGGCGCTGGCCCCGCCATCGAAACCGCCCGAGGCGATCCACAAACCGCCTTCACCATCCCAGGTGGCCTGGGTGATCGCGCTGCGGGGAAACAACGTCGCGACCGGCGGAGTCCCCGCGCACACCACCAACTGCCGGGGCGACCACGCCGCCACGCTGGCGCCATCACGGCTCACCGCAAAGCCCAGCCGCTCGGGCACCGCGCCGAGCAGACACGCGTTGAGCGCGCCGAACGAGGGGTCGGTGGTCGGAGACGTCGCCAGGTACGGCAGGCTCGTCAGCGACAGGTACATGATGCCGCCCAGCGCCACCGCCAGCGCCACCGTGACCGCGAGGGTCAAGGTCTGCAGGCGTTTGTTGGGATTTCGCCGGGGAGGCGTCACGCGCAGCGGCTTACTTCAGTTCACTTTTTCGCGCGCGGCTTGAGCTTCTTGGGCCGGCGATCCTGCGCGGCCAGCACGCCCGAGAGACCTTCGGGAAGCGCGTCGAACGCCACGCCGATGCGGCTGTAGAGCGAGAGCTGGGGGTTGCCCGCTTCGGCCCAGGCCACCGTGCCACGAAAGGCGACTTCCTTTTCGCCCACCAGGAAGAAGCCGTGCACCTTCGAGCCCGGCAGGAACACCTGCGGCAGCTCAGCCTGAAAACCGCCACGGGAGACGTCGGCGGAGAGAGCAGGAAGGCGGCGCCCCAAAGAGAGCGGGAGGCGCAGGGTGCGGCGGAGCGTCTGGCGGCGCGTCGTCATGCGCCACAAAGTGGCACAGGGCTGTTGCTCGTCCAGTTTCTGGCGGAAGAGAGAGTGACGGCCCCTCACCCCGACCCTCTCCCCGCGGGGGGGAGAGGGAGAACTTCAGGCGTCGCGGGAGACGGCGAGCGCCGCATCAGGCAAGCGCAGCAGCGCCACCTGCATCGGGGGCTGAGCCACCACGCGGGGTGGAGTGAGTGACTCCACCCGAATCGCGCGCGCCCCCGGGTCGAACACGCCCCCGATGAACAGCTTGAGGCCTGCTTCTTTGAGCGCCCACACCGCGGCCTGCGTTTCCCGGCTGGCGAACGCGCCGCACGCTTCGGCTTCACCTTCCGAGAACACCCGCCGCGCGATGCGGGCGATGCGCTCACCGTCGACGTCGTCACACACGTCGATGCCCACCCGCGAAGGCGCTACCGCGGCCACCGCCCAGCCCTTGGTGTGGCTCAGGTTGATCACCAGGTCGGTGCGCGGCACGCCGTCGAACGACACCCGCGGCGCACCCGATTCGAGCGGGAGCACCTGGGTGCGCGACGGCTCAAAGCCCATCGCCTGCTGCAAGAGCCGCTTGGCCACCCGCCGGCCGGCGAGCCACTCACAGCGGCGCAGCGGCCAGGGCATCTCGGCCAACAGCGCCCGTTCGGCCTCGCCCAACGTCACCTCGACTTCGCCCGGTTCACGGCGTTCAGCGAGCACCCAGGCGCCGAGCACCTGCTGCACCACGCCGGGTTCCAGCGGCACACCGGGTTTCATGATTCGAGTCAGCCCAGGTCTTCGTCGAGATCGAAGTCAGGCACCTTCGCTTCGGCCTGCTTCATCTTGGTCTTCACGAAGGTGTCGTCAGCCGAGCTGCTGGGCGCCTTGTTGGGTTTCTGCGACTTCACCGAGCGGCCCAGCGCGGAGTCAGTCATCGACATCGCGCGAATCTGGGCCTGCAACCGCTCCGGGTCGAACACCGGCGGCTCTTCTTCTTCGTCGCGCGGCATGGGGTCGACCGACGGCTTGAAGGCGGCGAAGGTGTTGGTGCCCGTGCCGCTGCGTTTGACGGCGGGGTGCGTGCCGCTGGTGGGCGTGAAGGCGGGCTGCACGCCGGTGGTGGGCTTGAAGGCCGCGTGCGCTCCGGTGCCGGGTTTGGAGGCGGGCGGGGTGCCGGTGGTCGGTTTCTGGGCGGCCGGGCGCGGCGGGGCGGAAGGGCGAAAGGCCAGCTGCGCTCCGGTCATCGGTTTGAGCGCGGGGTCGGGCTGGGCGAACTGGGTTGGAGGCGCACCGGTGATCACGTTGGCGCGACGCAGGAGCGATGAGGTCACACCCGTCGACATCTCGTCGAACGGGAAGAGGTCCTGGGGCGCCTGTGGCTGATCGTCGTCGTACGGATCGTCCGGGTCGTTCGGCATGACGGGACAGAGGCTAACCCCAACGCGCCGGTAGATCGACACCGCCCACCGCACGTTTGAGGGGATTCCACCCACACCCACCTGAGCTCCCATGCGCCTGACCTTCTTGACCCTGCTGTGCTCGCTGCCTGCTTTCGCGCAATACAACCGCGGCGCCGGCCACAACGCCCCCGCACCCGCCTCGGTGCAGGTCGAGCGCGTGACCAAAGACGGCAAGAAATACCTGGAGACCGAGGTGCGTGAAGCGCCCCGCGACGGGTACGGCAACGCGGCGGGCGCCCAGTACGACCTCGCCGTCGATGGCGCTTTCAGCGGGCAGACCGTCTTCGTGGTCGACCTCTACCGGCAAGACTTCAGCCGGGCGGCCGAGGCCATCAAGCGCAAAGGCTTCTCGGTGGTGCGCTACCAGGAGGTGCCTGCGCTGGCCGAGTTCAAGGCCGGCCTCGAGAAGTCGAACCAGTTCTGGATCATCTCCAGCTGTGACGATCGGGTGCACCTGAGCAAGGAACACCAGGCGGCGGTGAAGCGCTTCTTCGACGCGGGCCACGGCGTGTACCTGTGGGGCGACAACGATCCCTGCAACGCCGACGCAGACTCGCTGGCCTCGATGCTCATCGACGCGCGCGTGAAGGGTGACCTCTATGGCGACAAGGTGGTGGGCCGCTCGGAAGGTCCGGGCCAGGCGGGCGTGGCGCGCGAGCACCTGCTGAGCACCGGCGTGGAGAACATCTACGAAGGCATCACGGTCGCCACGGTCAAACCCGCGGGCGCGATGACGCCGGTCATCTACGGCTCGGCGGGCAACCTGGTCACCGCCGCGTTCGAAGCGAACCACAAGCGGCTGCTGGTCGATGGCGGCTTCACGCGGCTGAGCAACAAGTGGGACTCCGCCGGCACGGGCCGCTACGTGATGAACGCGGCGGCGTGGCTGGCGAACTACGAGCGGTTCGGCGACGCGGTGGTGGCGGGCGACTTCAAGAAGAAGTGAGGGGCTCAGCGCAGCGGCAGCTGCACCACGAAGGTCGAGCCTTTGCCTTCTTCGCTGTCGACGGAGATCGAGCCGCCGTGCTGCTGAACGATCTGGCGCGCGCCCGCGAGGCCGATGCCCAGGCCACGAATCAGGCCGTGGGCCACGTTGGTCCCCCGCGCATACCAATCGAAGATGCGGGGTCGATCTGCCAGGGGAACGCCGATGCCCTCATCGCTGACCTCGAGAACGGCCACCGGCCCTGAGGGCCCCGGGCGCTGCTCGAGCGTGAGGTGAACGAGGCCGCCTCGCGGGCTGTACTTGGTGGCGTTGCTCAGCAGATTGGTGATGACGCGCGCCAGCCGCTCGGCGTCCCACCAACCCTCGAGCATTTCGGGCGCCGTCACCTCAAAGCGATGATGGGGGAAGATCTGTGCGTGCTCTTCCACCAGCGTTCGCACCACGGCCACGAGGTTGGTACTGGTGCGCTCCAACTCCAGCGACTGCCCACCCCGCACGCGCACCACGTCGAGCATCTCGTCGATCAACCTGTCCAACACCGAGATCTGCCGCGACATCCGCTGGAGGTCGGCGTGCACCAGCTCGGGGCTCAGCTTCAGGTGACCGCGGATGACCTCGACCCCCATCATCAGCGAAGCGAGCGGGCTCTTCAGGTCGTGCGAGACGAGCGCCATGATCTCATCGCGCGCCTGCACGGCGGCCTCGGCCTTCTGGAGCGCCGCGCGCAAGGCCTCCTCCACCGCCCTTTGATCCGTGACGTCGATCGCTGTGCAGGTGACTCCGGTGATGGCCGTCGCGTCATCGAGCAGCGGCTCGACGCGCAGGTCGTAACGGCGTTCTGCACCGTTCGCGTAGACCGTCACCTCGCGGCGGCAGCCAGTGCCGCTTCGAATCACCTCTCGCTTGAGCGCCTCGATCATCTCGGCGTCGGAGCGCCGCTCGAAGAGGTCGCGATCCTGTTTGCCGATGACCTCCGAGGCCTGGAACCCCAGCGCGGGGTTGTGGATCCACGTGTAGCGCAGCTCGAGATCCTGGTTGAAGACGACGACGCGTGAGCTCTCCAGGGCGAGTTCGAAGCGCCGGGTGCTGGCCCGAAAGAGTTCGCGTTCATTCTTCAACGCCTCTTCGGCTTTCACCTGAGCGTCGATGCTCACCAGGCTGCCCACCACCCGAACCAGCCGCCCGGTGCCGTCTCGCAGCGCGGTGCTGCGATCTTCGACCCAGAGCAGATGCCCATCGCGATGGCGAACGCGGTACCGGAGCACCTGCGAGTCTTCGCCTCCTGCTTGCAGCTTTTCGAAGGACGCACGGCAGCGGGCGTGATCTTCGGGGAAGATCTGCTCATCCCACCACTGGAGCGTCAGCTCGACTTCGCCCGGGGCGTGACCCAGCAGCTCTCGCACGCCCGCCATCTCGTGCACGCGCAAGGTCTGGACCT
Organism: Archangium sp.; assembly: GCA_031412555.1. Lineage (GTDB taxonomy): Bacteria > Myxococcota > Myxococcia > Myxococcales > Myxococcaceae > Archangium_A. The sequence continues at coordinate 1,515 of JANODF010000515.1, read as the reverse complement.
CGAGGTCGTAGACCATGGCCTGCGCTGCGCCCGCCGCGAGGCGAAAGCGCGCTTCGCTCTTTCCGTGCGGCCCAGATTCAAAAAGCAAGGCGTCCCCCGATCGCGGTTGCCGTCAGCCTACTTGCCCGGCGTCACTGCATACTTCTCCGGGCGCACCACCTGCACGTCGGTCACCCACGCCATGATCGACCAGGTGGCGAAGTACTTCTCCGACAACGCGACGAGGATGGCGTCGACCGCTTCGACGGAAGCGACCACCTCCAGGCGCACCGAGGGCCCTTCGAACTCACCTGAGCCGAGCCCCTCGCGGGCCCAGCTCATGGCGGTGGTGAGGGTGCAACCCGGAACGCCGATGGTCTTCAGTTCAGCCACCAGGCGATCCCGCAGCACCGCTTCAGCGACGATCACCAACAACTTCAGCGGACGGGTGTTGATGGGCATTCACCTGAAGTAACACTGATCACTTCTTTCCTCATGAAGCGTCGTCGTGCGCGTCACTTTGTGAAAGTGCGCGTGAACCGCTGAACGCCCTGGGCATCGTAGAAGCTGGCCGTGAAGCTGCGGCCGTTGATCACGATGTACGTAAAACCCAGCTCATCGCTCTCGTAATACGTGGGGTTGTTGCCCTCGAGCGGGGTGGTCGAGGCGGCCCCTCCCGAGACGATCAGCTGGGTCTGCAGCGTGGAGCCCGAGCGCGAGCAGGTGTCCTGCATCCACTGATTATTGTGGTCGTGGCCCGTGATGTAGAAGTCAGCGCGCCCGCACACCCGCGCCTCGACGAAGGACTTCACGTTCGCGCCATTGACCAGCGGGATGAACGGAACCCCGTCGTAGCTGCCCGCGTTGCCGTGTTTGCCGTTCGACTTGTAGGGGTGGTGCGCGAAGACGATCTTCCACAAGGCGCTCGAGCCGGGAATCCAGGTGTCGAAGTCGGAGCGCATGGTGCTGTCGGCGGCGAACATCGAGCGGTTGGTGTCGGCGACGAAGAACTCCACGTTGCCGATGGCCCACTTGTAGTGGAAGGCGGGCAGGCGCCACTTGGGGTTCACCGCGGAGTAGTCGATCTCGTTCTGCCCCCTGGCGAAGTCGTAGCCGAGGCCCTCCCCGCCGTAGTCGTGATTGCCGAGGGCCACGTAGAAGGGCGCGTTCACCGTGGCGTAGGGAGCGACGAAGGCCGTCTGCCACTGCGAGTCGGTCGTCGAGCTGACCCCGCTCGGATAGAAGTTGTCGCCCAGCAGCACCACGAAGTCGCAGCCCTGGGCCGCGCAGACGGTGCCGATGGAGGCGCCGACCAGGGCCTGATCAGGATTGCCTTTGCCGGTGTCGCCGATCGCCACGAAACGCACCACGACGCCTGCGTCGGCCGTCGAGCCCCCGCCCCCACCGGTCGCCGTGCCGCCGCCCGTCGCGCTGCCGCCACCCGTCGCGTTGCCGCCCCCCGTCGCGGTGCCGCCACCCGTCGCGTTGCCGCCACCCGTCGCTGTGCCGCCACCCGTCGCGTTGCCGCCACCGGTC
>JANODF010000514.1:0-3948 GCA_031412555.1 Archangium sp. | reverse complement strand
TCGACCACCAGGAAGTACGTGCCGGCCGGAACGCCGCGTGCGTTGAAGGTGCCCGCAGATCGATCGCAGCCGAGCTGGTGGGCTGCTCCGCCCACGCCGCAGGTGGTGGTGAGCGCGATGACCGGCGACAGATTCGAGGTCGACGAGGCATCCACCGTGACCACCACGTCTTGCGGCTGCGTGAGGGTGAACGTGTAGAAGACCTCAGGCGAGAGGGCCGACTGCGTGCTGCAGGTGAGCGGCTGGCCAGCGGTGTCGTTGAAGGCGCCCGCGGTGCTGCCGTTGACCATCACCGTGCCGTTGGTGAAGGTGAGCTCTTGCGCGGCGCTGCAGCGGTCGTTGGCCGGGCCCGCCACCGGGTCGACGAGCTCGAACTGCACGTCGTAGGTGCCGTCATTGGCCGCATCGTCGGCGTAGTTCTCCAACAGCACGTACCAGGTGCCCGCGGGCAACCGCTCCAGGGTGAGCACCTCGGCGCTGGTGGTGCTGTCGGTGCAGGCCGCCTGCTGGAACGACGCGCAGGGGGCGTTCACCAGCGCGAGCACGCCATCCTGGCCGCTTGCGGAAGTGTTGGTGGCCGTGACGATGAGCCCCTTCGGCTCACTGAGGGTGATGGCGAACACGAGGTCGTTGCCGTCACCGGTCGTATTGTTGCACACCGCCTTGTACTGGTTGCTCGCCGCGGCCAGGTCGACGCTCACCGTGGTGGTGGTGCCGCCATCGAACTCCACGGGCAGCGCGTAGGTGCAGATGTCGCCGGCCACGAAGACGCCGCCGTCATCGAAAGGATCGACCACCATCTGGCCCGCATCGACGCCGCCGTCGGTGGTGCTTGCTCCTCCTCCGCCGCCCATCGCGCCACCACCGGTGCCGCCGCCCATCGCGCCACCGCCCGTGCCGCCGCCTTGTGCGCCGCCGCTGCCTCCGCCGATGTTGAGCGTCTCGCACGCGTCAGTGACCGGGTTGCACACGCTTCCGGCGCTGCAGCCGGTGTCTTTGCACCCCTTCTTCACTGCAGGGCCGCACGCGGCGAAGAGAGCGATCGGAAGGGAGAGCAGGAGGATTCGCTTCATGGAGCGGACCCTAGATCCAATGAGTACGGTGCGCGATCCCGATGAGGGCTGACGCGAGGCCGCTCAGCGCCGGGAGCAGCACGCCACCGGCTTGACCAGGTTGCAGGTCGCCGTGGTGTGCTTGCCGTAAGACGTCACCATCGCGCCCAGCTGGCCACCGTTGCTGCTGAACACGCCGCCGTAGCTCCACGGCTCGTTCGTGCCGCCGTAGTAGCAGCTGCCGTTGCTGCGGGTGCCGTCAGTCCCGCGCGCGAAGTCGATCCACGCGCCGCTCGCGGGGGCCGCCGCCGAGGTGTTGGCCTGGTCGTAGTCGGCCCGGGTGCACAACGACGCGCCGGGGAACTCGCTCGCGCATTTGGTGTTCGCGCCGGGGATGCCGCCGAGATCGCCGGTGTACGTCAGCGCAGTGAACCCGCGGAAGATCATGCGCGCCGGAGCACGGCAGCAGGCGATCGGCTTGGTGAGGTTGCACGTCGCCGTGGTGTGCTTGCCGTAAGACGTCACCATCGCGCCCAGCTGGCCACCGTTGCTGCTGAACGCCCCGCCGTAGCTCCACGGCTCGTTCGTGCCGCCGTAGTAGCAGCTGCCGTTGCTGCGGGTGCCGTCAGTCCCGCGCGCGAAGTCGATCCACGCGCCGCTCGCCGGGGCCGCTGCACCGGTGTTGGCCAGGTCGTAGTCAGCGCGGGTGCACAACGACGCGCCGGCAAACTCGGTCGCGCACTTGTTGTTCGCTCCGGGGAGCCCGCCGAGGTCGCCCGCGTACGTGGTGGACGTGAAACCAGCGAACTCGACGAAGTCACCGGCGAACACCACCGAGCCGCCGTCGAGAAAGAGCACCGCTCCCGCAGGCCCTGAAGGACCGACGGGGCCGGTCGGACCTTGCGGGCCCGCAGGCCCGGCGCCACCCGCAGGACCCGTGGGTCCCTGTGTTCCAGCAGGGCCGGTCAGGCCGATGGGCCCTTGCAGACCCGTCGGTCCGGTCGCGCCCGTGCTTCCCGTCGCACCGGTCGGTCCCTGGATTCCAGCGGGGCCGGTCAAGCCGATGGGGCCCTGCAGGCCAGTCGCGCCCGTGTTGCCTGTCGCGCCGTTGCAGAGCGCCAACGTGCCTGCGTCGGGGAGCTGCAACAACACCCCGCCCGTCGCGCACTGCGCGCTCATCGCCGGAAGCGACGTCGCGCCGAGGGCTCGGCCCGGCACGCCCTGAAGACCCTGCGGGCCCACCGCGCCGGTCGCACCCACGGCGCCGTTGCACACGTTGACGATGCCGCCGTCAGAGAGCTGCGTGACGCGAATGCCGCCGGTGGGGCACGCCGCGCCCGCGCTCACCGGAGTCACCACCACCGACGCGCCCGCGGGGCCGGTCACCACGCCGCCGTCGATCACCGTCACCACGCCCGCGGGACCCTGGAGTCCCTGCGCCCCCATATCTCCCGTGTCGCCCTTCGCTCCCTGGGGACCCACAGGGCCGATGGCACCCGTCGCTCCCATGGGACCAGGCGCACCTTCGGGGCCCATTGGACCGGTGGCGCCCGCCGGCCCCTGCTGGCCGTTCGCACCTGCGGGCCCCTCCGTGCCGGCAGGAGAACAAGCGGCAAGCGCGCACACGATCAGGCAGACCACCAGGTGTCTCATGCTCCGCATGACACGGGAGGCGCAGAGGAGGTGCAGATTGAATGGCCCCCGGTGGATACTTCGTGAATGGCCACGAAGCGGAAGCCGGCGACGAAGCTGGGCGAGACGGAGTTCTGGAAGATCCTCGGCAAGCTCAACTGGAAGAAATCGGGAGACGACGACGCGGTGATGGCGCCCGCGATCAAAGCCCTCTCGCAGAAGCCGGAGCGGGAGATCGAAGCCTTCTACGACCTGTTCACCGAGAAGCTCCACGCGCTCGATACGCGCGAGCACTGCCGCCACAGCTACGCGGGCGAGCGGGACCCCGATGACGGCGACGTCTACATCTCGGCCGACGACTTTCTCTACCTGCGCTGCTGCGCATTGTTGAACGGCAAGAAGTACTACGACACCGCACTGAAGAACCCGGCGAAGATGCCGACGAATCTCGAGTTCGAGGCGTTGCTGTATCTCGCGCCGAAGGCCTGGGAGCTGAAGACAGGCGAAGAGTTCGACTACCTCACCAAGCTCAGCTTCGAGAGCTTCACCAACAAAGCGGGCTGGAAGAAGAACTCGAAGACGCGCGCCGGGTCGGCCACCGGGAAGAATGTTCCGCCCGGAAATCGCCGTCCTTCCTGAGCGGCCCCGCGTCTGGTGGGACGTTACGAAACCAACGGGGAGGAGCGTCCATGAATCTGCAACAGAGCTTCAATCGGTCGGCGTTCTCGAGCTGGATCAACAGTCAATCGGGCCGGGTCTTCCGGGTCGTGGCCGGCTGCGGCTTCCTGGCCATTGGCCTCATCTACCGGGAGCACTGGTGGGGCATCGCCGCGCTCTTCTGGAGCGTGCTGCCCCTCACCGCCGGCTCGGGAGACCTCTGCTACATCAGCAAGGCGCTGGGTGGTCCGCTGCTGGGTCGGGAAATCCGAAAGCGCCAGGAGATCAGCGCGCGCGGGTGATGCGGCCGGCCACGTCGAAGCCGCCTTCGTTCGCCTGCACACGCACCACCCGGATGCTCGCGTTGAGGGGCTTGGCGCCGGACATCGTGACCTGCATGTCGGCGCCGACCACGGGCTCCATCGCGGCGTGAAAGAGCAGCCCGCGGCCCGACAGGTTCTTGCCTTCACCTTCGAACTCGACCCCGCTCTCGAGATCCACGACGGAAAGCGAGGTGTCTTCGAGATGCTGGCGATCGTCCTGGCGCTGTTCGGTCATTGCGGCTCCGCTTGAGGGCGCTTCATCGCGCAACAGGTACGTTACGGGG
>JANODF010000513.1:0-8776 GCA_031412555.1 Archangium sp. | reverse complement strand
CTCAAGGCGGGTGTGCCCGGGTTGATCATCGCGGGTGAGAAGAGCCTGCGGTTGCCCAACACGGTGTACGCGTTGTTCCCCGGTACCACCGGCGCGGCGTTGTTGGCGAAGACGCCGGGCATCGCGGCCTCGACGGGTTCGGCTTGCCACGACGGTCATGAGTCACCGCCGCAGGTGCTGCTGGAGATGAAGGTGCCCGCCGCGCTCGCGCTGGGGGCGGTGCGGTTGACCATGGGGCGTCAGACGATGCCTGAGGATGTCGAGTCGGCAGCGGCGCAGCTGATCAGCGCGCTGCGTTGAGGCCCTCACCCCGACCCTCTCCCAGAGGGAGAGGGAGACCTACAGTGTCCTACTCATTTTCAGAAAAATGCAGGTGTGTACTCGACGTGCTCGTAGGTGCCCCCAGTATGGTTCGCGCGCTTTCCGCACACCCTGCGCAAGGCACTCCTGGGAGGGAGCACACATGAAGAAGATCCTGATCGCCGCACTCGCGCTGTCGACCGCCGCCTGCAGCTCGATGGTGAACCCGATTGAAATCGAACAACCCGGTTACGAGCTTTCGCCCGTGCAGCTCGCGCCCGGCTTCGAGCGGTGCTCCACCATCGAGCCCAGTGACGTCGAGAAGCTCCGCATCGACACCGAGATCGCGACGCACCTGAGAGATCCCGCGCTGGGTGTGACGCGCCAGGGGCTGACCGGCGGCGTGATCAACGTCTACTTCCATGTGATCAACAACGGCACGCAGGGCAACGTGAGCGATCAGGCGATCGCCAACCAGATCTCCGTGCTCAACGCGGCGTATGCGTCGACCGGTTGGTCGTTCAACCTCGTCTCCACCGACCGCACCACCAACGCGACCTGGTACACGGCGAGCGGTGGCACGGCTGAGACGCAGATGAAGAACGCGCTGCGCCAGGGCACGGCCGACGACCTCAACATCTACAGCAACAACATGGGCGGCGGGCTGCTCGGCTGGGCCACCTTCCCCTCGAGCTACAACTCGTCGCCGAAGATGGACGGCGTGGTGCTGCTGTACTCGTCGATGCCCGGCGGTTCGGCCGCGCCCTACAACCTGGGCGACACGGCGACCCACGAAGTCGGCCACTGGATGGGCCTGTACCACACGTTCCAGGGCGGCTGCTCGCGCCAGAGCACGGGCGGCGACGGCGTGGCTGACACCGCCGCGGAGAAGTCGCCCGCCTACGGCTGCCCGGTCGGCCGCGACACCTGCACGGGTTCGCGTTTCCCCGGCAACGACCCCATCACCAACTTCATGGATTACACGGACGACTCCTGCATGGACACGTTCTCGGTGGGCCAGGACACGCGCATGGACGCGATGTTCACCACCTACCGCGCCGGCAAGTAGGCCGACCCTCCCGGTCGAACAATTCGAGGGCCGTGGCGTTCGACGTCACGGCCCTTTTTCTTTGTATCGTCAGCGCATGGCCTGGGATGAACGTTTGGCGGCGCGACTTCGCGAGGTGCTGGCGAGCCGCACCGACGTCAGTGAGCGGAAGATGTTCGGTGGGCTGTGCTTCATGGTGAGCGGCCACATGTGTTGTGGGCTCACCAGCGAGGCGTTCATGGTGCGCGTCGGCAAGGAGAAGTTCGCCGACGCGCTGGCCCAGCCTCACGCACGGGTGATGGACTTCACCGGCAGGCCTTCGAGCGGCATGGTCTATGTGGATGCGCCCGGCTTGAAGACGCGCGCGGCCCTGGCGAAGTGGGTGCAACGCGGGCTGGAGTACGTGGGCGAGCTGCCGGCGAAGAAGATGGCGAAGCCCGTGCGGAAGACCCTGCGGCGCCGCGCCTGATACGGTGCCGCGCCCATGGCCATCGTCATTCCGAAGAACGAGCTCAACGAGTTCTCGCTGCCCCGCATCTGCGTCGCCACCGGTCAACCCGGGCAGGTCACGTTTCAGAAGGTGCAGTTCCAGTACATCCCCAAGTGGATCGCCGTCTTCGCGATCGCTCCGGTGCTGTATTTGATCTTCTTCATGATCCTCCGGAAGAGCGCGACGGGCACGTTGCCCTTCAGCGAAGAAGGGTGGAACGAAGTGAAGGCCGCGCGCCGCAACGTGGCGTTCGCAGTCGTCGGCCTCATGCTCGCGTTCTTCGCCGGCGGCGCGGCGGCAGCCAACCTGCGTGACGCGGGTCCCTTGCTGATGCTGGCGCTCATCGTGGGCGGCGTCATCGCGATCGTCGTGACCTCGATGCGCGTGAGGAAGGTCTACCCGTTCACCACGCTCATCGACGACGCGGCGGTCACCTTGACGTTGCCGTCACCCGAAGCCGAGCGCCTGATTCAGGCGCACCTGAGCGCGGGCGGCCGGGCTGCCGCATGAGCATCGCCGTACCCGTCACCGGCGAGTGCGCCACCCACGCCGGGGTGAAGGCCGATTGGGCCTGTCAGCGCTGCGGCAGCTTCGTGTGCAAGGAGTGCGAGCGCCGCACCCGCCCCGACGCGCCGCCGCTGTGCCCGAAGTGCTGGGCGCTGCGTGATCAAGTGGTGCAGGTGCACGCGGCAGAGGACTCCAGCCGGATGCAGAAGGCGGGGCTGGCGCTGGGCATCTTCGCGCTCAACCCGCTGGTGATGATCGCCAGCTTCATCGTGAACATCCGCGAGCTCAAGTCGGGCCGGGGCGGCTCGCGGCGGTGGATGAACCAGGTGGGCATGGGGCTGACCGTGGTGTTCCTGCTCTTCTACGTGGCGTTGATTTTCATCGTCGCGCTCCAGTGACGTCAGCGTCGGGCGCGCGCCGCGTCGGGGTTCGGGCTCCCGTGGCGCAAGTCGGCAGCGCACCGGAAAACGTGGATACCGGCCCCGAGCAGGGCGCATGACGAGCAGCTACCGCGTCGGTGATGAGCGGGTGAAGCGTGAAGGCACAGGGTTGCGGATGCACCTGGCGGGGTCAGAGATGGTTCCGCTGGGGAAGCGCGTTTTCCAAAAAGCCTTCTTTACGTCGTGCGGTGCGGGTTCGAGTCCCGCCGGGAGCTTGGTGCTGGTGCGGCCCCTCACCCCGACCCTCTCCCCGCCCGCGGGGAGAGGGGGAAAGAAGGTTGCGCACCAGGGCGATCGACGCCCACATGCGGAACGGCCGCCACGCTTCCGCGCAGCGCACGAAGTCGGCTTCGGGGCGCTGGTAGGCGAGGGCGAAGGCGCGCAACACCCGCGGTTCGGCGAGGGGCAGAGCGTCTTGCAGCGAGGCACCTCGCATCAACATGTGCGACGCCGTCCACGGGCCCACGCCGTGGAGTTCTTGCAGCACCTCCAATGCCTGCTCCTTGGGCATCGCGCGAAGACGCTGCGCATCGAGGGTGCCGTCGAGTGCGGCGCGAGCGAGCCCGTGCAGCACCTCGAGCTTCTGCGGTGCGATGCCGGGGAATGACTTCACCCGCAGCAGTTGATCAGGGGCAGGCAACACCTGCAGTCCGCCCACTTGATCACCCTGCGCCTGCGAGAGCTGACGGCGCAGTGACGCGGCCTGCTTCACCGAGCTGCGCTGCGACAACACGCCGCCGACGCCCGCTTCATACGGTGACGGAAAGCCCGCAGTGAAGAACCCGGGAAAGTGTTGCTTCACCGCGCCCATCACCGGATCGATTTCGTCGACTGCCGCCCATGCCTTGCCGTCGGCATCGAGCCCGAGCATGCGGGTGAGCTGGGCAGTGACCGCGGTGTGATTCTCCGTGCCTTCCACTTCCACGCGCAGCCGGGTGTCTTGCTGGCTCAGCGTGGCGGAGACCGCTTCGAACGAGTGGTCGAGTCGGAAGGCGAGCTGGAGTCTGCGCTCTCGCTGAAGGGCCGCGCCACCCATGGGCGCGAAGCCTGCGTAGAAGTCGGCCGCTGCCGAAAGGGCGTAGCCGAAGGGCGCCTCGAGCTCGAAGTGAGTGGTCATGGTGACATCTGGCGCCGGGGCTGTGACAACGGGGTGTCAGGGTTGATCGCCGGCGCGGTCGGGGCTCATGCTTCTGACCATGATCAAGCTCCTCCTGCTGGTCGCGGCGGTGCCCCTGGTGCTGGTCGGCCTGGTTCACCTGGCGGTGAGGATTCTTCGGTTCGTGCGTGCGCACCGGGGTGAGGCGATCACCTCGCTCATCGTCGAGGACCTGCGGGGCCGGTTCGCGGATGCGCTGGAGAGCTGGGTGGATGAGCCGTCTTCGGGCCATGCCATGTCGGCGAGTGACGGCGATCACCACCTGCCTCACGATGATCACCACGTGCACACCGGTGGCCTCTCAGACCACGGTCATTAGTCCAGGTGGGCCCCTCACCCGGTCCTTCGGACCGACCTCTCCCCGCTTCGCAGGGCGAGGTAGGACTTACTCGCCGCGGCAGCCTTCGTAGCCGGGATCCTTCAACACCTTCGCCGCGACGTCGATGGTCTGATCAACTGCATTCAGCGTGACGCTCACCGTGGCCGCGCCCGGGTTCGGGCAGCCGCGAGGCTTCGCGCAGTCGGTGCTCTTGATCACCAGCGTGGCGCCCTTCGCCTCGAGCTCACTTTCTCCGCCGTACACGCAGGGTGAATCTCGATCCTGCACGAGCACGCGTTCGCTGATCAGCGCTCCTGATTTTTCCCGCAGTGACGCGTAGAACTTCCACACGCTCTCCCGCTCCGAGCTCGTGAAGAGCACGCCGCGCAAGGTTCGTTTGTTCGCGTCTTTCACTTCCTCGGTGGTCACCGACCAGCCATCGGCCACGCGCGGGCAGGAGGCGGGCCCGTCCACCTGCACCAGCCTCACGTATGCCCCCGCGTCGAGTGCCTTGAGCGCCTCGAGCGTCGTGTCCTTCTCGCAAAACCCCGCGAGCACGATCCAGAAACCCGGCTTGAGTCCTTTGACGGTGTCGCTCTGCACCAGCTTCGGAAATCCCGCCGCCAGCTGCAGCACGTCGGTGGCCGCCGCCGCACGTTTCGTCGCCGCCTCGAGCAAGGGCGTCGCAGCCGCTTCACTGCCTGCACCCGTCAAGATGAGCGCCTTCGTGTCGACGGCATTCGCCTGCGCGGCCAGCAACGCGGTGACGGTGATCAGCGCTCTCATGCGTCGAGCAACCGGTTGAGCTCCAACACCGTGTTCCAATTGCGCACCGTCACCACGCCTTTCAGCTTCGAGTCGAACCAGGCGTTGGTCAGCTTGGAGCGGCCCACTCCGTTCGGCAGGTGCAGGTACCTCGCGCCCCAGCACTTGAAACTCATCGGGCGCTGAGCGCAGGGGATCGAGCGCCTTCACCAACGCAGCGTCAGGCTTCTCCCGCAGAAAACCCACGTGCAGCGTGGTGAGTGCCTCACCCCGTTTCAGAAACGGGTTGTTCTTCAGCACCGCCGCCATCTCCTTCGCGCTCCGCAGCACCACCGGTGAGTCGATCTTCCGCACGTTCAAGGCGGTGGCCACCAGCGCCGGCACTTTGCGCAGCAACGTGGCGCTCGCGTCGAACAGCACGTTGCCTGATTGAATGAAGGTCTCCACCTTCGTGCAGCCCACGCCTTCGAAGACCGCGGCGAGGTCCTTCATGCCGATGCGATTGTGAGCGCCCAGGTTGAGGCCTCGGAGAAGAGCGACGGTGCGCATGGGCTCGAGCTACCTCGGACGACTGGTCGGATCTAGACGCCGTTGCGACAGATGACGGCTGATCACCGGGGGTTATCTCGGGCGCCCTCACCCTGACCCTCTCCCGGAGGGAGAGGGGATCTTCGTTTTGCACACAGCACCCCGGCTCAGGGGTTAGACGCGCGCCCATGATCCGCGCTCTTCGCCTCATCGCTGCTCTCGCGAGCACCGCCGCCTTCGCCATCGCCCCCACCGCCACCACGTCTGCCGCGACGAGCGTGACCGCGAGCTCCGCGTTGCTCAACGGCTCGGGCAACCCCGGCAGCGAAGCGACCACCGGCTGGTTCCGCCTGAGCACCACCAACCCCGGCACCTGCGACGACGTCTTCGGCACCCGCGTGCCCAGCACCGGAGGCACCTCGTTGGGCGCCGGCGCTGCCAACGCGCCGTACTCGGTCAGCACCACCGGCCTCCTCCCGGGCAACACCTACTTCTTCTGCGCGGTCACCCAGAACGCCAGCGGCACGGGCCTGGGCACCATCAACTCGTTCACCACCCCGGCGCAGGTGCCCAGCGTGGCCACCGCCGCGGCCACCAGCGTCACCAGCAGCGCTGCGACGTTCAACGGCTCGGCCACGCCCAACGGCTCGCCGGCCACCGGCTTCTTCCGCTACAGCACCACCAGCCCCGGCTCGTGCAACAACACCTTCGGCACCCGCATCCCCCTCACCGGCGGCACGGCGCTGGGCGGCGGCAACGGTTCGGTCGTCTACACCGAGTTCGTCACCGGCCTGCTCGCGGGCACCACCTATTACTACTGCGCGCTCTCCACCAACGCGGTGGGCACCACCGCGGGCAACCTGCTCTCGTTCACCACCCTGGTCGCCGTGCCCGACGTCACCACCACCGCCGCCAGCCTGGTCACCGGCACCACCGCCCAGCTCAACGGCAACGTGAACCCCAACGGCGCTTCGACCCTGGGCTGGTTCCGCATCAGCAACTCGAACCCCGGCTCGTGCAGCGACGTGTTCGGCACCCGCATCCCCGCGGCCAGCGGCACGGCGCTCGGTTCGGCCAGCTTCGTGGGCTCGTACGCGTTGAGCGCCACCGGCCTGAGCCCGGGCACCACGTATTACTACTGCGCCATCGCCAGCAACTCGCAGGGCACCACCCTGGGCGGCGTGCTCACCTTCACCACCCCCGACCTGCCCGCGGTGACCACCGGCGGGGTGCTCCTGCTGCAAGCGCAGTCCGTCACCATGACCGGCTCGGCCATTCCCAACGGGGCCACCACCACCAGCTGGGTTCGGTACGCCACCAGCAACCCGGGCACCTGCAACGACAGCTTCGGCGCGCGGGTGCCGTCGAGCGGCGGCACCAACCTCGGCGCGGGCAGCAGCAGCGTGAACTTCTCGTGGGCCACCACGGGGCTGAACCCGGGCACCACCTATTTCTACTGCGCCATCGCGAGCAACTCGGTGGGCACCGGCTTCGGCTCGTTGCAGAGCTTCACCACCCCGCCGACCGCGCCCTTCGTCACCACCAACGGCGTCTCGTCCATCTCCGGCAACGCGGCCACGCTCAACGGGCTCGGTCGCCCGCGTGGTGACGCCAGCACCGGCTGGTTCCGTTACTCGACGGTGAACCCCACCACCTGCGACGACACCTTCGGCACGCGCGCTCCGGCGAGCGGGGGCGTGGCGCTGGGTGCCGGCAATACGGACATCGCGTTCACCACGGCGCTCACCGGCCTCACGCCGGGCACCGTCTATTTCTTCTGTGCCATCGCCGCGAACTCGGTGGGCACCACCGTCGGCAACGTGAGCACCTTCACCACGCACGACGTGCCGGTGGTGTTGAGCCAGGCGGCCGCGGGCATCGGCGGCACCTTCGCCACGCTCAACGGCTCGGCGGATCCCAACCTCGGGCCCACCACGGGCTACTTCCGCTACAGCACGGTCGACCCCGGCACCTGCAACGACACCTTCGGCACGCGCGCGCGCACCAGCAGCGGCACGGGCCTGGGCTCGGGCACCACCCAGGTGGGCTTCGCGGAGAACCTCAGCGGCCTCACCCCCGGCGCGACCTATTATTTCTGCGCCATCGCCAGCAACTCGGTGGGCACCGGCTTCGGAGCGGTGCTCTCGTTCTTCACCCCCGCCGCGCCCGCGATGACCACGCTCACCGCGGCCCCGGTGACCGCGCTCACCGCCACGCTCAACGGCAGCGGCAACCCCAACAGCGCCACCACCACCGGGTGGTTCCGCTACAGCAACGTGAACCCCGGCATGTGCACCGACTTCTTCGGCACGCGCGTTCCCGTCAGCGGCGGCACCAACCTCTTCGCGGGCGCAGCACCAGTGAACTACTCGCTGGCCATCGGCGGCCTCACCCCGGGCACCACCTATTACTTCTGCGCCATCGGCTCGAACTCGGTGGGCACCACGCTGGGCACCTTGTCGAGCTTCACCACGCCGCCCACCGCGCCGCTCGTCACCACCGGTTCGACCACGTTGATCACCGGCAGCACCGCGCGCCTCAACGGTTCGGCCAACCCGCGTGGCGATGCGGCGACCGGTTGGTTCCGCTACAGCAGCACCGACCCTGGCACCTGCAACGACACCTTCGGCACGCGGGCCCCTGCGACCGGCGGCACCGCGCTGGGTGCGGGCAACACCGGCATCGGCTTCGATGAAGACCTCACCGGCCTGGTGCCGGGCACGACCTATTATTACTGCGCGCTGGCCAGCAACGTCATCGGCACCTCGGTCGGCGGCGTGGGCAACTTCCTCGTTCCCAACACGCCCACCGTCACCACCAGCCCGGTGAGCTTCCTCGCCGGCACCAGCGTTCAGCTCAACGGCGTGGCCAACCCCAACGGCGGCTCGAGCAGCGGCTGGTTCCGTTACGCCTTGACGGATCCCGGCTCGTGCAACGACAGCTTCGGCACCCGCGCCCCCGTGAGCGGCGGCACCAACCTGGGCGCTGGCACCACCGCGGGCGGCTGGGGTCAGAGCGTCAGCGGGCTCACCCCGGGCGCGACCTATTATTACTGCGCGCTCGCCTCGAACCTGGTGGGCACCGGCTTCGGAGCCGTGCTCTCCTTCATCACGCCCGCAGCGCCCACGGTCACCACCGACGCGACGACGTTGATCACCTCCACCACCGCGCAGCTCAACGGCACGGCGAACCCCAACCGGGAGACGACCACCGGCTACTTCCG
>JANODF010000512.1:0-6580 GCA_031412555.1 Archangium sp. | reverse complement strand
GGCGGCGGCGATGATGCTGCTCAAAAACCGGGAATGCGCAGTCATGGTGTCCTCGTTGGTGGGGCTTGCCGGAACGGAGTCGGCGGATTGTACGTTACCCATGCTTCCCTATTCAGGGAGGCACGTTAACTCCCTGATTCCACAGGGTTGTTTCTTGCTGCACTGCGACAGGGATGTTACGCCGCTCCCCCATGCTTGCCTCGATCAATTACGTCGACGTGCTCAAGAGCGCGTCAGGCGTCGAGCTGATGGTTCTCATCGTTCTCGCCGGCGCGTCGGCCTACAGCTGGGCCCTCATCGGCATGAAGTCGATGCAGCTTCGCAAAGCGCGCTCCGAGTCGGTGGCCTTCCTCGACACGTTCTGGAAAGCGTCGCGGCTCGACGCCATCTACACCGCCTCCCAACAGCTCGAGTCGTCACCGCTGAGCCGGGTGTTTCGTGCGGGCTACGAAGAGCTCTCCAAGCTCGCCCAGCAGAAGGGCGGCACCGAAGCGGCCATGAGCGAGAAGCTGGGTGGTATCGAGAACGTCGAGCGCTCGTTGAGCCGCGCGGCGCTGGCCGAGATCACCACCCTCGAGGCCCACGTTCCGTTCCTGGGCACGGTGGGCAGCACAGCGCCGTTCGTGGGGCTGTTCGGCACCGTGATGGGCATTCTGGGCGCCTTCAACGAGATCGCCGAGAAGGGCAACGCCACCATCACCACCGTCGCCGCGCCCATCGGCAACGCGCTGCTGGCCACGGCCGCGGGCCTGTTCGCCGCCATCCCCGCGGTGATCGCGTACAACTCGTATGTCTCGCGCATCAAGATCTTCGACACCGAGATGTCGAACTTCTCCAACGACTTCCTGAACATCGTGAAGCGCCACTTTTTCAAGTGAGGTGACCCGTGGGCATGTCAGCAGGCAAAGGCGGCGGACGGGCGACTCTCAGTGAGATCAACGTCACGCCGATGGTCGACGTGATGCTGGTGCTCTTGATCATCTTCATGGTCACCACGCCGCTCATTCAGCAGGGCGTGAAGGTCAGTCTTCCCGAGACGAAAGCGGCGCCCGTGGAGGCCGACGAGAAGAAGCTGGTGGTCTCCATCGACATCGCCAAGCGCGTGTACATCGGGGAAGCCGAGGTGACCCTGGCCGACTTCGAAGAGAAGCTGCGCACCAACGCCAAGGCGCAGTCGGAGAAGGAGATGTACCTGCACGCCGATCGTGATCTTCCGTATGGCCTGGTGGTCGACGTGATGGCCGCTGCCCAGCGCGCGGGCGTCACGAATGTGGGCATGATCACGGACCCGATGGGGGCCTCCAAGCCGTCGAAGGAAAAGGACAAGAAGAAGTGACTGCTGCCGCCCAGAGCCTGCTGCACGACCGCCCCACCCCGCTGCCCATGTTCGTGGCGGTGTCGGTGGCTGGGCACGTGCTCGCGGTGGTGCTGTGGCTGGTGGTCGGCTGGTTGTTCGCCGGGCCCAAGGTCGACCTGACGCAGACGCCCATCAAGGCCTCGCTGGTACGCCTGGGAAAACCGCGCGACGACAAGCTCCTGCCGCGCAAAGAAGAAGAAGCGCCCCCGCCCGCGCCCAAGGTCGAAGAGGTCGCCGTGGCCACGCCTGCCCCGCCCAAGGTGGACACCGCGATCAAGATCCCCACCAAGGACGCCAAGCCCGAGAAGGCCGACAAGAAGGACGGCGCCAAAGACGCGAAGAAGAGCTTGTTCGACGCCTTCGCCAAGAGCGGCAAGCAGGGCAAGGTCGCCGAAGAACTCGAAGGCCAGCTCGACGGCGACGTCGATGGCGATTCCGCCAAGCAGGAGGGCGAGAAGTACTTCGGCCTGCTCAACGCGGTGGTCAAACGCAACTACGACGTCTCGAACACCATCGATGAGGCTGAACGCAGGCGATTGCGCGCAGAAGTGGCGCTGCGCATCGGTGCTGGCGGCGAGCTGATGGACGTCAGCCTCACCAAACCTTCCGGCAACGAGCAGTTCGATTCCGCAGTGATCGGTGCGGTCAAGAAGGCCGCTCCGTTCTCGGCGCCTCCTGAACATTTGCGCGACTCCCTGAAGAAGAGCGGTGTCGCCATCGTGTTCACTCCGTAAAGTGGTCGCTTCACCTGAACGAAGAGGTCGTGCATGTTCTCTCGCATCGCTCTGCTGGTGCTGGTCCCCACCGTTGCTCTCGCGCAGCGCCCCGTCATCGAGATCTCAGGCGCCAACTTCCGGCCCATGCCGCTGGCTGTCGCAGCGCCCCTCACCCAAGACGAAGGATCCAAGACGGCCAGCGCTGAGTTCGATGCCGCGCTCGCTTTCGACTTCGCCGCCTGTGGCCTTTTCCAGGTGCTCGATCGCAAGAGCTTCCTGGCTGACGCGAAGGAAGGCGTGACCGCCTCGACCATTCAGTTCCAGCGCTGGACCGACGTGGGCGCCGAGTCGCTGGTGAAGACCCAGCTCTCCACCGATGGCGCCAACCTGCGCGCTGACCTGCGCCTGTTCGGCGTGGCGGCCGGCCGGGAAGAGCTCAAGGTGAGCGAGTCGGTGCCCAGCAAAGACGCCCGCCGCCTCGCCCACAAGCTGGCCAACGCGGTCTACAAACACTTCACCCGAGAGACCGGCCCCTTCGAGACCCGCCTCACGTTCACGCGCAAGTCGGCCTCGGGCCGCGACGTGTACGTCTCTGATTGGGATGGCAAGAACGCGCAGCGCATCACCAACGGCGACGTCAACGTGTTGCCTGCGCTGGTGCCGGGCGGCGGCGTGGCGTTCACCTCGTACCGCAGCAAGAAGCCGTTCCTCTTCGTCGCGAAGGGCGGCGAGCCCAGCCAGTTGATCGCCAAGGGCAGCATGGTCACCGGCGCGGCGTTCTCACCCGACGGCAAGCGCGTGGCGGTGTCGGTCTCCGAAGGCGAGAACGCGGAGATCTTCGTGGCGAACGCAGACGGCTCGAACATCACCAAGCTCACCGACACGAAGTTCTTCCTCAACACGAGCCCGACCTGGTCGCCTGATGGGAAGAAGATCGCCTTCGTCTCGAACCGCGCAGGCAACCCGCAGATCTACACGATGGGTGCGGATGGTTCGGGCGCCAAGCGCATCACCTTCCAGGGCAACTACAACACGACGCCTTCGTGGAGCCCGCGTGGCGATCTGATCGCCTTCACCGCGCGCGACGAGCGCAACGCCTTCGACTTGTTCACCGTGAACGTTGAAAACAACAAAGTCGCCCGCCTCACCCAGGACGCGTCGGGCAATGAAGAGCCGGTGTTCTCACCGAATGGCCGGCTGATCATGTTCACCTCGAACCGCGGCGGTGGCCGGGGGCTCTACGTGATGACCTTCGACGGCAACAACCAGATGGCCCTCCCGATGGAGAAGGGCGACGTCACCACGCCTGACTGGGCGAACTGAGTTCTCCCTCTCCCCGCCGGGGAGAGGGTCGGGGTGAGGGGCCGTCGCTCCTCACTCCCGCATCAGCGCGGAGCCCCAGTGGAAGCCGGCGCCCAGGCCGCAGAAGCCGACCAGGTCGCCCCGCTTGATGAGGCCGCTCTTGCGGCACTCGTCGTACGCGATGGGGATCGTCGCGGCCGTCGTGTTCCCGTAGCGCTGGATGTTGTTGTACATCCGCTCGTCGGGCAGCTTGAGCTGCTTCTGCACACCTTCACTGATGCGCAGGTTGGCCTGATGCGGAATGAGCAGCTTCACGTCGTCGAGCTTGAGCTCGCACTTGGCGAGCGTCTCGTGCACCGCCTCAGGCATCTTGGTGACCGCCATCTTGAAGACGTTGCGGCCTTCCATCACGGGCACGAACCGGCCTTCGGCGACGTGCTCAGCGCTGAAGTACGGGCGGTACTTGAAGCCGGCTGAGGGCACGTAGAGGCTCTCGAAGTCCTTGCCGTCGGAGTGCAGCGAGAAGCCCAGCAGGCCGCGGTCAGGATTGTCGGTGGGGGCGATGCACACCGCGCCCGCCGCGTCGCCGAAGAGCACCGTGAGGTGGCGGAACTTCGAGTTCCAATCGCGCTCCTGCTGGGTGACCGGCTCGTTCGAGCGGCCCATCACCACGTCCCAGGCGTGCTTGCTCCAGGGCATGAAGCCCGAGTGAATCTCAGCGCCGATGAAGAGGATCTTCTTGGCCGCACCGGCGCGCACCAACGCGTCGCACAGCTGCAGGCCGTAGATGAAACCAGAGCACTGCTGGCGGATGTCGAGGGCGGGGATGTTGCCGATGCCGAGCTTGGCCTGCACCAGGCTGCCCACGCCGGGGAAGTAGTAGTCGGGCGTCATGGTGGCGACCACGATGTAGTCGACCTCGCTGGCCTTCCAACCCGCGTCGTCGAGCGCCTTCTTCGCCGCGTCGACCGCGAGATCGCTGGTGCCCGTGCCCTCGTTCACGAAGTAGCGCTGCTCGATGCCGGAGCGCTCTTTGATCCACTCCGAGGTGGTGTCGCAGATGAGCGTCAGCCGCTCGTTGGGCACCAGGACTTCGCCCGTGACGAAGCCGGAGCCGTAGATACGAGAGTGCGCTTGAACCATGAGAGGACCGGCCTTTTCAGAGAGAGAACGACGCGGGTTCCGAATATCGGCGGAGTCGTCGCACAGGCAAGCGAAGCCGACCGACACATCGCGTCACGGACTGCGTAACTCGCTACGCACCCGTCAGAGGAAACAGGTGCATTCGCGCCGCACCACCGGGGCGCTTCGCTTCGACTTCACACAGCTGCGCCACCAACTCGTGCTCCGTGGCCAGTGAGCGCAGCGACCAGACCGCGGAGAACTTCGTCGCGAGGCGAACGGCTTCCACCTGCGAGAGATGTAGAAGCCGTGCATCGTCTGGTGGAGCGCAGCGGGTGTGGTCATCTCGCCGCGACTCTAGATCGGCTCCGCTCCTGCACTGCGAAGCCTCGTCATGTTCAGACGCGGTCAGCGCACCTCGGTGCGGGAAGCAGTGAATGAGAAGGCGGAGTCGTTGTTGTCGCTGTGCGGCGCTTCGCTGCGTGAAGGCACGGTGCTGATCGCGCAGGAGGGCGATGAGTTGCTCGGCGTCGCGGTGTTGAGGTTGTACGCGGGCGAGGCCGAGATTCTGGCGTTGGTGACCGATCCGAACCACCGGCACCAAGGCGTCGGCCGGCAGCTGGTGCTGGAGATGAGCCGGCGGGCTCGCGTTGCCAGGTGCACGGTGTTGCGCGTGCGCATCGCGAAGACCGATGACGCGGTGCTGGGGTTCTTTCGCGGGTTGGGTTTTGACGAGACGCACCTCGCGTTTGATTTGAGTCTGTAGGGAGCACCGACGGCCCCTCACTCTCCCCGCACTCGCAGGGAGAGGGGGCAAGATGGGTTCATGCGTCACCACTGGCAGCTCGACGACTCGGTCCACTTTCTCAATCACGGCAGCTTCGGAGCGACGCCTCGGGTCGTGCTCGAAATGCAACGTGAGTTCAGAGACCGCCTCGAAGCCGAGCCCGTGCGCTTCATGGTGCGTGAACTTCCACCGCTACTCGACGAATCTCGCACCCGTCTCGCGACCTTCGTCGGAGCGAAGGCCGAAGACCTCGCCCTCATCAACAACGCCACCACCGGCGTGAACGCGGTGCTCCGCTCGCTCGACTTCCAGCCGGGCGACGAGCTGCTCACCACCAACCACGGCTACAACGCGTGCACCAACGTGCTGCGCTACGTGGCCGAACGCACGGGCGCGAAGGTCGTGGTCGCGCACATCCCCTTCCCGGTGGAGAACCCGGCCTCGCTCGTCAGCTCAGTGCTGAACGCCGTGACGCCGAAGACCCGCCTGGTGCTGCTCGATCAAATCACCAGCCCCACCGCGCTCGTCTTCCCCATCGCCGAGTTGGTGAAAGACCTGGAGGCGCGCGGCATTCCGGTACTCGTCGACGCGGCCCACGCCCCTGGCCACATCCCGCTGTCACTCGACGCCACGGGCGCCAGCTTCACCACCGGCAACCTGCACAAGTGGGTCTGCGCTCCGAAGGGCGCCGCGTTCCTCCACGTGCGCCGCGATTGGCAGCCGAAGATCCGCCCCCCGGTGATCAGCCACGGAGCCAACTCCACGCGCATTGACCGATCCCGCTTTCAGCTCGAGTTCGACTGGGTGGGCACGCAGGATCCCACCGCGCTGCTCTGCATTCCCACCGCGCTCGACTTCATGGGGTCGCTGCTCCCCGGCGGCTGGCCCGCGTTGATGGCCCTCAATCACGCCGAACTCGTCGCGGCGCGCACCACGCTGCTCGAAGCTGTTCCACAACCCCTCCCCTGCCCTCCGGAGCTGCTCGGTTCGATGGCCACCATCGTGCTGCCTCAGGATCCAGGCGACCGGCTGTTCGAAGACTTCCGCATCGAGGTGCCGGTGATGCCTTTCGAGGGGAAGACCCTGCTGCGCATCTCCATGCAGCGGCATGTTCGGCCGGGTGATCTCACAGCGCTGACCAATGCCCTGCGTGCCTTTTCGTTGTCGTACTAACCTGCAGCCCGTGAACCGTTACGCCGCAATCGATGTGGGGACGAACTCGGTGTTGTTGCTCGTGGCTGAACGTCAAGCCGACGGCCGCTTCACCGCGGTCGAAGAGCGCTCCGAGATCACCCG
>JANODF010000511.1:0-2281 GCA_031412555.1 Archangium sp. | reverse complement strand
GGAGCGCTGCGACAGCTGCCACCGCCCTCATGACGTGCCGTTCACCGCGCCCGCCGACTGCACCAGCTGCCACGCCGTCACGCTGGTTCACGGGGCGAAGGGCGACACGGTCGCGCAGACCTGCATGAATTGTCACCCGCCGCACTCGAAGGCCCCGGTGGCCAGCCAGCAGTGTCTGACCTGTCACGCCAAGGCGGACATGACGCTGGCCGCGCGCGTCTCACCGCAGGCGCTCTTCCCCGACGGTCACGCGGGCTGCGGCACCTGCCACACGCCACACACCTTCCAGAAGAACGCGGTGAAGCCGTGCAGCAGTTGTCACGAGAAACGCCTGGTGCTCGCGCCCGATTCGCATGCGAAGTGCGACACCTGTCACCAACCGCATCAACCGATGGCGCAGCCCAAAGCCTGCGTGTCGTGTCACCAGAAGATCTCCGCCACCTTGAAGCACCCCGCTTCGGCCGAAGGTCAGACCTGCACCGGTTGTCACGTGGCGCACCCCGCTGAACCGGGCCCCGTGGCGGTGCCGTGCCTGAGCTGTCACCAGGAGCCCGAGCTCAACGGTCACGTGGTGCACGCGGCCACCTTGAGCTGCGACAGCTGCCACCCGCCCCACGGCGGCAAGCCGAAACGCGAGGTCTTGTGCGTGACGTGTCACGAAGACCAGGTGCTGGCGGCGAAACAGAACAAAGGCCATGCCGACTGCAATCAGTGCCACGCGGGCCTGCCGCACGCCGACAACGAAGCGCCCAGGGCGTGTCTGAGCTGCCACGAAGACAAGGTGCCGCCGCAGAAGAAACACCCGGAGTGCGCCAGCTGCCACGCCAGCCACTCGGCGAAGGTGATCGCCACCTGCACCAGCTGCCACCTCTCCCCCACCTCCGCCCCGCTGCCGGGGTTGCACGCCGTGCAGAAACACCGCGAGTGCAAGACCTGTCACGCCGCGCACACGCCTGAACCCAGCCGCGGCCCTTCGGCCTGCGTGAGCTGTCACCGGCGTCTCCCGCCGGCCAGCCATCCCACGCCTCCTACGCAGTGCGTCGGGTGTCACCTCTTCACGCAAGAGAAGTGACGAGCACGGTCAACGCCATTTCCACGCTGCGGTGGACCAGGAGCCGGTCGCCTCCCCGCTCAAGACGGGCTCGAGGAAGAGGCGCACGGCAATTTGAACGTCCTCGAAGGTGCGCCACTGAAGATCGTGAGCCTCGACAAGGCGCGCATACGGCTTCGCCCACTCGGCCGGCACCACGTCGATACGAGTGGGAAGAGCGTGTGTCGCGCGATGACGAAAGATCACGTCACACGCTGACCGCAGCGTCGCCGCCTCAATCGCGTCGCTCAACCGTGCGAGAATTGCCAGATCCGGCAGGTCTTTGTCGCGCGTGTTCGGCGTCGTTCGCGGCACCGTGAGCGCGTGGAGCTTCTCGGCGATCTGTGTCGCAAGCGGATAGACGTCGAAGGTCGGTGGCGGAATGCCGATGAAGGAGAGCCAGTCACAACCGGGGATCGCGCTGACTTCGCCGACCATGGGCGCCGGTGCCGCCGCGTCGACCCCGAACTCGGCGAAGAGCTTCCCGCCGAGCATGCATTTCGAATGGTACTGGTTGCCCTTTGTTCCGACCAGGCCACGGCTGAGCTGAACCCTGAATGAAAGGAAGTCCTCGAGATCGAGTCGACCCGCGGCAGTGAGGAGCGCTCCGTCGGGTTCCGCATCGCCACTGAGCAGAATGTCGACGTCGCGCGTCGCTCGTGCCCGCGGGTCACGGAGTCGAAGCCCCAAGCCGCCTTTGAGAATCGTGCCCGGCCGGAGCTGCCGGATTCTCTCGAGGAAGCGCTCGAACGAGAGGAGCTGTCTCTTCTGCGCGAGCGGTTTCGCGGGGTCGACCTGCCGAAGGCGCCCCTCGAGGGCCTGCCAGAAGGCCTCCGCGGTGCGATACCGTTTCACGAAAGGAGACCCCTTCGTTTGGCGTCATCGCGAGCATCTCGCAGAATCTCTTCACTCACTCCGGCTGCGGCGCAGTCGGCCAGCGTTCGCTCGACCGAAGTCGCCCAGATGGGCCCGATGGCGACACGGTCCGACTTCGCGACATCTGCAAAGTGCAGGCGGACGCCCGGAGGAAGCTTGAGTCGCCGACCTTCTTGGCGGCTGGGCAACGTGAGTTCGTGCTGTTCGGCGATCACGTTCGACAGGCCGTGCAAGGTCAGCGCCGTCGCGTGCGAGAACACCCCCTTCCGAGCGGACCAGAGCCAGACGACGACGAGGTCCTCGTGCTCTCCCGCC
>JANODF010000510.1:0-8878 GCA_031412555.1 Archangium sp. | reverse complement strand
TCAGAATCGGCCGCAGACGGTCTTTGTTCGCCTGAAGGATCGCGCTGAGCCGCGCGGCCTTGCGGGTGTACTTCTCCACCGAAGCGAAGTTGCTGAAGTTGGCCTTGGCGAGCGCGGTCTCGAGGCGCTCCCGGCCGAGCTTCGTGTCGAGCAGCTCGTGCAGCGTGTTGCGCCGCCCGGTTTCGGTCTTCTGCTTGAAGGCCTCGTCGAGCGCGTGCTCCACCGCGTCGGAGTCTTTCTCGCGCACCCCGTTGGTGTGGTCGATCTGCAGAATCGCGTTCTTCTTCACGACGCCGAAGAGCACGAAGATGCCGAGGAAGCTGTACAGGTCGAGCGCCTGGTCGAACAGGATGACCGAGGCGATGGCGTAGGGCAGCGTCAGCGGCAGCGAGATGAGGATCGTGACCGGGTGCAGCCATGACTCGAACTGCGCTGCGAGGATCAAGTACATGAACACGAAGCTCGCCAGGAGCCCGAGGATGAAGCTGATGCCCGTCTCGCGCATCAGCTTGGTCTGGCCCTGGGCTTTGATCGCGTAGCCCTTGCCCAGCTTCGGCACCTCGTCGTCGAGCACCGCCTTCACCGCATCACCGATGGTGCCATCAGAAGCCCCCGGGCCGGCGTTGGCCAGGAAGGTCACCTGGCGCTCCCGCTGGTAGCGCAGAATCGACGACGGGCTCGAGCCGGTCTTGATCTGCACCACGTCGGCCAGCGTCACCAGCCCCAGCTTCTTGCTGGGCACCGTGATCAACCGGAGCGCGTCTTCGCTGCTGCGGTATTCCGGAGTGGCGCGCAGGCGCACTTCGTACTGCTCGCCGTGCTCCGAGTAGGTGGAGACCTTCTGGCCGGCCACCAGGTATTGGAGCGCCTGGGCCACGTCGACGATCTGCACGCCGAGGTCGGCCGCGCGGCTGCGATCGACGTACACGCCGAGCTCAGGCTTGCCGAGCACGAGCGTCGATTCGACGTCGACCGCACCGGGGATCTGTTTGATGCGATCGATGATGCGCGGCGAGGCGGCCGTGAGCACGTCGAGGTCGGGCCCCGCGAGAATGTACTGCACGCGCTGCGTCGCCTGACCGCCGCCGAACTCGTTCACGTCGGCGATGGTGACCTTCAGCTCGGGCGGGAGCGTGGGGAGAATCTTGTTGCGCACCACGTTCTTCAGATCGTTCTGGGAGATCTCCCGTTTGTCGGGAGGCAGCAGCTTCACGTAGATGCGCGCCAGGTTCGGCGTCTTCGCGGCGTCGTCGCCGATGGTGACCAGGGTGGCGGTCACCTCGGGCATGTCGCGAATGATGCGGGCCACGCGCTCGCCCACCAGCTCGGTCGCAGGCACCGAGCGGCCTTCAGGCAGGCGCACCACCACCTCGAACTGGGCGCGGTCGTCGACGGGCAAGAAGCCCTTCTTGGCCTTGGCCGCCAGGGGCACCATGGCCACCAGCGAGGCGACCGAGGCGAGCACGATGATCCAGCGGTGCTTCATCACGTAGGTGAGCAGGCTCACGTAGGTGCGCTCCAGCGGGCGGTAGAACACGTCGGTCACGCGCTCGAGCGTCGAGCGGGAGTGGTCGCCCGGCACCTTCGCCTTGAGCCAGCGTGAAGCGAGGCTGGGGGTCAGCGTGAAAGACACGAAGAGCGACACGGCGATCGCGAACGACATGGTGATGCCGAAGCTGCCCAGGAAACGCCCGGGGATGCCGGCCACGAACGCGATGGGCAAGAACACCGCGATGAGCGAGAGCGTGGTCGCGATGACGGCAGTGCCGATCTCGCGGGTGCCCTCGATGGCGGCCTGCCTGGGGTCCATGCCCTTCTCTTCGATGAACCTGAAGATGTTCTCGAGCACCACGATGGCGTCGTCGATCACGATGCCCACCGCCAGGGCGAGCGCGAGCAGGGTGATGGAGTTGAGCGTGTAGCCCTGCAACTTCATCAGCGCGAAGGTGCCGATGATCGACGTGGGAATGGCGAGCGCCGCGATGACGGTGCTGCGCAGGTTGCCCAGGAAGAGCATCACGATGATGGCCGCGAAGATCGCACCGAGGATCAAGTGTTCGGTGACCGCTTCGGTGCCGGTGCGCACCACGGCCGAGCCGTCACGCTGCACCTCGAGGGCGTAGCCGTTGGGCAGCTCCTTCTGCACGTCGACCATGCGCTCCCTGATGGCGTCGACCACTGCCACCGTGTTGGTGCCTGACTGCTTGCTCAACGACAGCAGCACGGTGCGTTCGCCGTTCCACAACGCGCCGGTGTCGGCGTCTTGAACGCCGTCGACCACCTCGGACAGCTCGTCGAGGCGAATCGCGCGGCCGTTGATGTCGCGCACGATGAGGGCCCGCAGCTCGTCGACCGACTCGACCCGGCCGTTGACGCGCAGGGTGAGGTAGTCGCGGCTGGTGTCCACCCGGCCTCCGGGCAGCGTGATGTTCTGCGCGTTGATCGCCGCGCCCACCTCGAGCGGGGAGATGCCCAGCGCGCGCAGCTTCACCGGGTCGACCAACACGTCGATCTGGCGCTTGCGGCCACCGATGAGCACGGCCTTGCCGACGCCGTTGACCGACTCCAGGCGGCGGCGAACGATGCGGTCGGCCACGTCGGTCACTTCACGCACGGTCTTGCCCGGTGCACGTAAAGCAATGAACAACACCGGCTGCGCGTCGGGCTCGATCTTCTGCACCACCGGCGGGTCGATGCCGCGGGGCAGCTCGGCCAGCACGGTGTTCACCTTCTGCTGCACTTCTTGCGAAGCGACGTCGACGTTCTTCTCGAGCAGGAACTGAATGACGACCTGGCTGACGCCTTCGGCCGAGGTGCTGCGCAGCTCGTCGATGCCGCTGATGGTGTTGACCGCGCCTTCGATCTTGTCGGAGATCTCGCGCTCCATGTCGGCCGGCGAGGTGCCCGGCTGGATGGTGGTCACGACCACGACGGGGAAGTCGATCTTGGGGAACTGATCGACGCCCAGCTGCCGGTAGAACACACCACCGACGACCAGGATGACGAGTGAAAGCACCGTCGCGAAGACGGGGCGCTTCACACACAACTCAGCGAGCCATTGCATGGGGTTGGTCTCGTACTTTCTCGTTACTGAATCGAAGAGCCGTCACGCAGCCCCGGGGGCGGCGTGAGGATGACCTTCTCACCGGCGGCGAGCGGCTCCATCACCGCGATGCGGCCGTCTTTTTCGACGCCCGTCTGCACCACCACCTCGAAGGCCTGGCCGTTGCGGGCGAGGTAGAGGCGGCGCACGGTGCCTTCGACCTTGATGGCCGAGATGGGCACGGTGGGCTGCTCGGCTTCACCCACGGCAATCTTCCCGGTGGCGAACATGCCGGGGCGCAACGAGCCGTCGTCGTTCTTCGCCGTGGCCTCGATGATCAGGTCGCGGGTGTTGGGGCGCAGCGCGGGGGAAACAAAACGCACCGTCGCGGGGAAGTCGCGGCCCGGGTACGACGAGACCTGCAGCAGCAGCGTCTGGCCTTCTTTGACCATCGAGACGGCGGGCTCCGGCACGCTCAAGCTGATGCGCACGGGGTTGACCGCGAACACGCTGGCCACCCGGGTGGGCGGCTGCACGTACTCACCCACGTTCACGAACCGTTCGCCGATGACGCCGTCGAACGGCGCGCGGATGATGGTGTCGCCGGCGGCCTTGTTGGCGAGGTCGGCGTTCGCCTGCGCGGCGTTGGCCGTGTAGAGCTGCGAGGTGCACTGCGTCTTGAGGCGCTCGAACTCGGCCTTGGCGATCGCGCCCTGGGAAAAGAGGGTGTCGGCGCGCTCGCAGTCTTGCTTGGCGAGGTTGACCTGCGTCTGGGCTGCCTGGCTCTGGGCCACGGCGGCGGCGACCTGGAAACCGGCGGCGCGCGAGTCGACCACCGCGATCACCTGGCCCTGCTTCACCGGCATGCCGCGTTCGACGTAGGTGTTGGTCACCCGGCCCGAGACGTTGGCGGCGATGTCCGACTGGCGGTCGGCGCTGATGCTGCCGGTCAAGGTGAGGTAGCGGGGCATCTGCCGGTGCTCGATGTCGCCGGTCTCCACCTTCACGGGCGGGAGCGCGACGAGCTGCGGCTTGGTGGAGCCCGCCTCGGGGGCGGTATCGGTCTTCTTGCTACAAGCAGTCAGCGCGAGTGCGCCGAGCAGAATGGCAGTGCGGGTCATGGTGTTTGCCTCAGGGAAAAATCAAAAGAGTGGAGGTCATGCGACCTCCTGACGCCCGCGCCGCTTCGTTGCTTTGGGCGCGAGGGCGCGGGTGAAGAGTTGAACGAGATCGTCGAGGTACTCGCGGTTGCTGCGCGTCGAGTAGTGAACCTTGGCCACGTGCGCGGTGAAGGCGCGGGTCTGCAACGCGCCCAGGATCGCGGTGGCCACGCTCTCGGGTGCTTCGGCGTCGATGAGGCCGGCGTCGCGCGCTTTCTCGAGCCACTTCGAGATCGCGCGAATGGCGTGCACCGGGGCGTTGCGTTTGCCCTCGAAGATCTTGTCGTGGGGCACGCCGCTCTCTCTCAAGGCGGACACGCAGGGGATGATCTTCTCGAAGAACGTCCAGATGCGATCGAAGTGTTCGGCGAGCTGGCGGTCGAGGGGCCGCAAGTCGGGGCCGTGATCGAACTCCGTCATCCACGAGGGCGAGTCGGGCGGCTGGAGCGCCTTGAGCATCAACTCCTGGCGGTTGCCGAACCGTTTGAGCAACGCGGGCCCCGTCACCCCGAGCCGTTCGGCCACCACGTCGAGCGAGACCGCCGCGCCCCGTTCGAGCACGCAGGCTCGCATCGTGGTGAGGATCTGTTCGTCAGTGATCAGCCGGGGGCGCGCCATCGAGGTTGGTTAGTAAGTTCAAACTAACCTCCGCGCAACGATCCCGTGGCGGGGTCTACGCCGACCGCGACGGGTCCAGGCGCAGAACTTCAAGAATCCTGACCATTTGGACAGTCGCAGAGGCCAACGTGAAGAAGTGTTGGCTCAACGTGAAGCGGCGCTGCTTTCAGCGCGACTGTTCGCTGGCGGCGGGAAAAGGTTTGGCGGCGGTGAGGCTCAAGATGAGCTCGGTCACCGCGCGGCGACCCAACGCGGTCGACTCCACCGCGCGCACCAGCAGCGCCGAGAAGAATTCGCCCTGCTCGGCGCGGTCGAGGAACTGGGCCGAACCGAGCAGCTTCTTCCAGCTGTCTTCCGGCATCACCGCGCGCGCGCTCAACGCCGCCTTCACGAAGGTGCTGGGGCAGGGGGTGGTGTTTCTCCACGCCGTGAAGTGATTCACGAAGTCCGCATGGTTCTCGGCGAGCAGCGGCCCCATCTCCATCAGCAACAACGCCTCGCTCGCCGCCGCGCACCGCGAGGCGACGGGCACCTTCGGCAAGAAGCGATCGCGCTGAGCGCTGGGCACCCAGGGGTGCCAGAGCATCGCCGAGGCCAGCCGGGCCCCTCGTAGCGCCTGCACGTCGGCGCTGCCCGGCCCCAGCTCGGGCCGGCCCAGGCCATCGAGCACGGCGCGTTGGCGATCGAGAATGCCCACACCCACGAGTTGATCGAGCACGAAGGGCCGGCCCAGCAGCGCTCTGGCCAGGGCGGTGACGTCGGTGACCGCGGCCTCGAGCGTGCCCGCCCGGTGACCCTGGAGCAGCCGGAGCAGCGCCAGCCCACGCACCTGGCGGAGCGCGAGGGTGGGGGCCTCGACGATGGCGTCGTGCACGTCGAAGAACTCCAGCGGGGTGCCGGTGACTTCGGCCCAGTCGTCGTGGCCCTGCAACTCAGCCATCCACCCGAAGTCGCGCTCCACCACCGGCGCGTCGGCCGCGCGCACCAGGAGCTGCTCACCGAGCGTGTCGAGCGCCGCGAGGGTCTTCTCGTCGAGGGGGCCGGGTGCGTGGGGGCATCGCTCGAGGTGCCGTTGCACCGCCGCTGATTCGCCCGTCCAGCGCAGCTGGCAACCGAGCTCCGGCGGCGTGGGCTCGCCCGGGGTGTTCCAGGCGGCGGCCGCTGCGAGCTGGGCCTCCAGCGTGGCCGCGTTCTTCTCCCAGTCGGCGACCAGTTGACGGCGCACCGGCTCGGTGTCGTCGGCGATGACGCGTTGGGCGACCACCCGCAACGCGATGACCGCGAAGAGCACGAAGCCGATGGCGAAGACGGCGAAGGCGAGGCTGAGGCGTTTGAGCAGTCGAGGCACGGGAGAAGGCCTCGTATGACAAAACAGAACGACGCGCGCCCCTCAGGGAAACGCGCTGAGCGGCACCACCCTCACCACGGCCGCGGCGGGAATCGGGCCGTACACGTGAGGGAACTGCCGGCCGTCGTGGTGCGCATGCACCGCCCCATCGACCGACACGGGAGCCTCCCGCTTCACCTCGACCCCGAGCAGCGCCTCGTCGAGCTCGATGACCAACACCTCTTCGGTCGCGCGCGCGAAGTACGCCGCCGCCACCTTCAAGGTGGTCGCCTCGTCATCACAACAGTGCACGAAACCATCGCTCGCGAAGCGTGCGGGCGTGTATTGGCCATCGCGCCAACCGGCCTTCCACTCTGAGGCGAGTGCGAGGTGGAACATCACGGCGCGAGCGGGGCGAACACCTTGCGCAGGTCGGGTTTGGCGGTGCCGTGCACGAAGTCGCTCAGCTCACCCTTGCGCAGCGCCTCGAGTCTGGTGGCGCGCTCGAGCGAGGCCGGGTGATTGGCCTGCGCCCAGCCGGTGAGAAACTTCTCGTACTCCAGCGCGTCGTAGCCCGCGAACGACACCAGCTCGAGGGCGGCGCGGTCGGTCTGCAACTCGACGTCTTTGTCGTTGCCCAGCTGCACCAACATCATCATCACCTGCATGATGAACTGGGTGAACCCGGGGTCGGCTTTGCTGGCGTCGGACGCAGGGTCGAAGCTGCGCGCGAATTTGGCGGCCTCCACGAGGGCGGCGTTCTTCTCGGTGCTGCTTGCCAGCAGCGCGGCGGCGTAGCGGGCCGCGATGCACTGCTTGAACTTCGCCTCGACGTAGGTGCGCAGCATGTGTTTCTGGACCACGTGGGCGATCTCGTGAGCGAGTACGCCCGCGAGCTGCGCTTCGTTGGTCATCTTCTTGAGCAGCGCGGTGGTGACGAACACGTAGCCACCCGGCGTGCTGAAGGCCTGGGGGGTCTCGCTCTCGAGCACCCCGAAGACCCACGGGAGATCAGGCCGGCTGGAGTAGTGCGCGAGGTTCTTGCCCACCACCGCCACGTGCGCGCTCACTGCATTCTTACCGCCCTCGGGCAGGGTGACCGGCTTCTGGCTGGCGAGGGTGTCGATCAACTTCTGCGGATCTTTTTCGGTGGCGCCTTCGACGTAGAAGCGGCCGGCCCGGGCCGAGAGGGTGATGGCCAACTCCTGGCCGATGACCCGCTCTTCTTCGAAGCCAGGCTCGTGCCTGAGCACCGGCTCACAGCTGACCTCGGCCGCGGCGCGGGCCACCTGGGCCTGGGCCATGAGCGCCTGGGTCTCCAACATCATTTTGCTCATGTCTGTCGGCGAGGGCTGTTTGATCACCGGGGCACAACCGACGACGCAGCAGAGAGTGGCCAGACCGGCGATGCGCACGAAGACCTCTTGTTCACTGCAGGGAAAAGAAAGGGGCCCGCGCGACCTGCACGGGCCCCTCGCAAGAATGGCTCGACTGAATTACTTCGTGGCCAGCGGCGCGAACGCCTTGGCGGTGTCGGGCTTGGCCGTACCGGTGGCGAAGTCCTTCAGCTCACCCTCACGCAGGGCCTTCAGCCTGGCCACGCGATCATCGGTCGAGGGGTGGCTGAGCGAGAAGATGCCGCCCTGACTGCCCAGCGAGACGAGGAACTTCTCGTATTCCGAAGCGTCGTAGCCGGCAAACGCGATGAGTTCGAGCGCGGTCGCGTCAGTCTTGAACTCCGAGTCCTTGTCGTTGCCCATCTGGAGCCCGGTGATGACCGCGGTCATGATGAACT
Source organism: Archangium sp. (assembly GCA_031412555.1). Classification (GTDB taxonomy): domain Bacteria; phylum Myxococcota; class Myxococcia; order Myxococcales; family Myxococcaceae; genus Archangium_A. The sequence continues at coordinate 935 of JANODF010000510.1, read as the reverse complement.
TGATGAAACCGCCCTCTTCCTTGTCGAGGTCGATGGTGCCGTCGAACTTCCTGGCGTACTTGGCCGCTTCGGCCATGGCCGGGTTGCTCGGGCCGCCGTGCTCGATCAGGTAAGCCCCGTAGTTCGCCGCGATGCACTGCTTGTGCTTGGCGTCGCGGTACTTGGTCAGCGAGTGTTTGTGCACGATGTGGCCGATCTCGTGCCCCAGCACGCCGGCCAGCTGCGCCTCGTTGGTGATCTTCTTGAGCAGACCCGTCGTGACGATGACATAGCCACCCGGGGCGCTGAAGGCGTTGACGCCGTCATTCTTGATCACCGCGAAGGTCCACGGGAGATCGGGGCGTGCCGAGTAACGCGCGAGGTTCTTGCCGACGACAGACACGTACGCCGTGAGGTCGTTGATCGCGCCGTCAGGGAGCGTGACCGCCTTCTTGTCGGCCAGGGCCTTGTTCAAGATCTCGGGGTCCTTTTCAGTCAGCCCCTCGAGGAACAGGTGGCCGCTGCCCGAGATGAGCTCGACGCCCACCACGCCACCGATGGCGCGCTCTTCATTGAAGCCCACCTCGGCTTTGATGACGGGCTCGCACTTCGGCTCGGCGTACGCCTTTGCGTCAGCCCCCAGCTTGGCGAGGTCGCCGCCGGCGTTGGCGATGGCTGCGGGGTTGCCGCTGCGCACCGAGTTGAACAGCGCACAACCCGGAGCGGTGAGGGTGATCAGCGACAGGGTCGCCAGTTGAAGGGCCTTCACTTGCCACCTCCCAGTTCTTTGGCCTTGGCAGCGACGGTAGTGGCCGTGCCCTTGGCGAAGTTGTGTTGCTCGGCGTAGATGATTTCAGCGGCGGCTTCGGACTTGTTCACGTTGTCCTTGGCGTAGGTGACACCGGCGGGCGTGAGGGCCTTGGTGGCCGCACCCGAGGAAGCAAAAGCCTGCGCCG
>JANODF010000509.1:0-3041 GCA_031412555.1 Archangium sp. | reverse complement strand
GATGACCGGTGTGTGCGTTCCCTATTTCGATCAACCCGCGAGCGGGGTGCGATCACCCATCCCGTTTGAGGTAGGGGGACGGCCCTATGAAGATCCTCTGCGGGCTCGGCAACCCCGGCCGGGAATACGAGCAGAACCGGCACAACATCGGCTTCCTGGTGCTCGAGGCGCTCGCTTCGCGCTGGAAGCTCAACTTCAGCAGCCGCAAGTTCGACGCGGAGCTCGCCCAGGGCAGCTTCGCCGGCGAGAAGCTGCTGCTGCTCAAGCCGCAGACCTTCATGAATCTCTCGGGCACGTCGCTGGGCGGCGCTGCGCGTTTCTACAAAGTCGAGCCCCTCGACGTGCTCGTCATCCACGACGAGCTCGACCTGCCGTACGCCAAGCTCGCGCTCAAAGCGGGCGGTGGTACCGGCGGGCACAACGGGCTCAACTCGATTCGCGAGTCGTGGGGCGAAGAGACCTACGGGCGGCTGCGGTTCGGCATCGGCAAGCCCACCGGCCCGAACGCGAAGGAGCAGGTGGTCGGTCACGTGCTGGGCGACTTCTCCAAAGAAGAACGAACCACCCTCCCCGACCTGATCACCAGGGCCTGCGACATCAGTGAAAGCTGGGTGCGCGAAGGGTTGCCCCGCGCGATGAACCGCTGGAATGGGAAGTAAGACAGGGCTACGAATCGCCCCCTAACCAACCCGGGGAGCCCCGCAGTCGAGGGGTGCTGAGAGGGCCTGATACGGCCGACCCGTTGAACCTGAACCGGATCATCCCGGCGGAGGGAGAGACCATGGCAGCCAAACAGCGACTCGCCGTTGACGAAGCCGCGCTCGCGCGCATCACCCGCACCCCGTTCCCCCAGTCAGCCAAGATCTACGTGGGGGGCGTGATCCACCCCGAGCTGCGCGTGCCGATGCGTGAAGTGTCGTTGTCGACGACCGAACACGCCGACGGGCGGGTGACGCACAACCCCTCGATGACGGTCTACGACACGTCGGGGCCCTTCTCGGATCCCACCATCGAGATCGATCTGGAGGCAGGGCTCCCGGCGATCCGCGAGAGCTGGCTTCGCACCAACGCCGAGTTGGAGCAGCTTCCCGGCTTGAGCTCGGACTACGGCCGCCAGCGCCTGGCTGATCCGCGGCTGGCCAAGCTGCGTTTCCGCTCCATCGACAAGCCCTTCAAGGCGAAGGGCGGCGTGGCGGTCACGCAACTGGCGGCCGCGCGCGCGGGCAAGATCACCCCCGAGATGGAGTACGTGGCGATTCGCGAGACGCAGAAGCGGCTGAGCGAAGGTCACCAGCACGTGGGCGAGTCGTACGGCGCCGCGATCCCCAAGGAGATCACGCCTGAGTTCGTGCGCAGCGAGATCGCCGCGGGCCGGGCGATCATCCCCGCGAACATCAACCACCTCGAGCTCGAGCCGATGATCATCGGCCGCAACTTCCTGGTGAAGGTCAACGCCAACCTGGGCAACTCGGCGGTCACCTCCTCCATCGAAGAAGAAGTGGAGAAGATGGTCTGGGCGATCCGCTGGGGCGCCGACACCGTGATGGATCTCTCCACCGGCCCGAACATCCACGAGACCCGCGAGTGGATTCTGCGCAACAGCCCGGTGCCCATCGGCACGGTGCCGATCTACCAGGCGCTGGAGAAGGTCGACGGCAAGGCCGAAGCGCTCACCTGGGAGCTCTTCCGCGACACGTTGATCGAGCAGGCCGAACAGGGCGTCGACTATTTTACGATTCACGCCGGGGTGCGGCTGCCCTTCATTCCCATGACCTCGAAACGCGTGACGGGCATCGTCTCGCGCGGTGGCTCGATCATGGCGCGCTGGTGCCTCGCGCATCACCAGGAGAACTTCCTCTTCACGCACTTCGAAGAGATCTGCGAGATCATGAAGGCCTACGACGTGAGCTTCTCCCTGGGAGACGGCCTGCGCCCCGGCTGCATCGCCGACGCGAACGACGAAGCGCAGATGGCCGAGCTCGCCTGCCTGGGTGAGCTCACCAAAATCGCCTGGAAACACGACGTGCAGGTGATGGTCGAAGGCCCCGGCCACGTTCCCATGCAGCTGATCCGGGAGAACATGACCAGGCAGCTCGAGCTGTGCCACGAGGCGCCGTTCTACACGCTGGGCCCGCTCACCACCGACATCGCGCCCGGCTACGATCACATCACCTCGGGCATCGGCGCGGCGCTCATCGGTTGGTTCGGCACCGCGATGCTCTGCTACGTGACGCCCAAGGAACACCTCGGTCTGCCCGACAAAGACGACGTGCGGGTCGGCGTGGTGACCTACAAGATCGCGGCTCACGCGGCGGATCTCGCCAAGGGCCACCCGGGCGCGCAGCAGAGAGACAATGCGCTGAGCAAGGCCCGCTTCGAGTTCAGGTGGATGGATCAGTTCGCCCTCTCGCTCGATCCGGAGAAGGCCAAGGAGTTCCACGACGAGACGCTCCCGGCCGATGGCGCGAAGACCGCTCACTTCTGCTCGATGTGCGGCCCGCACTTCTGCTCGATGAAGATCACCGGCGACGTACGCGCGATCGCCAGGGGCATGGAGGAGAAGGCCCAGGAGTTCCGCGAAGGCGGGGCGCAGCTTTATGCGGCTCGGCCGGAAGGCACGGACGGCGCGTGAAACCCGAGCCCTTCACCATTCAGGTGCATGCCCGTGAGCGGGTGCTCGAGGTGCGGTACCCCGAGCGCCCTTCACTGGAGACGTACGAGCAGTACGAGGTCGCCGTGAGGGCTGCGATCCTCTCGCTGGCCGCAGGTGGCCAGTGGGACTGCATCGTCGATCAGACGGCGCTGCGTGCGCTGGCGCCTGATTTTCCGCCGCGCATCTCGGCGCTCAATGCCTGGGCGCGCGAGCATGGGATGAGGCGGACTGCTCGGCTGGTGTCGGATTCGTACATCGGGGAACTGCAGACGATGCGAATTCTGAGGGACGGCGGGGTGATCAATACCGCGCAGGTGTTTCGTGAGCGGGCTGCGGCGTGGGACTTCGTCACGGGGAAGGTGAGTTGAGGTACTGCCCTCACCCCGAC
>JANODF010000508.1:0-1879 GCA_031412555.1 Archangium sp. | reverse complement strand
TCGATGGCCCAGCGCGTCGGCTCGCGGTCGTCGGGGTGCATGCAATCGTAGAAGGTCTGTATCGTCACCGCCGCGTCCGGCGGCAGGTGAAAGTGCGCCTTCACAAGGTCGTCCCACTGAAGAACGTCGAACGGCAGGTCGCAGTACCAAAACCCGACGCCGCTGCTGCGACGGACGAACGCCGAGCGCTCCTCGCTGGCGCGCAAGGCCGCCTCGGCACGGACCCGTTCGATCGCTGCCCAGGTCCGCTCGGCAGTCTCTTCGATGATGGCGATCTCGCTAGACGTCCATGCGCGCGCGCTCGCTGCATGTACGGCCAGGCCCGCCTGGAAGACACCGCCTTTGACGAGGGGCACTCCCACATGGGACTGGATCTGGAGCCGCGCAAAGGCCTCTTTCTCCGACGGCGTGCGCGCCGTGTGGGCGTCCACGTCCGTCTCTGTCACGGTACGCCCGGTCTGGTACGTGCCTAGAAGCTCGAGGCCGAACGACGCAACCGGGTAGCACCCGGCGATGGATTGGGCTGCGTCGGTGTAGTCGCGCTCGACCACATAGTCATGGCCCCGCACTTCGAAGTACGCAACTCGGTTTGCGCCCAGCCACTCGCCAAGCACCCGGCTGGCAACATCCTGCACGGCCACCGCGTCGGACAGCGGCCGCAGCGCGTCGGTCAGCGCGGCCAGGAAAATTTGCCGCTCCTCATTTTCGCGCAGCGTCTGTTCGGCCAACTTGCGTTCTGAAACGTCCAAGGTCACGCCGACGAGCCGCGCGGGCCCGCCCCGGGCGTCAAAGACCGCGTGTCCGCGCTCTTCCAACCAGACCTCCGCCCCACTGTCCTGACGTCGAATGCGGAACTGGCTCAGATAGCCGTCACCGGTTTCGATGGCCTCGGCGATGGTCGCCAAGTGCTTGTCGCGGTCGTCGGGGTGAATCAACAGGTAGCTCTGATCGGCACTTTCCAGCGTCGAGCCGGCCGGCAGGCCGTAAAGGTCAGCAAGGTTGGCCGAAGCGGTGACCTTGTCAGTGACCGTGTCGTATTCCCGCGCCATCATGCGGGCGGCCGTTAGCGCCTGCCGCAGTCGCTCCTCGCTCGCCTGCAACTGCCTTTCCGTTTCCTTCCGTTCGGTCACGTCGCGGGTAGTCCCCGCCACCGCCTCGACCTCCCCGTCGGCGCCGATGACCGGCGCGAAGATGTATTCATACAGTCGCAGCCCAGTGGCGCCGTTAAACGGAACCTCGCCGCGTAACGGCTGTCGTGTTGCGCGAACTTGATCAATCTCCCGGCCGTGCATCTCGGCGTGCCACGGCTCGTACCCAATCTCCAGCAAGGTCTTGCCGATGGCGCCGTCGTTGTCGCGGCCCCACACCTTCAGCAGGGCATCGTTCGCATAGATCACCTCGTGGTCGGAGCTGAAGACATAGACCAGGTCGGGGGTGTTGTTCAGCACGGTCTCGTACAAATGCCGCAGGCTCTCGGCACGGCTGCGAGTTCGGCGCATGGCGTGGCTGAATGCGACGACCACCGAGGCCGTCAGCAAGTACAGACCGGTTCCCACCCAAACACTGCCGTCGTCTGGAGCGAACAGGTGAACCGCTAGTGCCCCGCCGATGAGAAGCGTAAAACCGGCGGAGGCTGTTCTGCCCAATGACGCAACAACCGCCACCGCCCCGAGGTAACTCGCGAACGGGTAGTTGTCTCCCAACAGCGGGTCCAAGGCAAGACGGACCAACGTGGCCAGAGCGACCGCGACCGTCGCGACCGCGTAGTCCAGCCACCGTGGCCGCGCTGCATGCCACCGGGCTGTGCCCGGTGACCTGTCTTTCCGTCGCTTGTCCGACTCAGCCATTGAACCTGACCATGCGTCGCCGGGAAGCTGCC
>JANODF010000507.1:0-2166 GCA_031412555.1 Archangium sp. | reverse complement strand
AAGTCGACGTAGTTCGCCAGCCTGGGGTGGAGCGGCTTGCCGAACGCCGGGCTGGGGATCTTCTCCACCGCCTTCGGTTCGACCAGCGTCACGGCCAGAATGGCCCAGCCAGCCACCCAGGCGATCGCGCCCAGAATCAGGTGCAGCTGGCCCATCGCCAGCGCTTCGGGCGAGCCGTACGACTTGAGATTGGAGACCAGCTCGTCATGACCGAGCACGGTGCCCAGGCCGCCGATCACTTCGAGGAACGTGCCCCACCCCACCGCCAGCAGAGAGAAGTCGCCCGCGGCGAGCGCGATGAGCTCACCACGAACAAGACCCACCATCAGCTCGACGAGGCCGAGCAGCAGGAGGATCGTCGCCAGCGCGAGGGTTCGGGTGCGGGTCACTTCTGAGATTTCAGCAGCGGAAAGAGGATGACGTCTTTGATCGACTGCGCGTCCGTCAACAGCATGGCCAGGCGGTCAATTCCAATGCCTTCGCCGGCAGTCGGCGGGAGCCCGTGCTCCAGCGCCCGGATGTAGTCGTGGTCGTAGTCCATGGTCTCCTGCTGGCCGCGATCCTTCGCGTCGAGCTGAGACTGGAACCGCTGGGCCTGGTCGACCGGATCGTTGAGCTCGCTGAAGGCGTTGGCGATCTCGCGGCCCACGCAGAAGAGCTCGAAGCGATCGGTGACGTTGGGGTTCGCGTCGTTGCGGCGCGCGAGCGGGCTCGTCTCCACGGGGAACTGGGTGATGAAGGTGGGCTGCACCAGCTCGCCTTCGACGTATTGCTCGAAGAGCGTGCCGATGAGCTCGCCCTTGTTCATCGTGGCGATGGCGGCCTTCTCTTTTTCATCGGCCCGCCGCATCGCGACCGAACGCAGCTTCTCGGCGTCGGCGAAGTCGGCAGGGCCGAGATCCTTCACGCGCTGGCTGATCGACTCCGTCATCGGAATGCGCGGCCAGCCCTTCTTGAAGTCGATGGTGTGCTCGCCGTACTTCACGACCGAAGATCCGCAGACCGCGACGGCCGCCTGGGAGATCATGTCTTCGGTGAGATCCATCAGGTCTTCGTACGTGGCGTACGCCTGGTAGAACTCGAGCATCGTGAACTCCGGGTTGTGGCGCGTGCTCAGCCCCTCGTTCCGGAAGTTGCGGTTGATCTCGTAGACGCGGTCGAAGCCGCCCACCACCAGGCGCTTGAGGTGAAGCTCAGGCGCGATGCGCATGAAGAGCTCCATGCCCAGCGCGTTGTGGTGCGTCTTGAAGGGCTTGGCGGCAGCTCCGGAAACGAGCGAGTGCAGCATCGGCGTCTCGACCTCGAGGAAGTCACGCGCATCGAGGTAGTTGCGTATGAACTGCACCAGCTTCGTGCGCTTCTTGAAGGTCTCGCGCACCGAGGGGTTGCTGAGCAGGTCGACGTAGCGGCGGCGGTACCGCTCTTCGGTGTCGTGGAGCGCCTGCGACTCGGCCCAGGCCTTGTTGACCGCGTGCGGCAGCGCCTTCACTGCAGCCGCGTCGTCCTTCAGGATTTCACTCTGAGCCTGGATCGCCGCAGCGCGCGCCTTTTCGCGGTCCTCGTGGGGCGTCGCGTTCACCACCAGCATCACCGCGGCAGCGGCGTCTTTCACGCGCGCGGCCTGGTCAGGGGTGAGCACGGTCTTGTCGTCGCCGCTGAACTTGCCCGGGAGCGGACGCAAGGCCTTGCCGAGGAACTTGAGCGAAGTGGCCGCGAGGGTCAGCTCGCCCGTCTTCGACTTGAAGAGCGTGCCGGTGACGCCGATGAAGTCTGCGAGATCGACCAGCTTCCAGACCTTGAACGTGTCCTCGCCGAGCACGTCCTTCTTGACGTGGATCTGCAGGCTTCCGCTGCGTTCTTGAATCGTGACGAAGGCCGCCTTGCCGAAGTCGCGCACCGAGACCACGCGGCCGGCGAGCGTGAACGGGCCCGGCTTCTCGGTCTCGAGCACGGCCGGATCAACGTTGCCGAACTTCGTGTGCAGCTCGCCCGCCAGCGAGTCGGGGGCGAAGCCGTTGCCGTACGGGTTCACGCCGAGCTCAGCCAGCAGCTTCGTCTTGGCCTGGCGCTCGTTGTACAGCTTCTGCTCTGCGCCGACGTCATCGGCGCCCGTGGGCTCAGGAGTGGCGGCGCCCTTGGGTGTCTTCTCACTCATGGCCTCGCACA
>JANODF010000506.1:0-8576 GCA_031412555.1 Archangium sp. | reverse complement strand
CAGGTCGGCCGAGACGTCGAAAGGCGCGTGGGACGCCATCGCCTCCGCGCTCGGGGTGCAGCGCACGCTCTCCGTGGACTACGTGATGCGCGAAGGCGCGCAGGCTTTTCAATCCGACCTCTTCGCTCACGCCCGCCGCCTGGCCCGCGCGCCGGTGGAGGCCGCCAAGCCGAACGCAGAGCGCCTGCGTGAGTACACCGATGCGCAGTTGCCTGCGTTGCAGCAGGGCCTGCTCGACCCCGCACCCATCCCGATGGAGCTGGAGAAGGCGCGCCTCACCTGGTCGCTCACGAAGTTGCGTGAGGTGTACGGCGCTGACGACGCCTTCGTGAAGAAGGTGCTCGCCGGTCAGTCGCCCGATGAGCTCGCCGCAAAACTCATCGACGGCACGCGGGTGGGCGACCCGGCCTTCCGCAAGGAGCGCTTCGAGTTCAAGGGGAAGATCGAAGAGACCGACCCGATGATCGCTTTCGCCAAACGCGTCGACGACGAATGCCGTGCGGTGCGTAAACGGTGGGAAGACGAGGTCGACTCGGTGGTGAAGAAGAACATGGAGCTCATCTCCGAGGCCAAACGCGCGCAGGGCCAGAGCGGACCGCCCGACGCCACCTTCACGTTGCGGCTCTCGTATGGCCGGGTCAAAGGCGTGGGCAACGGACCTTCGATGACCACCATCAAGGGCCTCTTCGAGCGCGCGTCGGGAAAGGCGCCGTTCGCGGTGACCGAACGCTGGCTCTCGCAGAAGAACAAGCTGCCCGGCGCGACGCCGTACGACGTGGCGACCACCAACGACATCATCGGCGGCAACTCAGGCTCGCCGCTGGTCGATCGCAACGGCGACGTGGTGGGCCTCGTGTTCGACGGAAACTTGCAGTCACTCGGCGGAAACTTCGGCTACGAGCCGAAAGGCAACCGCACCGTCGCCGTGCACGGAGACCTCATTCTCACCGCGCTGCAGAGCGTGTACGGCGCCGCTCACGTCGCCAAAGAGCTGCGGCCCTGAGACGGGAGCTCGAGCTGCGCCTCTGTCGGAGCGAGCTCGAGGACCGCGCGGGCCGCGCTCTGGCCTCATGTGGGACCGGCTACTCGTTGACTGTGAGCTTCGAACCTTCGAAGACAAGGCATGACCGACGCCGTACGCCGCCAGAAAGACCGCGCCACCCTGTTGCTGTCGAAGGGCCGCCTGCCCGCGGCGCTCGAAGAGTTCCGCCGCATCCTCGAGGCCGTGCCTGGAGAGCTCGGCGTGAGGCAGAAGATCGCCGAGATCCTCGCGCGCCAGGGCGAGGTGCCCGCTGCGGTGGCCGAGTATTCCGAGGTGGCTCGCCGCTATGCGGAGCAGGGGCTGTTCTTCAAGGCCACGGCCTTGTGCCGGGTGATCCTCACGCTCGACCCGAACCACGAGCACACCCAACGGCAGCTCGCGCCGCTCTACGCCGCGCGCTTCGAGCCCAAAGAGGGGGGCCCCGTGGTCAGGACCGTTCAGGCTCCGGGCGCGCCGCTGGAAGCAGGCGCGATCGCTCAGGCGAACCTTCCACCGCTGCCCCCACCCGCCGTGCCCGAGTCGGACTTCCCGGTGGACATCGCAGCGGAGGACCTGGTGTTCGAGGCCGAACCGCCGGCACCACACCGAGACACGCTGCCGCAGATTCCGCTCTTCTCTTCACTGAGCCCGCCCGAGTTCCTCGCGGTGCTCACCGAAGCGATGCAGGTCAGGGCCTTCAACGCAGGTGAGGCGATCGTGACTGAAGGCGAGCCCCGCGACGCGATGTACGCGATCGCCCAGGGCAGCGTGGCGGTGTACCGGCAGACGCAGAAGGTAGCGGTGATGCAGGACGGCGACTTCTTCGGCGAGATGGCCCTGCTGTCGGATGCGCCGCGCATCGCCACGGTGCGTGCGGAGACCGACGTGGTGGTGCTCGAGTTTCCGCGGGAGCGCATGGATGCGCTCAGGTCGCGCCACCCCGGCGTGAAGATCGCGCTCGAGCAGTTCTACCGCGCGCGGCTGCTGGCGAACTTGATGCGCGCGAACCCCCTGCTGCAGCCGCTGACCGACGAGCAGCGCGCAGCGCTCTCTGCGGCCTTTCAGTCGTGCACGTTCAAGCCGAAGGAGATCATCCTGGAAGAGGGCCGCCCCGGCGTGGCTGTGCTCCTGGTGCTGCACGGGCGCTGCGCCGTGTTTCATCGCGACCAGTCTCTGGGCTCGTACCCTGACCTCATGGAAGGCGACGCGATTGGCGAGATCTCGGTGACCGCGCAACTCCCCGTCTCGGCCACCGTGATGGCGAAGGAGCCGGTGGTCGCCCTGCGCGTGCCCGCCGACGTCTTCAGGGAGATCGTGCTGGGCAACCCCGACACCCGAAAGCAGGTGCTGCTTCTCGCCAGCCAGCGCATGTCTCGCACCGCGAAGCAGGGGTTGCTTGCCCAGGCAGGCGATCAGCGGGTCTGATCGCTCGGCAACGGGCAGTCGCGCAGGGCATCGGCTACCATGGGGCCATGAGCACCGCTCGACGCGTGCATTACTCCTATGAAGAGTACCTCGGCGCCCTCGAGGACTCGGACATCAAGCTCGAGTACTTCGATGGTGAGATCTACGCGATGGCGGGTGGCACACTCGCCCACGCTGAGCTGGGAGCGCGTGCCATCGCTCAGCTCACGCAAGCCCTCGGAGGCGCATGCCGTGTCTTGACCTCCGACGCGAAGGTGCAGGTAGAAGCGACCGGGTTGGCCACGTTCCCTGATGCGACGATTGCGTGCGGCGATCTCAAGAATGCGGCCAACGATCGCAACGCGCTGGTCAACCCTGCCGTACTCATCGAGGTCACGAGCAAGGGCACGGAAGACGACGACCGCGGGGAGAAGCTCAGCCAGTACCGTCAGATTCCTTCGCTTCGAGCCGTGCTGCTCATCTCCCATCGATCGCAACGGGTGACCGTCGTCGAGCGCGGCACCGCAGGCTGGGCCGTACGTGAGGTCCGTGCGGGCGAGCAGCTCTCGCTGGAAAACCCCAAGCTGACGCTCAGCGTCGATGCCCTCTACCAGGGCGTCGCGCTCGACCCTTCCTGAGGTCACTCCGATCACCACGAGGATGACCGACGACCTGGCCTTCTTCTCGCGCGTGCCCTTCTACTGGGAAGGTGCGCTCGCACCACTCACGCAGCCGCACTCGTTCGTGCACGTCGCCTCAACGCTCGCCCGCTCGTTTGGTGCCGCGGCGTCCATCGACGATGAAGACCGGCGGCTGGTGCACGCACGGGTCTCGGTGGACGCCCCGCGTGGTGATCGGGTGTGGCTTCGGTTTCGCAAGGGCACCACGATGCTCTCGCTCGCCGAAGCGTTGCAGTGGCTGCAGGCTCAGGGTGCCGACGTGCCGCGCGAGGGGCTCTCGAAGTGGTGCAGCGCACTCGAGCTCGACCTCGAGCATGCGTTCGAGCTCGCGCCACGGGAGTTTCACGCCAGGTGCCTGCCGCACTATCGGGGCTTCCTGCACGCGTGGACTGATGAGCACACCGCGCGCGACCACTATCTGACCTGGCCGCCCGGGAGGCAGGCGGAGTTCGCGCACGAGTACCTCCTCTACGCAGCCAACGACGTGAGCGCTGCTTCGCGGCTGGGTGGCGGGGTTGACGAAGGGCTCCAGCGCGCGGCCGAGTGGCTGCAGTCGCACCGCCGCTTCATCGTGCAGTGGACGCTGGTATTGAGCGAAGACGCGCTCCAGCCGTCACTGCCCAGTCAGGCAGCGTACTGCGCCGCGCTCGAGGAGCTGATCGACGCCGCGCCTCGAGAAGAAGGGTGGGCGGTTCACCTGCTCAGCCGGATCCGCGACTCGCTCTACGCCCCGGCGACGGCGCTCACCGAGCTCGAACAACTGCTGCAACGCCTCGGGTGTGATGAGGGGCGGCTGCAGTCTCTGCACTTCTGGGAGAACGCTCGTGCCCTCGAGCAGGTGTCCTTCAACCCAGGCGCGGAGGCAGAGCGGCTGAAGGAGCGTGCGCTGCGCTGGTGTGAGCTGGCTCGACGCTGGGGCTGGTGAAGTTCGAAGAGAACGAGCGCCGCGCCCCGCAGCCTTGTATCGGTGGGGCATGAAGCTCACCCTCAGCGTGTTGGTTGCGTTCGTTCTGGGCTGCTCGGGGTCTACCCCGTACCCGGGCCAAATCCCCGTGCCGCTCGACCCCGTCGATGCCGGCGAGCCGCGCTCGACCGCGGTGCCTCAGGTCTCTCGCGAGCTGCTCTTCACCCTGCCTGGTGGTGGAGTGATCTGGGATCTCGCCTTCCTCCCCGATGGCTCGACGCTCTTCACCGTGCGCTCGGGAGAGCTGCGGCGCTGGCAGCCCGGTGAGCCCACCTCGACGGTGGTCGCCAATCGAACCTCGGCGGGCAACCCGCTCGCGGGCCTCTTCGCCGAAGGCCAGAGCGGTCTGATGGGCGTCGCCGTCGACCCGGACTTTGGTTCGAACCGACGCGTCTACCTCGTCTTCTCGCACGACGCGGGCGGCACCAAGGACAACCGCGTCGTTCGGTATCGACTCACGGAGGCCTTCACGCTCGAGGACCGCACCGAGCTCGTCACCGGAATCTCGTACAAGGCGGTCGGTACGAAAGACGGAAGCCCGGGCTCTCACTCGGGTGGGCGAATTCGTTTCGGGCCCGACGGTTTTCTCTACCTGACCACCGGCGACAATCACAACGCGACCATCCCGCAAAGCCTCGAGGCGCTCGGCTCGAAGGTGCTGCGCTTCACCACCGATGGCCAGCCCGCGCCGAACAACCCCTCCCTGGGCAGCCGCAACCTGATCTGGGCGCTGGGTTTTCGGAACCCGCAGGGCCTCACGTTTCACCCGCTCAACGGCGCGGTCTTCATCTCAGAGCACGGCCCCGGGGCGGATGACGAGGTGAGCCGGCTCTCGATCGGCGCGAACGGTGGCTGGAACCCGGTCGGCGCCAACGGCCAGTACAACGGCTACGACGGCGCGCGAATGACCGATGCCGCAGCCGTGCCCAGCGCGGTGCGGCCGGTGTGGGTGAACGCCGATTCGCAAGGCATGTCGGCGTGCGTCTTTCTGAAGGGGCGCAGTTGGCTCGCGTATGAGAACCGCCTCGCCGTGGGTTTCCTCGCCGGGCGCAGGGTGAGCCTGCTCGACCTCAACGACTCGCTCGACGCCGTCATCGACGAAGACCCGCTGCCCAACGTCTCTGAGCGCGTGCGCTCCCTCGTCGTGGGGCCCGATGAGAAGCTCTACCTGACCACCGATGAGGGGCTCATCGTGAGGTTCTCGCCGAGCGCGCCGTAAGGTCGCGTCGCCCAGAATGAAGGCCCGCAACCAATCTGCGGCTCGCGGGTTCACCCTGCATGACCCGATACCTGACGATGACCGTGGTGCTGCTCGGTTCGTTCGCGTGCGCTCAGAGTCTGCCGAACCGAACTCGACAAGACCTCCGCCAAGACCGCCGTCAGCTCAACGACGATCGGCTCGACGCCGCGCGCGCTGTGTCGCTGCTGCGTGACTACGAGGCCGCCGCTGCGATGAACGACGTGGCACGCCTCGGTGGTCTCGACCTCGCCTTCAACCAACACCTCGCGCGCGAGATCGCCGAGTCGAAGGTCGAGAGTGCCCAGGCCCGCCAGGAGGTGCGCGAAGACAAGCGGGAGCTGCGCTCCGACAAGCGCGAACTGCGGCAGGACCTCGCGCAGGGCCGCCGCCCCGGCGTGGTGCTCGACGACGCGCGCGACCAGCGCCGCGACCAACGAGACCTGGCCGATGATCGCGCCGATGCGGTGAAGGAGCGCCTGAGCCGCGCGCGGCTGATCGACATTCAAGGTCAGCTCGGAACCCTGGCCGGGCGCTTCGATGGCGCGGCCATCGCACAGAAGCGTGGACTGTATGCAGAGGTGCTCAGCGCAGCGTTCACCGAAGTCGCGCGGGATCAGCAGGAGCGGCGTGAAGACCGACGCGAGCTGCGCGACGACCGCGGTGAACGGCGGGAAGATCGACGCATTCTGCCCCGCTGAAAATACGGCACCAAAGAGACCCATCGCCCGTAGACTTGCCGCTCCCCCAGTATCAGGAGGCGTCGATGTCGAAGTCGGTTCAAGGTGAGGCTCTGCCTCAGCGGGTCAAGAAGTTCTACGAGCGGATCTCCGTGGAGCGCGACGCCGCCCTCGAAGAGTTGGCGAAGCTGTACAGCGAAGACGTGCGCTTCATCAACCCGGTGGTCGATCAACGCGGCCTCTCGAACTTCGAAGAGACGTGGAAGAAGGCGCTGCGCCAGTACAAGACGTTCGAGTTCAAGAACGTGCTGGTGACCGGCACCGACGAGCTCTTCAGCCTCACCTATTCGATGAACATCAAGTTCGCGATCGGCCCCACGTTCGTGACCGAGATGGCCACCGACTGCCACGCGAAAGACGGCAAGATCTTCCTCTGCCGTGACTACTTCGATCCACTCGGCACCCTCGTCGGTCCGTTCGGGCCGATCAGCTGGCTGTACAAGAAGATCTTCAGCCACCTGGTGGCGTGAGGTGAACGCCCCCAATCCGTCTGAGTTGCCGGCGCGCGAGAACGACGGCTGTCACCACCCGTCCACCGAAGCCGAGCTGTGCGCGCTGGTTCGCCACGCGAAAGACACGGGCAAGCAGCTGCGCGTGATGGGCTCCACGCACTCGGTGTGGCGCGCCATCGTCACCGACAACTTCTCGGGCGCGCAGACGCCTCCGAACGAAGTGACGGTGGTGCTCGATCGCTACACGAAGGTCTTCGAAGCCAACGGTGTGTTCGTCGAGGTGCAGGCCGGTTGTCACGTCGGGCTCTCTCCCACCCGCCCGGTGCAGGCGCGCATCATCGAACGCCCGCTCGACAGCGACATCCGCCAACCTTCGCCCTGGCACGAAGGCAGCTGGGAGAAGAGCCTCACCTCGACCCTGCACCACCGCGATGGGCTCGCGTTGCCTGACCTGGGCGGCATCTCGCATCAGACCGTCGCGGGCTTCATTTCTACGGGGTCCGCGGGCGGCACGGTGAAGTGGTCGGTGCACGAAGCCATCGCGAAGCTGCGGGTCATCGACGGCAACGGCCAGGTGAAGGAGCTCACTCCCGACGGTGATGATCCCGATTGGTTTCGCTCAGCTGGCATCGGCATGGGCCTGTGCGGCGTCATCAGCACCATCACCTTCAAGTGCATCCCCACCTTCGACGTCATCGGCAGCGAGACGATCAGCGCCACCGCCTTGTCCGACGATCTCGACTTCTACGGAGATCGCAAAGGCTCGGGCCTGCCTTCGCTGGAGAAGTTCCTCGTCGAGACCGACTACGTGCGGCTCATGTGGTGGCCGCAGCGAAACTTCGATCGCCTGGTGGTGTGGCAAGCCGAACGGGCGCCGTTCGACCCGAACCGCGAGCTGCACCCGTACCGCGAGATCGCCCGCCTGCCCGTCGCCTCGCAGGTGGCCGCGTCGTTCGTCTACACCCTGGTCGGTCACCTGGATGAACCGGAAGCCGCGGTCGAACACCTGCTGCACCTGCGCACCAGCATCACCGACGTCGACTGGAAGGGCGTGGGCGACTGGTTGCGCCGCTTCGTGATTCCGCCGATCGACCCCTCTCAGCCCGAGGCGCCGCAGAAACGGTTCCCCTGGCTGAGCGCGCTGTACGAGTTGCTGAAAGGTGAACGGCACAGCCCCATCACCCTGGGCGCTGCGTGGATCGTGATCATCGAGTTCTTCGTCACGGCCAGCGACGACGCGCTCGCGATGGCCTTGAAGATTCCCGGCTTGAGCCAGCTGTTCAAGCGCCTGGGCAAGCTGGTGCCGGCCCACATCGACACGGTGTTGAGCCTCTTCGTCGAGACCGGCCCCGACGGCACGCCGGCCACACAGGCGTTCTGCGATCGCGGCTTCATGGGCCTGCCCATGGACAACCAGATGGACGACTTGCTGATGCCCACCTGGTTCACCGAGCTGTGGGTGCCGTTCACGCCCGGTGACGGCAAGCTGCAGGAGACCATCACCCGCCTGCGCAAACACTTCGACGCCGACGGCACGCCCGAAGGCGCCTACGCCGCGACCGGCGCGTTCGCCTACGAGCTCTACGTGGGCAAGGCCGACCCGACGTTCTTCTTGAGCCCCGCGACGGGAACGCACGTCTTTCGCGTCGACGTCTTCTGGTTCGGCAAGAACTCGGGCGATCCGGTGAAGGGGTTCTACCGCCAGTTCTGGGACGTGCTCGAGCCGCTTCAGTACCGGCTGCACTGGGGCAAGTTCCTCCCCGCGCCCGACCCGTCGAAACCTGATCAACTCACCCGCCGCTACCCCGGCTGGGAGAAGTGGAAGGCCACGCGCGCGCGCGTCGACCCCGGCAACATCTTCCTCACGAAATATTGGAAAGAACAGTTGGGTCTCTGATGAGTGCCAAGGTCGAACGTCTCTGGTTTTCCACGGTCATCGAGGCCATCTTCCTCAAGGGCCTCGCCGGGAAAATCACTCCCAAGCTGAAGGCCGACATCAAGAAGGCAGGCATCGATCTCGACAAGATGGCCCCCGCTTATCCGGTGGAGCAGGTCTACACGGCGTGCAAGCTGGCCAT
>JANODF010000505.1:0-10380 GCA_031412555.1 Archangium sp. | reverse complement strand
GTGTTGCTCGAGGCGGTGCATCCTCCGATTCAGGGCGTGCCGCCGCCGATGCGGCTGGGCGCGTTGTGGGCCGTGCCGTCGAAGGGCGGCGCCCCGCACAAGCTGGGCAACGGCGTGACCAACATGGCCGGCGGCTGGCTGCACACCTCGGACTCGCGCTGGGTGATCTTCACCGCCGCGTGGGATCCCACCCAGCAGGTGGGCGAGCTCTACGTGCAAGACGCGAAGAAGCTCGACGCCGAACGGGAGCGGATCGCCACGCGGGCCACCTACTTCGTGCCCAGCGATGAC
This sequence comes from Archangium sp., assembly GCA_031412555.1. Classification (GTDB taxonomy): domain Bacteria; phylum Myxococcota; class Myxococcia; order Myxococcales; family Myxococcaceae; genus Archangium_A. The sequence goes on along the minus strand of JANODF010000505.1, from coordinate 10,089 downwards.
GGCACCCAGCTCGCGTACATCGAAGGCGGCGTGCTGCACGTGGGCAAGCTGCCGTCGGGCCCGTTTCCCCAGGTGGCGGGCGAGGCCTCGACCGCTGAGTTCTCGGCCGACGGGAAGTACCTCTACTTCAAGCGGAAGTACTCCTCGGCCGGCGGGCTCTACCAGGTCGATCTGAACGAGGCGCGGCCGCAGCCCAGGCGCCTGGTGGATCACGTGACCGACTACACGGTGCTCCGCAGCGGCAAACACGTGGTGGTCAGCGCGCGCGCCACTCCGGCGGATCGCAACTTCCAGCTCCACGTGTTCGACGTCGACACCCTCAAGTCGCGCAAGTTGAGCGACGACTGCCACCGCTACCGCGTCTCCCGCGACGGCAAGTTCCTCGCGTGGCGCGACAATGTGCCGGGGCCGGACAAGGGGGCCTTGTTGATGGCCGCGTTGCCCGACGGCAAACCGCGCGAGCTGGGCGCCAACGTGTCGGACTTCGACTTTTCGCCCGACGGCAAACGGTTCGTCTACCGCGACAACTACATCGAGCTGGCGCTGGGGGGCCGCGATCCCTCGCAGACCGACAAGAAGCTGGTCGAGCGCGTGGGCGATTTGACGGTGATCGAGATGCCTGACGGCAAGCCGAAGCTGCTGGCGCGCCAGTGCCCCAACTTCTTGTTCGCGCCCGGCGGCTCGGCGCTGGCGTACACCGCGCGCATCGATCGGCCCGAGGTGACCCGCCGGCTGTATCTGTACCCGGTGGGCGCGGAAGAGCCGTTCGCGCTCAAGGACTGGCTCTACGAGTACCAGTTCGTGCAGACCGGTGAGGTTCTCTACTTCCGCTCCGATTGCCTGCGGGAAGGGCGAGCGTGCGATCTCAATTCGATCTCCGCCACGGCGACCAAAGAGCAGAAGCCGAAGAAAGAAGTCGAGGCCACCTACGGCTTCCGTTTCAGCGCCGACGGCAAACGCGCGCTCCTGGCCTTCGCGCACCTGACCGACCAGACGTTCGATCTCGCGCAGCGCAACCTGGAGACGGGTGAGCAGCGCATCATCGACCAGTTCGTCGAGTGGCCCGGGCTGCTGCTGCCGGATGGTTCGGTCGCATACCTGGTGCACGAGAAGAGCCGGGCCGGGGTGTACGTCGCGAAGTCGCTCTGAGCCGGGGCAGCGGTAGAGTCTCGAGTCGTGGCTCACCTCGATGACTTCATGCGGCACCTGGAGATCTCGCGCGCGGTGTCTCCGCACACGCTGCGGGCCTATGCGCAGGATCTGAAGGCGTTCTACGCGTACCTCGAGCCCCAAGGCGTGGCGCCCGAGAAGGCGTCGCACCTGCACATTCGCGGTTTCCTCGGCGTGCAGTCGGTGACGCTCGCTCCGGCCTCGCGCGCGCGGCGGTTGGCGGGCATCAAGGCGTTCTTTCAGTTCCTCACCCGGCGCAAGGTGATCGAGGTCAATCCCGCGCGGCGGGTGAAGACACCCAAGCTGCCGCAGCGGCTGCCGCGCGCGGTGCCGGTCGATGAGGCGTTCGCGTTGATGGAAGCGCCCGACGCCGAGAAGGTGCTTGGCCTGCGCGACATGGCGATGCTCGAGGTCTTGTACGGCGGCGGTCTGCGCGTCAGCGAGCTGTGCGGGTTGTCGCTCGAGGATCTCGACGTGCGAGCACGCACGGTGAGGGTGCTGGGCAAGGGCAACAAGGAGCGCATCTGCCCGCTGCATGAAGGGGCGATCGCCGCAGTGGTGACGTGGATGGAGCGGCGGGGTGAGTTGTTGGTCAAGCCGGCGAAGAAGCAGGATCCCACGGCGCTGTTTCTGAACTTTCGCGGCGGGCGGCTGACCACGCGATCGGTCGAGCGCCACCTGGACAAGTACGTCACGCAGCTGGGGCTCAATCGCAAGATGTCGCCGCATGCGCTGCGCCACTCGTTTGCCACGCACCTGCTCGCGGGCGGGGCTGACATTCGGAGCATTCAGGAGCTGTTGGGCCACGCCAGCCTGAGCACCACGCAGCGGTATACGGCGGTGTCGTTCGAGCAGCTTCAGTCGGTGTACGACAAGTCGCATCCTCGGGCGTGAGTGGTGGTTCGGCCCTCACCCTGAGCCGACGCCTGTCTGAACGCCGCCGGGGACAAGGACGGCTTTCGCGACGAAGACGGCTGCCCTGAGCTCGACCACGACGGTGACGGCCTGGTTCCGAGCTTGCTGGCGCGGGAGGCGGGCACTATGCAGCGCGCCCATGAATCGTCTCCTTCTCGTCGCGCTGATTCACTTGAGCTCCGCCTTGATGTGCGGCTGTGGCCCAAGCACCCGATGCGTGACCGGCGAGAGCAACGCCTGCGCCTGCGTTGACGGAAAGATGGGCGCGCAGAGCTGCCAGGCTGACGGCACCTACGCGGCGTGCCAGTGCGGCTCGTCGTTGTGCAACGCGAACAACTGTAACGGCTGCTGCGACGCGAGCGGCGCCTGCCAGACTGGCGCCTCGAACGCCGCGTGTGGCGGGGCTGCCCAGCTGTGCGTGGCGTGTGGTCTGGCGCAGACGTGCCAGCTCGGCGTGTGCACGTCGGCTGGATCCGGCGGTGGGGCTGGTGGTGGTGGCGGCGGCTCAGGCGGCGGCGGAGGCACGAGCTGCGGACCCACGACGTGTAGCAACGGGTGTTGTGACGCCGCGGGGCGCTGTCAGTACCCCAGCAACACCGGCTCGATGCTCTGTGGCTCCGCCGGAGGAGCGTGCTCCACCTGCACGGCGAACCAGATCTGTGAGACCGACACCTGCACCACCGTCAAGCGCATCTTCGCCACCAAGACGCGGTACAACGGAAACCTGGGCGGCCTCACGGGCGGCGATCAGAAGTGCATGACAGCCGCTCAGGCCGCGCTCGTCAGTGGGACCTGGAAGGCGTGGCTCTCGGATGGCACCACCGACGCCATCAGCCGCATCGCTGACGTCGGCCCGTGGTACCGGCTCAGCCCCTCCAAACAAAAGACCAAGCTGTTCAACAACAAGACGAACCTCACCACGCTCCCCTTCGAGGAGGTCAGGGTCGACGAGGACGGTGCCTATTTCTCCTCGAGCGTGTGGACCGGAACCGTCGTCGGAGGCACCCGATCCACCGTTCACTGCTCGAACTGGACCTCCGCGCTCAGCACCGCGACTGGCCAGGACGGTGACAACAACTCCCGCGACGCCAACTGGACGCAGTCGGCCCTCTTCGGCAACGAGTGCAATCTGACCAAATCGCTCTACTGCATCGAACAGTAGCTGCAGGACCGTCGAGCAGGGAACCAGCTTCACCGGCGAGTTCGCGAAGGAACCACCTTTGCTCGCGCAACGAGTGGCATCTCGACTGCGCTCGATGCGAACGGTCAAGGGAGCACTTCGGGCCCCGACTGCTCTCGGGCCGAACCTTTTCCAGAACTGGGTTATTGAGAACACCGTGACGAAGAAGAAAGAAACGCCCTTCAACAATCCGTTCTCTGGCGTGAAGCTCGAGCAGGCCAGGGCTCCAGCGAAGGCAGCGCCGCCGCCTCCGCCCAAACGCAAGGCGCAGGTCGAGAAGCCCCTCGATGAAGAGTCGGCGATGTTTCTCGAAGCCGTGGGCGCGGTCGGCCCGGTGCGCCAGGTCAAAGAGCGCGTGGGCCCGCCCGAGCCGCCCACCGCCGCGCAGCTCAAGCGCCCCAACGAAGAAGCCGAGAGCCTCGCCCGGCTGGCCGAGCTGGTGTCCGACGGGGGCGAGTTCGAGGTCTCCGACTCAGATGAGTTCGTCGAAGGCTCGGTGCGCGGTTTCGATCAGGGGGTGATGCGCAAGCTGCGCGCGGGCGACTTCACCACCCAGGCCACCCTCGACCTCCACGGCCTGACGCGGGAGCAGGCGAAGCCCTCCCTCGAGGCGTTCATTCAGAAGTGCCGCATCGCCGGCCACCGCTGCGTGCTGGTGGTCACCGGGCGCGGGCTGAACTCGACGGATCAGATCCCCGTGCTCAAGAGAGGGGCGCAGGAGTGGCTCACGCATGGGCGGGTGGCCAAGCAGGTGTTGGGCTTCTGCTCGGCCAAACCCAAAGACGGCGGCACGGGCGCGATCTACGTGTTGCTGCGCCGCTAAACATTTCACCCGATTTGCCCGGCGCGGGTTCGGCAGGCATGAACCTCAATCGACTCATGCTCGGAATCGCGTTGCTCCTCGTGGGCGCTTTCGCCTCCGTGCTGTCCACCGACTATCGCCGGCACGCGACCCAGGAGACGGAGACCGCCGAACGCGCCCGCCGCGACCCGGCCGTGCTCTACGGCGGCCAGACCATTTTCACCGTCGAGCGCCGCGCGAAAGAAGAGGGCACCAAGGCCACCGTCGCGCTGGGACTTGGGCTTCTGCTCCTCACTGCTGGGGCGGGGCTGGCGTTCTCCGGGTGGCGTGCGCGCGCCGTACCGGCCCCGACTTGAAAGCCATCGCCCGCGTGCGCTGTTAAGAACGCGCGATGACGACGATTCTCTGTGTGCGCCGGGACGGCAAGGTCGTGCTCGGTGGAGACGGCCAGGTCACCCTCGACAAGATCGTGATGAAGGGCAACGCCCGCAAGGTGCGCAGGCTGGCCGACGGCTCGGTGATCGCCGGGTTCGCCGGTGGCACCGCCGACGCCTTCACGCTCTTCGAACGTTTCGAGGCCAAGCTCAAAGAGCATCAAAAGAACCTCGCCCGGGCCGCCGTGGAGCTCGGCAAAGACTGGCGCACCGATCGTTTCCTCCGCCGCCTCGAGGCGTTGCTGGTGGTGGCCGACAAAGAGAAGACCTTCATCCTGTCGGGCGCAGGCGACGTGGTGGAGCCCGACCTGGGCATCGCCGCGGTGGGAAGTGGTGGCCCGTACGCACAAGCGGCCGCCCGCGCGCTGTTGCAGCACTCCGCGCTCGACGCGAAGCAGATCGTCGAGACCTCGCTGCAGATCGCCGCCGACATCTGCATCTACACGAACCAGAACATCGCCATCGAGGAGCTCTGATGCGCTCGTCATTGACCCCGCGAGAGATCGTCAGCGAGCTCGATCGCTACATCATCGGGCAGACCGCCGCGAAACGGGCGGTGGCCATCGCGCTGCGCAACCGCTGGCGCCGGCAACACGCCAACCCCGAGCTGCGCGACGACATCACGCCCAAGAACATCATCCTCATCGGGCCCACCGGGGTGGGGAAGACCGAGATCGCCCGCAGGCTGGCCAAGCTGGCGCAGGCGCCGTTCATCAAGGTCGAGGCCAGCAAGTTCACCGAGGTCGGCTACGTGGGCCGCGACGTCGAGTCGATGGTGCGCGATCTGGTCGAGGCCGCCATCGCCCTGGTGCGTGACGAAGAGCTGGGGCGCGTGAAGGGCCGCGCGCTCGATCACGCCGAAGATCGCCTGCAGGACCTGCTGCGCGGTGGCAACGGCCGGGCGAGCCCGCATCTCTCCGAGGGCGAACGTGAAAAACTTCGGGCCCAGCTGCGCGCGGGCACGCTCGACGACACGCAGGTCGAGGTCGAGGTGCAGGACTCCAACCTGATGTTCATGAAGAACTTCTCGGGGCAGGGCATGGAGGAGGTCGGCGTCAACCTGCAGGACCTCTTCAAGAACATGCCCGGCTTCGGCAACCGCACCCGCAAACACCGGCTGGGCGTGGCCGACGCGCTCAAGGTGCTGGAGCAGGAAGAAGCGGGAAAGCTGATCGATCAAGATCGGGTCAACCGCGAGGCGCTCAAACGCGCGGAGAACGACGGCATCATCTTTCTCGACGAGATCGACAAGATCGCCAGCCGCGAAGGCAAGACCGGCGGGCCCGAGGTGTCGCGTGAAGGGGTGCAGCGCGATCTGCTGCCCATCGTGGAAGGCAGCACCATCAACACCAAGTACGGCCAGGTGAAGACCGATCACGTGCTGTTCATCGCGGCCGGCGCTTTCCACGTGTCCAAGCCGTCGGATCTGATCCCCGAGCTGCAAGGCCGCTTTCCCATCCGCGTCGAGCTGGAGGCGCTGACCAACGAAGACCTGGTGCGCATCCTGCGGGAGCCGAAGAACTCGCTCATCAAGCAATACGAGGCGCTGCTCTTGACCGAAGGCGTCAACCTCACCTTCACCGACGACGCCCTGGTGGAGATCGCCACGCTGGCCGCCCAGGTGAACGATCGCTCTCAGAACATCGGGGCGCGCCGGCTGCACACCCTGCTGGAGCGCCTGCTCGATGAGGTGGCCTTTTCTGCCTCCGAGCTGGTCGACAAGAACTACCGCATCGACGGGGCGCTGGTCAGGGCCCGGCTGTCGGATCTGGTCAAGGATGAGGACCTCTCGCGGTACATTCTGTGAAGACCATGAACCAACCGCTCGCCATGAAGACCCACACCACCGAGGTCATCGATCAGGCCCAACACGTCCTGCTCCAGAACTACAAGCAGCAGCCCATCGTGCTGGCGCGCGGTGAAGGCAGCTACCTGTGGGACACCGACGGCCGCCGGTATCTCGACCTGATCGCGGGCATCGCCACCTGTGCGCTGGGCCACTGCCACCCGGGGGTGATCGACGCGGTGAAGAAGCAGCTCGATACCCTCTGGCATGTCTCGAACGTCTTCTACTCAGAGCCGCAGATTCAGCTCGCCGCCCGCTTGACCCAGGCCTCGGGCCTGCCCGGGGCGCGCGCCTTCTTCTGCAACTCGGGCGCGGAAGCGAACGAAGCGCTCATCAAGCTCGCGCGCCGCTATCAGCACGTGGTCAAGGGCAACGCCGAACGCTCCGACGTGATCACCTTCGTGGGTGGGTTTCACGGCCGCACCCTGGCCACCGTCACCGCCACCGCGCAGCCCAAGTACCAGGCCGGTTTCGAGCCGCTGCCGGGCGGGTTCAAGTACGCCCCCATGGGCGATCTGGAGGCGGTGAAGCAGCTGGTGGGGCCCACCACCGCCGCCATCCTGGTCGAGCCGATTCAGGGCGAGGGTGGGGTGAAGCCGGCGCCTGCGGGGTTCCTCCGCGCGCTGCGAGATCTGTGCGACCAGCACGGGCTGCTGTTGATGATCGACGAGGTGCAGACCGGCATCGGCCGCACCGGCAAGCCCTTCGCCTTCCAGCACGCCGGCATCGTTCCCGACGCGTTCTCGCTGGCGAAGTCGCTGGGCAACGGCCTGCCCATCGGCGCCATGGTGTGCACCGACGAGGCCGGCAAGGCGTTGCCCGCGGCGACTCACGGCTCCACGTTCGGCGGCAACCTGGTGGCGTGCGCCGCCGCGATCGCCACCTGGGACATCGCCACCTCCGCCGCCACCATGGCCGAGACCACCGCCAAGGGAGAACACCTGCGCACCCTGGCGCTGGCCATGAAGGCCCGTCACCCCACGCGCATCATCGACGTGCGCGGCCAGGGCATGTTGTTCGGCATCGAGCTCGATACGGGCGCCGCCGACGTGCTGGCCCGCTGCCGGGCCAATGGAATGTTGGCCAATCTGGCCGGCGAGAAGACCATTCGCTTCGCTCCTTCGTACCTCGTCACGCGTGAGCAATTGGGCGAAGGCCTTGCCATCTTCGAAGCTTCCCTGTGACATGAGGCGCTTCGAGGACGGGGGTTCCACCAAGTGGCTGTAGAAGAAAAGGTCGACCTCGACGACGTGCGCAAGGAGGAGATCCTTGCCCTCGACGCCAAGGTGGCCTCGAACAACCTCTTCGAGTTCCTCGGCGTTCCTTCTGGAGCGTCGGCCGATGAGGTGCGCGCGGCGTTTCGGGAGGCCTCGCGTAAGTTCCACCCCGACAAGTACTTCGGGAAGAACCTGGGCAGCTTTCGCGGCAAGCTCGACCGCATCTTCAAGCGGCTGGTCGAGGCGAATCAGACGCTGAGCGACCCGGAAAAGCGCGAGAGTTATCTGGCGGCCAACCCCTTCGTGCGCGCCGCGGCCCGGGCCAGCACCAACACCACCACCGCCTTCAAACCCGAAGCGCGCACCGAGACCGAAGAGGCCCGCGACTCCGAGCGCCGGCAGCGCCTGGCCCGGCACCCCTACCTGGCCAAGACCACCAAGGTGCAGGAGTACCTGAGCAAGGCCAAGGAGCACGCCGCGAAGCAGGAGTACAGCCAGGCCGTCACGCACCTCAACAACGCCGCGCAGATAGACCCTCAACACGCCGAGGTGAAGTCGCTCATGATCGAGGTGCGCAAGGGGGCTGACCTGGTGCGCTCCGAGTCGAGCTTCAAACACGCCCTGGAGGCCCTCAACCGGGGTGATGAAGATCTCGCCCTCCAGGCGCTCAAGACCGCGGTCAACGCCAACCCCCTCAACTTCAAGGCGGCTCACAAGACCTCGATGTTGCTGGAGCGCCGGGGGGATCCGCGGGAGGCCGCGAGCTTCGCCCTCAAGGCCGTCGAAGCGGCGCCCCGGAACGTGGAGTTCCGCGTGCACCTCGCCCGGCTGCTGGGTGAAGCGGGCATGAAGGCGATGGCCAAGAAGCACTTCGACGAGGCCGTTCGCATCGACCCTGACCATCCAGAGGTCAAAAAACACGGCAAGAAGCTCTGGCCGTTCTAACGTAGCGGGCTCATGGCAGAGCGTGAGCCCGTCATCGGGATCGATCTGGGTACCACCAACAGTGTCGTTGCAACGGTGCAGTCTGGGGCGCCGCTGGTGATCCGTGGCCGATCGGGGTCGAACCTGATGCCCTCGGTCATCGCGCTGGCCCGATCGGGCAAGCTGCTGGTCGGGCAGATCGCCAAGCGGCAGGCGATCACCAACCCCACCGACACCGTCTACGCGAGCAAGCGCCTCATCGGCCGCAAGTTCAGCTCGCAGCAGATGCAGGAGGCCCTCAAGGGGCTGCCCTACGTCATCGAGCCGGGTGAACACGACGACATCAAGGTGAAGCTGGGCGACAAGCAGTACTCGTTGCCCGAGCTGTCGGGCCTGGTGCTGCGCGAGTTGAAGCTCGACGCCGAGGCCCACTTCGGGCGCAGCGTGAAGAAGGCCATCATCACGGTGCCCGCGTACTTCAACGACGGTCAGCGCCAGGCCACCAAAGACGCCGGCCGCATCGCCGGGCTCGAGGTGCTGCGCATCATCAACGAACCCACCGCAGCGGCCCTGGCCTACGGGTTCGGCAAGAACATCAACGGGAAGATCGCGGTCTTCGACCTGGGCGGCGGCACCGTCGACATCTCGGTGATGGAGATCGGCAACGGCGTCTTCGACGTGATCGCCACCGGCGGCGACACCTTCCTGGGCGGGGAAGACTTCGACAACGCGGTGATCGAGTGGCTGGCGGCCGACTTTCAGAAAGAGCACGGCATCACGCTCAAGAAAGACCGCATGGCGCTGCAGCGCCTCAAAGACGCGGCCGAGAAGGCGAAGATCGAGCTGTCGACGGCCCGCGAGACGCAGGTGAACCTGCCCTTCATCAGCACGCCCACCGGCGGTGGTTCGGCGCTCCACCTGCAGAAGACGCTCACCCGCGACATGTTGGAGGAGCTCACCGCGACCCTGGTCGAGCGCACCATCAACCTGTGCGAGCAGGTGTTGACCGAAGCGAAGGTCAAGCCGGTCGACCTGCGCGAGATGATCCTGGTGGGCGGCATGACCCGCATGCCCCGCGTGCAGGAGTCGGTGAAGGCCTACTTCCGCCGCGACCCCTGCAAGGGCGTGCACCCCGAAGAAGTGGTCGCCCTGGGGGCGGCGGTGCAGGCCGAAGCGCTCACCAACGAAGCCTCTGACGTGGTGCTGCTCGACGTCACGCCCCAGTCGCTGGGCGTGGCCATCGCGGGCGGGTACGTGCGGCGCCTCATTCCCAAGAACACCACCGTGCCGACCTCGGTCACCGAGGTGTTCAACACCTCGCGCGACAACCAGACCACCGTGAAGATCATGGTGCTCCAGGGCGAGAGCGACGTGGCGCACCAGAACGAGCTGCTGGGTGAGTTCATCCTCACCGGCTTGCGGCTGGCGAAACGCGGCGAAGTCGAGATCGACGTGATCTTCGACATCAACTCGGAGGGCCTGGTGTCGGTGGCCGCGCGCGATCGGGAAACGGGCCAGCAACAGTCGATTCAGGTGACCGCGAGCGGCGGCCTCACCCAGGACGAGCTCAAGAAGATCCTCGAGGATCAGGCCGACCTGAT
>JANODF010000504.1:0-3771 GCA_031412555.1 Archangium sp. | reverse complement strand
CCTGGAGAAATCCAGAGAGCCTTCGTACTTCGGGAGTCTGACCCGCGCTTACTTGGTGGGCAGCGGAGGAGGCGGCGTCGCGCCCGTGGGCATGGCCGGGGGAGGCGTCGGATCCTTGATCGCCAGCAGCTCGACCTCGAACACCAGCGTCGCGCCGCCGGGGATGTTGGCCCCGGCCCCGCGATCGCCGTAGGCGATGTCAGCCGGGCACACGAGCTTCGACTTGCCGCCGACCTTCATCTTCGCCACGCCTTCGGTCCAGCACTTGATCACGCCGTTGAGCGGGAACTCGGTGGGCTGGCCGCGCTTGTAGCTGGAGTCGAACTCGGTGCCGTCGATGAGGGTGCCCTTGTAGTGCACGCTGACCGTGTCGGTGGCGGCGGGCTGCTTGCCCTTACCGGCCAGGGTCTCGACGTAGATGAGACCGGAGGGGAGCTTGGTGGCGCCCTTCTCCTTGGCGGCCTTGGCGGCGAACTCAGCGCCCTTCTTCTTCTCGCCTTCGGCCTTCGCGGTCTGCTTCTCGTTGAGCAGCTGCTCGACCTTGGGGCCGTACTCCTCGAGCTTGACCACGAGCTCCTTGCCCGAGGTGGCGTCTTTCATGCCCTTGACGACCTCTTCGAGATCTTCCGGGCTGAAGCCGGCGGCCTTCACCGGGGTGCGCTCGGCGATCAGCGCGCCGAAGGCGTACATCGCCTTCTGCTTGTCTTCCGCGCTCAGCGGAGGAGGCGGCGGGGGCGGGGTGACGGCAGGAGGCGGCGTGACGGCGGTGTTGGTGATCGCCACCGCGGCGTCAGGCTTGGTCTCCGAGGGGCACGCGGTGAGAACCAACGCGCTGCCGATCAGGATCGAACGGAAGGTGGTCTTCACTGGGGGGCCGCCTTTCCGGCGATGCTGATGAGCTCGACCTCGAAGTTGAGGACCGAGTTCGGGGGGATGGTGCCACCTGCGCCGCGCTCGCCGTAGGCGATGTCAGACGGGCACACGAGCTTGGCCTTACCGCCGACCTTCATCTTGGCGACGCCTTCGGTCCAGCACTTGATGACGCCGGAGAGGGGGAACTCGGCGGGCGTGCCGCGCTTGAAGCTCGAGTCGAACTCCGTGCCGTTCACCAGGGTGCCGCGGTAGTGCACCTTCACCGTGTCGGCAGGCGAGGGCTGCGCGCCCGTGCCGGCCTGGGTCTCGAAGTAGATGAGGCCCGAAGCGGTCTTCTGGGCGCCCGGCGCCTTGGCCTGCTCCTCGAGATACGTCTGGCCCTTCGCCTTCTCCTGCTCGCCTTTGATCTTCGCCCGCTCTTTGAGGAACTGGTCGACCTTGGGCATGTTCTCCGCGGTGGGAACCTTGAGTTCCTTGCCGAGGGTGGCATCGGTGAAGCCGGCCATCACTTCGGCGAGCTCTGCCTCATCGAGGCCGGCCTGCGCCAGCGGGGTGCGCTGCGCGACCATCGCGCCGAGCGCGTAGAGCACCTTCTTGCGCTCTTCAGGGGTGAGGGGACCAGGCTTGGCGGCGACGGGGGCGTCGGCCGGAGCAGCCTTCTCCTTCGGGGGCGGGGCGGCAAAAGCGACCGAGCCCGTCAGGCACAGCACGGCAATCAGCTTCTTCACGGTGGTTGTCTCTCTCGTTGTTTGGGACTGCGGGGGAATTGTGAAGCTCAGCTCTTGAAGACGTTCATCACGTCTTTGAGCAACTGAATCGACTCGGCGCGCGGGCGCTGGAAGGCGTTGCGGCCCATGATCGAGCCGAAACCGCCGCCGTCCTTGATGCCCTTGATCTCTTCGAGGAGCGCCGGGGTCTCCTTCGATTCGCCGCCCGAGAAGATCACGATGCGCTTGCCGTTGAACGAACTCTGCACCACGTGGCGCACGCGATCGGCCATCGTCTTGGTGGGGATCGAGTACTTCTCGAACACCTTCTTGGCTTCGGCCTGCTCGATGAAATCCTTCGGGGGCTTGACCTTGATCACGTGCGCGCCGAGCTGCGCCGAGATCTGCGCCGCGTAGGCCACCACGTCGACCGCGGTCTCGCCGTCTTTCGACATGTTGCCGCGCGGGTAGGCCCAGAGCACGGTGGGCAGGCCGGCTTCTTTGGCTTCGGCGATCAGATCACGCAGGTCCTGGTACTGCTGATTGCGCTCCGACGAGCCGGGATAAATCGTGTAGCCGATGGCCGAGCAACCCAGGCGCACGGCGTCTTTCACGCTGCCGGTGAGCGCAGACATCGGCTCGACCTTGGCCAACGAGTCGGAGTTGTTCAGCTTGAGGATGAGCGGGATCTCGCCCATCAGCTTGCCGGCGACGGCCTCGAGGAAGCCCAGCGGCGCCGCGTAGGCGTTGCAGCCCGAGTCGATGGCCAGCTGCGCGTGGTAGTCGGGATCGTAGCCAGCGGGGTTCGGCTGGAAGCTGCGCGCGGGGCCGTGTTCGAAGCCCTGATCGACGGGAAGAATGACCATCTTCCCCGTACCGGCGAGCGTGCCCGTGTTGAGCAAGCGCGCCAGATTCGTCAGGACGCCCGGGGTGTCAGAGGGGTACCAGCTGAGGATCTGCTTGACGCGCTCGGAGTGGGACATGCCGGCCGAGATACCGCACTTCGAAAACCCTCAACACTCATTTCGCGGCTGGTGTTGGGGGGGCATTGGCAGCTGCCAGCTTGAGCGGGAAGGTGCCCAGGGGGTTGCCACCGATGCGAACGAGCACCTGAAATTCGCCCGGGTTGCGCACGCCGGTGGGCTCCCAATCGACCTGCCACTCGGCCTCGTCACCGTTACCGAATCGGATCTCTCCGGACGCTTCCATCACGGTGTCGCCGCGCTGGTCGAGGATCGCCACTTCGATGCGGGTGTTCTTCTTGGCCGGCGACTTCACCCGAACGACCGAGCTGAACTTCTCGGTCGCCAGCGGGTTGCCCGAGACGGTGACCTGGGGAAACGGCGCCGAAGGTTTGGCGCCATCGGGGGCGCGCATGAAGCCCTTGCCGTGGAGTACGCGCACCACCGTGTAGCCTTCGTCGAGACGGGTGCCGCTGGGGCCCTGCTGCGCTTCGGGGGCTTCTTTGGGCTTCTCCAGCTTTTGATCTTTGGGGATGTCCTTGAAAGTGGGGATCCCCAGATCGAGCTTGGGCGCGGTCTCTTTCTTCGAGCCCTTGAGCTTCGGATCTGCGGCCTGGGAAACGAGGGCCAGCGACATCGACGCGAGGAGCAGGGATCGGAGCATGCGCACGAGACGGAACATACGCCTTGCGCTTCACCTTGGGTCCACCCGGAAGATGGCTCTTCTTTTCGATGGCCCGCTGCGGCAGAGTGCCCGCGCTTTGCGCCTGATTTCATTCATCATTCTGTTGGTAGCCGCGGGCGTCGAGGCCGCACCACTCACGTTGCAGCAGATCATCGACCGGGCGCGGGCGAATGATCACCGCGTGAAAGAGGCGCAGGCGCAGCTGCGCTACTACCGCTCGAAGTACGACGAAGCGCGTTGGGCCTGGTTCCCCCGCATGGATTCGTACTTCATGATCGCCGGCCCGACGCCCGAGGCGCGCAACGATGCGTTGGGTGGGCCGCCGACCACCCAGTCGACGCTCATGTACGATCTCGATTTCGGTCAGCCCGGCGTGATGATGCGTGCGGGCGCCGAAGCGGTGTTGCCCATCTACACGTTCGGAAAACTCGACGCGCTCGAGGAGGCCGGCCGCAACGGGGTGATCGCGCACGAAGCGCTCACCGTACGCGCGCAAGACGAGTCGGAGTACCAGGCAGCGCAGGCGTATTACGGGTACTGCCTC
>JANODF010000503.1:0-35063 GCA_031412555.1 Archangium sp. | reverse complement strand
GCCCTCGCCGCCCCCGGTGGGCTCACCCCGCCCCTCACCTTTGGCATCGTTCCCCCCGACGCGATCGAGCTCACCGCACCCACCGGAGTGTCTGCCAGTGCCGACACCCTGGTGGTTGAACTCGAGGGAACGGGCAGGGATGGCGTCGTCTATCTAGGCGTAGGGACTGGGACTCGCCCCTAGCGTATTGCGCCGCGTCAGGCTTCGGGGTTATCTGCCCCAGCTAATGGACGGTTTTTCCCGACAGGGTGCACACTTCACGGGGCTGGTTGCCCCGGTCGTGCTGGCGATGGTGTTGATGCCCATCGGCCAGACCATGCCCTGCGCTCCCGGGAGCGACAGCGTGCAGGGCGTCTCGGCGTCTCTTTCGCCCGCGATCACCACCGCCCTGGGGGTGTTCGTCGAAGACGACGTCGAGGTCGGGCACGGCGAGGTCACGGTGCTGATCCCCGGCCGCGCACTGCAGATGCCGAGCGGCACGACGGGCTGGTTGACCTCGTTCCTGTGGACCGAGCGGCTGCACCGGCCTCCCATCGCCTGACGCCGGGCCCCTTCATTTCCTCCGCGAAGTACCGCGCACCCGTGCGGCCTTCCGATCGCTGCGCCTCCTCACAACTCACCTGTTCGGTTCCGGGAGCTCATCCGGAGCACGGGCAAGGACCCCTCAATGACCTCTCCTGCAGCAGCCCATCCCACGAAAGCTCCGCCCGGTGGCAAAGCCCGCCGGGTCAGCCGGGGCACCAAACCGCTCATCCGCTCCTGGACTGAACCGCTCACCCGGGACTGGGCGGAAATGTGGAGCTCGTACAAAGGCACCCTCACCGACATCCAGAAGCAGCAGAGCCTGCCGCAAGACGTGCTCGCGGGCCTGACGGTGGCCGCGGTCGCCTTGCCCTTGAATCTCGCGCTGGCCGTGGCGAGTGGTCTTCCGCCCGCGGCGGGCCTGGTGGCCGGCGCCATCGGCGGGTTGGTCGCCGCCTTCATCGGTGGCGCGCCGCTCCAGGTGACCGGCCCCGCCGCCGCGCTCTCCTCCATCGTGATGGGCATCGCGCTCGGCTTCGGGCCGGAAGGCGTGGCGATGACCGCGCTCATCGTGGGCGGCTTTCAGTTGATCCTCGCGTTCACGCGCGCAGGTCACTTGATGGCCAAGGTGCCCGAGAGCGTGCTGGCCGGCTTCACCACGGGCGTGGGCATCAAGCTGCTCGATCAACAGATCCCCGAGCTGCTCGGCTTCGACTACCGGGTCTCCGAGCTCGCCTCGATGATCCACCGCCCCGACTGGCTCAAAGAAGTCGAGTGGCTGGCGGTGGTGTGCGGCCTGTTCGTCGCGCTGCTGGTGGTGGGCACCGCCCGCTTCAAACGCTTCCCCGCCGCGATCGTGGGCGTGGGCGTGGTCACCTTCATCGCCAACTACGTGGGGTGGGACATCACGCGCGTGGGCGAGGTGCCCAGCACCTTCCCTCCCTTCGCCTTCCCCACCATCGCGGAGGGCCGGTTCGGGGAGCTCTTCCTCGCCGCGTTGCCCCTGGCCTTCCTCGCTTCGGCTGAGTCATTGCTCGCCTCCCGCGCGGTCGATCGCATGCAGGGCGACAACATCATCCGGCCCGCGCAGCCCAGCCTCGAACTCTTCGGCCAGGGCCTGGCCAACCTCACCGTGGGCTTCTTCTCCGGCATGCCCGTCTCGGGCGTGGTGGTGCGCAGCGGCGTCAACGTGCAGAGCGGCGCGCGCACCAAGGTGGCGAGCATTCTTCACGCCGTGTTCCTGGGGGCGGCCGTGCTCCTGATGTCGGCGTTGATCGCCAAGGTGCCCCTGGCCGCGCTGGCCGGCCTGCTCTGCGTCATCGGCATGCGGCTCATCGACGTCGGGCTGCTCATCGAGCTGTTCCGCCACGAGAAGGTCGAAGCGATCGCCTTCCTGGTCACCGCGGCCGGCACCATCTCGGGCCACCTGATGGCGGGCCTGGCCGGTGGCCTGCTCATTCACGCGTTCAACCACTTCGTCATCCACCGCAAGGATCGCAAGAAAGCCGCCGAGAAGCCGGTGCTGGCCAACGGCGTGCGCGCGGTGCTGCACAAGGAGCACGCCCTCGCCCGCCAGGTGCAACGCGACGTCACCGGCAGCGCTGCCGAGTGGATGGCGCACGTGCGCAGCAACCCCGTCATCCCCACCACCTCGTTCGTGCATCACCAGGCGGCCGTGATCGGCCAGGTGGTGCTCGGCGAGAACGTGCACATCGCCGCGGGAAGCTCGGTGCGCGCCGACGAAGGCGCGCCCTTCTTCATCGGGCCCAACACCAACCTGCAAGACGGCGTGGTGATTCACGCGCTCAAGCAGCGGCACGTGGAGGTCGCAGGCGAGAAGTGGGCCGTGTTCATCGGGCGCAACGTCTCGGTGGCGCACGACGCGCTGGTGCACGGCCCCTGCTACGTGGGCGACGACACCTTCATCGGCTTCAAGGCCGTGGTGCACGACTCGGTGGTCGGGCGAAATTGTTTCGTGGGCATCGGGTCGATCGTGGTGGGCGTCGAAGTGCCTGACGGCCGCTTCGTGCCGCACGGCGCGATCATCGACACCCAGGACAAGGCCGACGCGCTCGCACCGGCCAGCGATGCGCAGCACCACTTCAACGAAGACGTGGTCGACGTGAACCGCGGGCTGGCCGCCGCGTACCGCCGATTGCTCGATGCCGGTCACCCCGCCCCGAAGCTCAACAGCAACGCGGGTGACCCCTCTTCCTGGGACGAGCGCTGGGCTCGCCCCTCCAACGATCGTTTCTAAAGGAGCACTTCATGTTTCTCACAGGGTTACTGGTTGGGTTTGCGTTGTTCTTCTGGTGGGTCGCCAAAGATTGTTTCTTCCGCGTCGACGAGGGCCAGGTGGCGGTGGTGATCCGCTTCGGGGCCGCGCGGCATGGCGCCGACGGCAAGCTGTTGCTGCATGGCCCTGGGCTGCACTTCAAGTGGGCCTTCGAAGAGGTGAAGGTGGTCTCGTTGCGCGAGCAGCTGATCACCCTGGGTGGTGAAGCGGGCGCCGAGCCGATGATGCTCAACGACGGCACGGTGATTCGCCTGCAGTCGATGCTCCGCTACGCGCCGCAGCGCGACGGCATCGCCAAGTACCTCTTCGGTTTGCACCACCGGAAGGAGCACATGGCGGGCCTCTTCTCGAGCCTGCTTCGCAACGAGATCGCCAACGTGAAAGGGCCGGTGATGAAGGCCGACCTGAAGACGCTGGGTGACGACCTGGGCGGCTCGTTCGCCCTGGTGCGCCGCGATCGCAAGCTGCTCAACGATCGCATCGCCGACTTCGCCCGCAAGGAACTGCAGGACTACGGGGTGAACTTCGAGGCCGTCGACATCACCGACATCCACCCGCCCGATGAGCTGGCCGACGCGCTCAACGCGGTGATGAGCGCGCGCGCCGAAGCCGAATCGATGCGCTTTCGCAGCCAGAGCGAGTGCGCGCAGCGGGTGATGTCTGCCGAGCAGGGCGTGGCGATCGCCCAGACCCGCGCGGCCGCCGTGGAAGAAGAGATCACCGAGCTGGGCCGGCACCTCTCGGAGCTGGACAAGTCGGGCGTGCTCGACGCCTACCTGTCGCGCCGCCGCGCTGAAGTGCTCTCGGAGTCGCGCACCGTCTACGTCAAAGATGATCAGAAGCAGCTGGGAGGTGCCCGATGACCGGTAACGATTGGATGTGGTTGTCCCTGGGAGGGGCGGCGGGCGTGGTTTCGCTCACCCTGCTCTCGATCGCGTGGCGCAACATGTACATCGGAGTGGAAGACGAACACGTCGCGCTGGTGACCCGCTTCGGCAAGCTGGTGGCCAAGTACGACAAGCCGGGCCTGGTGCTGTACCCGACCAGGTGGTTGCCGTGGGTGAAGGTGCAGCAGGTCTCGATGGCCCGCGACTTCCGCGTCATTCACGATCTGCGGCTCAACGACGCGCGCGGCACCACGGTGGTGGCCGACCTCTGGCTCGAGCTGCGCATCGTCGACCCGGAGAAGGCGCTCTTCGCCGTGGAGGACTGGGACAAGGCGACGCAGAACCTGGTGCTGCACGCGGCGATGACCATTCTGGGCAGCCGCGACTTCCAGGAGATCCTCGACGACCGCAGCGAGCTGGGCGCCAAGCTCCAGCGCGACGTCTCGTCGGAGACCGAACGGTGGGGCGTGAGGGTCGATCAGGTCTTCGTGCGTCACGTGGCGTTGTTGCCTGAGGTCTCCCGTCAGGTGTTCGGCACCGTCGCCGCCCGCCTCGAACGCGCGCGCGCAGTGCTGGTGGAGCAGGGCCGCCTCGACGTGGCCCAGCTCGAAGCCGAGACCTCACGCCGGGTGGCTTGCCTGGTGGGCGAAGCGAAGTCGCAGTACCCGTTGGCCGTCGGCCGCGCGTTGCAGAAGCTCAAGTCGCGGCCCGCGGTGTTCGACGCGTACAACGCGCTCTACGAGCTGGCCCAGATTCGGGGCGCGCGCACCGTGGCGTTCCGGGGTTTCGACGGCAAGGAGCTGCGCGTACTCGACGCGGCGATGTTGCCCGACGTCCAGCAGCCCGCGGCCCGAACGGCCTGACTTTCTCCCTCTCCCTGCGCAGCGGGGAGAGGGCCGAGTTAGGGGCCGTTTGGCCAGTTGAGTTCGCCCCGCCCCGTCGTTCTCGTCGGGGTGCGGGCGCGCAGGTCGCGAGATGATCAGCAGTGGTGTCTTCGTCGCATGGCCGGGGCTCGCGTGGAGACGAGTCATGGCAACGACCAACAAGAGAACGCAGGTAGAGCAGGAAATCACCGACGCCTTCGGCCTGGTGCCCCAGTGGGTGCACTTGATGCCCGAGAGCGGCATTCAGGGCTTCTGGGCGCAGATGCGCGACTTCCAGCTGGCTGAGACGAAGATCCCCAACAAGTACAAAGAGCTGATCGGCTTGGCCGTCTCCGGCGCGACGCGCTGCAAGTACTGCCAGCTGTTCCACATCGAAGCAGCCCGGCTCAACGGCGCGACAGAAGACGAGATCGCCGAAGCCTGCATGATGGGCGCGCACACCATGGCGGCGAGCACCTTCCTCAACTCGATCGGCATCGAGTACGAGCAGTTCAAGACCGAGACGTTGCAGATCGTGAGCAACATCAAGGCGCAGCAGGCGCAGAAAGCCCCTGAAGGGAAGAGCAAGCCGAAGGATCAGGCCCGTGTCTGAGGCGCTGAATCGGTTGACCGCCGATGACTTCGTGAACGAGCACGGCGCGCCCACGCACCGCTGGCACGCCGCGGTGGCCCGCGCTGCGAAGCAGTTGTTCTCACGCGGCGAGGATCTGGTGGATCTGCGGGTGCCCGTCGCGTGGGCCCTGTCGGAAAACGATGCGGGCTCGGCCAGCGACGATGAGCTGGTCGAGATGGTGGCGGTGATGACGCCGCTGACCGCGGTCACGCTGCACGACAAACAGGCCGGGCCAAACGGCCGGGGCGAAGTCAGAACTGAAGGTTGAGTTCAGACCGCCCGGTCGTTCTCGTCGGACTGCGAAGTCCCACCTGCTCGCACGGAGACGTTCATGGAACTGACCAGCAGACACCCTGACGACCGCGTCTTGCAGCGGCTCATCGCCGACGGCTTCGTGAGCCGGCACACGAAGCGGTGTGTACCCACCGATCGTTGGCACGCGGCCGTCGCCCACGCTGCGGCGATCCTGCTGTTGCGAGGCGAAGAGATGGACGACCTCAAGGCGCCCATCGAGTGGGCTCTCAACGAGGCCTACGCCGAGACCACCACCGACGAGGAGCTGATCCAGATGATCATGATCATGACTCCGCTGACCGCGGTCTCGCCGCTAGTCGACGAGGACGACTTCGACTCCTTCTTGATGCGGGGCATCTGACGAGGGGTCGAGGAACAACCAGCGCAGGAGCGCCCGGTAGAACCCGAAGAGCGGCAACCGTTCGGCCACCTCGTCGCGAACGCGTTCACGGGTGCTCTTGAAGCTGGCGTGGCTCTCGCGGGTGAGCTTCTCGCGCTCGTGCAGGAAGTTCGAGAGCGGCTGCACCTGGATCTCGAAGGTGCGATCGGCCCACCGCACCACCGACTTGAGGGCCGACCAGCCCGACTGCTTTCGCGAAGGCCGCTCGAGGTAGTCCTTGGTCTCCACCACCTCGAGGCGGCTGTGTTTTTCGTTGCCGGGAAGGCCGCGGGCGACGAGCCGCTCTTCGGAGAACGACAACGAGGCGAGGTGCGCCTGCAGGCGGCGGGCATCGTCGTCGACACCCACCACGATCTTGATGCCGAACACGTCTTTGACGTACCGGCCGAGGTGACGCAGCTGCTTGTCCTTCAAGACGATGCGGTCGAGATCGAAGAGCTCGTCGACCACCTTGTTCCAGATCTCCTCCTCCGCCTTGATGCGCGTGAGGATGCGGTAGACGTTGAGCGCGGTCGGCTCGGCCGGTTCGTACTCCACGACGTTCGAGACGAGGGCGGCGCGCATCCACCCGCGGTGATCGGCGATGGCCAACCGCGCGAGGATGCGGGTGCCGAGATCGAGGTCGGTCGACGCGGCCACGTCTTCTTCCGACACGTCGATGGTCAGGGTGAAACGTTCGCGGGTGCGTTCGATCTCCCCGATGGCCGAGCTGCGCAGCGCGTAGGCCCCCAGCAACTCCTGCGCGAGCAGGCCGGCCAGGGCGTGCAAATCTTTCTCGCCGCGCCGAATCATCGCGCCGAACTCAGCGCGCGCCTGGGCGAGCTGCACCTTCGAGAAGACGAGGCGGCCTCCGAAGGTGCCCGTCTCCAGCTCGATGCGGGCCCGTTTGAGAGCCATCACGAGCTCGTTGAGCGTAGGTGCCTGACTCACCATCCACAGAGGCGAGACTTCCAGCACTTCGTTCGCTTCAACCGATTCCATCGTGATCCTTCACTCCGCTTCCCCGGAAGGAAAGTGGCTGCCTCGTGGCTAACGGGCGCAGTTCGACTTCACCATTTGATGACGCATCCGTAACGGGCGTGGTCAGTAGCTCAGCGGCCGCATCGCTTGCCAGCAGGCCAGCCCGTACGCCGTGCCGATCCAGACCTGAAGAACAATCAGGCCCGAAAGGAAGAGGACCGAGCAGCGCATTCGGTACGCGACCAGCGCGAACAGCGCCGTCATCACCACGATGGCGCTCGAAACGGGACGCAGCGAGTACAGGAACAGCGCCGGCTGCGGTCCCGAAACGTGCATGTCGACGTAGATAATCGCGACCCTGCCCAGGGCCGAGATGACCAAGAGCGCTCCGGCGCCGCAGAGCGCCACGACGACCACCGCGCCCCGGGCGAAATTCACGTCGTGGTGATGGTGCCGCCGTCGACCACCAGTACCTGGCCGGTGACATACGAAGAGGCCTGCGACGCCAGGAACACCGCGGCACCGGCGATCTCGTCGGGCTGCGCGTGGCGGTTGAGCGCGGTGCGTTCGACCACGTGCTTGCGCATGTCTTCGTCACCCACGATCGCCGAAGCGAACTTCGTGTCGACCAGGCCCGGGGCGATGGCGTTGACGCGAATGTTCGAGCCGCCCAGCTCTTGCGCGAGCGTCTGGGTCATCGAGATGACCGCGGCCTTGGTCATGCCGTACACGCCCTGAAACGGCGCCGAGCGCAGACCCGCGATGCTGGCAACGTTGATGAGCGAGCCGGGCGCGTTGCGCGCGACCAGGTGATTGGCCACCTCTCGCATCATGGCGAAGTAGCCCTTCACGTTGACCTCGAAGGTCTTGTCCCACGCCGGGTCTTCGATCTGCAGCATCGGGCCAAAGTAGGGGTTCGCCGCGGCGTTGTTCACCAGCACGTCGACCTTGCCGAAGTGTTCGATGGCTTTGGCCACCACGGCCTTCACGTCTTCCGGCTTGCCGGTGTGCGCGGGCAGGCCGAGCGCGCGCCCTCCGTTGGCGGTGATGCGCGCGACCACCGCGTGCAGCGCGTCGGGCTTGCGGGCGACCAGCACCACGGCTGCTCCGTGTTCGGCCAGGCGCACGGCGATCGCTTCACCGATACCGCGGCTGGCGCCGGTGACGATGGCCACTTTGTCTTTGAGATCGAAGAGGTTCATAGAACGGGGATCCTGCCTGCGAGGTGACCGCCATCGATGGGGAGCACGATGCCGGTGATGAAGCTGGCCTGATCAGAGGCGAGGAACGCGGCCGCAGCAGCCACCTCTTCGGGCTTGCCCAATCGGCCCAGGGGAATGTCGGCGGTGAGGCGTTTGACGCCTGCTTCGTGACCGGCGCGCAGCCCTTTGACGAAGCCATCGACCATGGGCGACTCGGTCCACACGGGGGCGAGCGCGTTCGCGCGAATGTTGAAACGCGCGCCTTCGAGGGCCAGCGTCTGGGTGAGCTGCACCACCGCCGCCTTGGAGGGGCCGTAGCCGCCCAGCTTCATGGTGCCTTGCAAGCCGGCGACGGAGGCCATGGTGAGGATCACCCCGCCCTTCACCTGCATCGCGCGGAAGGCGTGTTTGGCGCAGAGGAAGACGCCGGTGAGGTTGACCGCGATGACCTTCTCGAAATCAGCGAGGCTCAACTGCGAGAGAAAGCCCGGCGCGCCGATACCGGCGTTGGCCATCATGATGTCGAGGTGCCCGAACGAGGAGACCGCCAGGGCCACCGCTGCCTCGACATCGGCCTCCTTCGTGACGTCGGTGCGGAGGAACTTCGCCTTTGATTTCGAGGCCTCCGGGAGCAGCGAGAGGGTGTGCTCGGCGCCCTCTTCATTGAGGTCCGCCAGGATGAGCGAAGCCCCCTCCTGCGCGTAGCGGACAGCGATGGCACGACCGAGGCCCGAGCTGGCGCCTGTGATCACTGCGACCTTGTTCTGGAGCATGTCGGGGACTTGGCCGATCTTGCGTCGGTGCGCCAGCCCTCTCCCGTTGAGTTTGGGTCCCCAGTGCTCTAGGTGCCCTTGCATGTCTGACGCTCAGAAGAACCCGCAGAACGCCCCGAAGAAGAAGAACGACAACCTCTCGTTGCCGCTGCGCGCCGAGGACTTCTCCGGTTGGTACAACGACCTGGTGAAGCGGGCGAAGCTCGCTGACAACTCCGACGTGCGTGGCGCGATGGTGATCCGACCCAACGGCTACGCCATCTGGGAAAACATGCAGAAGGTGTTGGACGGCATGTTCAAGGACACCGGCCACCAGAACGCCTACTTCCCGGTGCTCATCCCCGAGTCGTACCTGGCCAAAGAAAAGAAGCACGTGGCCGACTTCGCGCCGCAGGTCGCGGTGGTCACCCACGCCGGCGGCAAGGCGTTGCCCGAGGGCGAGCGCTACGTCATCCGCCCGACGTCGGAGACCATCATCAACCGATCGTTCACCAACTGGGTGCAGAGCTACCGGGATCTCCCGATTCTGATCAACCAGTGGGCCAACGTGATCCGCTGGGAGATGCGCCCGCGCCTCTTCCTGCGCACCACCGAGTTCCTCTGGCAGGAAGGCCACACCTGCCACGCCACCGAGGCCGAGGCGACGGAAGAGACCTTGCGCATGCTCGACGTCTACGAGCGTTTCGCCGAGGACTACATGGCCATGCCGGTGATCAAGGGCCAGAAGACCGAGAGCGAGAAGTTCCCGGGCGCGGTGAACACCTACTCCATCGAAGCGATGATGCAGGACAAGAAGGCCCTGCAAGCCGGCACCTCGCACATGCTGGGGCAGAACTTCGCCAAGATGTTCGACACGATGTACCAGTCGAAGGAAGGCCAGAAGGAGTACGTCTGGCAGACCTCGTGGGGTGTCTCGACGCGGTTGATCGGCGCGTTGATCATGACGCACTCCGATGATCAGGGCCTGATCGTGCCGCCCAAGCTGGCGCCGATGCAGTGCGTGATCGTGATCATCGGCAAGACGCCGGAAGAGCGTGGTGCGGTGCGCGCGAAGGCGCAGGCGCTCGCGGCCGACCTGAAGAAGGCCGGCATTCGGGTGCTGGTCGATGACGATGAGACCAAGGGCCCGGGCTTCAAGTACGCGGAGTACGAGCTGCGCGGCGCGTGCGTGCGCGTCGATCTCGGCCCGAAGGATCTCGAGAAGAACCAGGCGATGCTCAAGCGGCGCGACGTCGCTGAGAAAGAGACGCTCGGTCTCGACGCGGTGGTCGCGCGGGTGGGCGAGCTGCTCGAGGTGATGCAGAAGGATCTGTTCAACAAGGCGAAGACCTTCCGCGACACGCACACGTTCGAAGTGAACACGGTGGAAGAACTCAAGGCGAAGGCCGACGACGGCTTCCTCCTGATGCACTGGGATGGCACGCCCGAGACCGAGAAGCGCATCAAGGACGAGTTCGGCGTCACCACACGCAACCGGCCGTTCGACCTGAAGCAGGAGCCCGGCACGTGTGTGCTCACCGGCAATCCTTCGACGGGCCGCATCGTCTTCGCGAAGGCGTACTGAGGTGAGCGACCGGGTCCTCTGGTTGGAGCCCGTCGGCGGTATCGCGGGGGACATGTTCCTCGCGGCCGCGCTCGATGCGGGCGTCTCCCAGAGTGAACTCGAGGCGCAGCTGTCGACGCTCGAGGTGCCGGGTTGGCGTCTCGAGGTGACGAAGGCCGAGCGCCACGCCATCGTCGGCACGCACGTCGACGTGGTGGTGACCGAGCCTGAAGACGGGCACGTGCATCGCAGCTGGAAAGACATCGACGCGTTGATCGGCCGCTCGCAGCTGAGCGTGACGGCGAAAGCGCGGGCGCTGCAGGTCTTCCGGTTGATCGGTGAAGTCGAGGCGCAGATTCACGGCACCACGCTCGACCTGATTCATTTTCACGAGGTCGGCGCGGTCGACTCGATCGTCGACATCTGTGGGGCCGCGGTCGCGCTCGATCTCCTGGGCAACCCGAAGGTGTATTCGTCGCCGCCGCCGTTGGGCAGCGGGACCATTCGCATCGCGCATGGCGTGGTGCCGGTGCCCGTGCCTGCGACGTTGGCGTTGCTCAAAGACGTGCCGGTGCGGTTCGAGGGGCTGGGTGAGCTGACCACTCCGACGGGCGCGGCGTTGATCAAGGCGTTCGCCACGGTGGCGCCGCCTCCGATGATGATCGTCGAACGCATCGGCTACGGCGTGGGCACCAAGGACTTCAAGGACCGCGCGAACATCTTGCGGATGTCGATCGGCCGCGCGGCTCCATCATCGACGGGGCTCACGGTGTTGGAGTGCAACCTCGATGACTGTTCGCCGCAGGTGTTGGGTGCGGTGATCGAGTTGTTGATGGCGCGCGGTGCGCTGGATGCGTGGATTGCGCCGGTGGTGATGAAGAAGGGCCGGCCGGGGCATCTGGTCGGAGTACTGACCGATGGTGAACATCGGGCCGCGCTCATCGAGACGTTGATCACCGAGACCACCACGCTGGGTGTTCGGGAGCATGACGTCAGCCGCACGGTGCTGGAGCGGCGGCATGAGACGGTGCAGACGAAGTGGGGCCCGGTGCGCGTGAAGCTCGGGCTGCGGGGTGATGCCGTACTCAACGCCACGCCCGAATTCGAAGACTGCCGAGCACTGGCTGCCGCCGCGAAGGTGCCGCTCAAAGACGTACAGGCCGCCGCGATTGCTGCGTGGCACGCCCGAAGATGAGGCCTCATGCTCTCTGATCGACGATGGGTGCTGCCGCTGCTCGGCTTGCTCAGTTGCACCGCGCACCGGCCGACCGCTGCGAAAGAGAGCGTGGTGAGTTCGACCGAGTGCGGGGCGCTGCGCGCACTCTGGAAGGCAGCGCCGGCCGGAGAAGGGGTCTGGGATTTCCGGAGCGGAGAGACGCTCCTTCACTCCAGCGCCCCAGGGCCGGAGACCCTCCAGGGCCCATTTTCTCCCGACTGCGCGCGCGCAGCCGTCTTCGAGAGGCAGGCGGCGCGCATTGCGGTCTTTCTGCTCCCGATGACTGGTGGCGGCTGGCCCGACGCGGCCCTCTCGATCGCGGTACCCCGCGAAAATGGCCGGGCGTGCGAGATCGCCTCGTTGCGATGGCACGACGTCAGTCGACTCTCGTTTCTGGTCGGCTGCAGCGGCTGGCACGGGTTTGTGCCGGTGCTCGTGGATCCGGAGGATCCAGCGCATTGGCTCCTCGACGGACCCGAGCAGTGCCGAATCGTCGCGCGATTCTCAGGCCAGTCCGCAAACTGCGAAGCTGCTGCACTCGAGCCTCTCGAGTGGAAGCGATAGCTCAGCGAGGAGGCTGGGGCGCCAGCAGGAACACCACCGTGGCGATGCCCACCAGCGCAGCACCCGTCACGCCCCACACCACGGGGCTCGTGTACCAGGGCTTCTGATCCACCACCGACAGCTGCAGCGGCGACTCCGAGCTCGCCACCTTCGCCGCGGTCACCTGCGTCGGATCGAGCGCCTCGACGAAGTACCAGGCGGTGAAGCTCGACACTTCCTTCGGCGGAGGAATCGAGCCGGTGCACAGCTCTTCCTCGCAGGTCATCTCCGACGAGTAATACGGGCCGGTCGACGTGAGCGCGTGACGCAGCAGCACCCGGGTCACCTTCTTCTCCGGATCCACCACCTTCACCTTCACCACGTACGGCGGATCAGCGTCATCGCGCTGCTGCAGCTCGAGCCGCGCCCGCGCCATGTAGAGCCGGCGCATCTTCACCACGAAGTCGACCTGCTTGGTCGGAGCGGTCGAAGGCACGGACAACTTCGGGTCCAGCTCCAGCGCTTCGAGCGCGCGGCTCTCGGCGTTCAGCTGATCGCCGAGCACCAGGTGAATGAAGCCCATCTCGAGCAGCGCATTGGCCCGCTCGGAGATCGGCCGCTCGGGCGTGGCGAGGTAGCGCTGGTACTCGACGACGGCCTCTTCGTAGCGGAGCTGCTCCGCCATCTTGCGGGCGTCGACGAGGCTCGAAGGCGTCGCGGTCGCGGGCGCCGCCGACACCACGGCAGACATCGCACCCGACTCAGGAAGCAGCACGATGGTCCGTGGTGCATCGGGGAGAATGGACAGGACGAGCGCGAGCAGCATCAGGGCGGGTCTTGTACCACCACCCTGCGCAGGTGCGGCCCCAGTCTCGTCAGGGTCTCGTAGTGGATGGTCTGAGCCCAGGTGCTGATGGTCTCGACCGACACGTGCTCTTCCCCGTCGCGGCCCAGCAGCGTGGCGATCACGGGCTGATCGTCTTTCGTCGCGTGGGTCACGTCGACGATCAGGTGGTTCATCATCACGCGGCCGATCACCGGGCAGCGTTTGCCGTGCACCAGCACGTGCGCCTTGCCTGAAGCGAGCCGCGGGTAACCGTCCCAGTAGCCGACCGGGAGCACCGCCACCCGCGTGTCCGCCGCGCAGCGATAGGTGCAGCCGTAGCCGACGTAGCTGCCCGCGGGCAGCCACTTCACGACCTGGCTGGGAACCTTCCACGACAGCACCGGCTCCAGCACGGGCAACGAGCCCAGCACCACGCGAGCGGAGAGCCGGGTCTCGGCAGAGGGCCACAGGCCGTACATCGCGATGCCCACGCGCACCACGTCGAGCCGTGACGGAGGCAACACCAACGCAGCGGCGCTCGCAGCGAAGTGACGCTGCACGTCCTGGCTCACACCGGCGCGCGCTTGCAGCAAGCGGATGCCGGCTTCGAAGTTGGCGAGCTGGGTGCGCGCGTAGTCCTGCTCGGTCACGTCTTCGGTGTTGGCGAAGTGACTGAGGACGCCTTTGACGGTGATGACGTCTTGGGCGAGGGCGAAGAAGTCGGCTTCACCCGCTTCGAGTCCGGCGGCGGTGAAGCCTTCGCGGCCCAGGCCGGTGTCGAGGTGCACGTGGACTTCGAGCTTCACGCCGGCCGTGCGCAGTGCGTTGACCGTGTCTGAAAACCCGCGCGCCGCCGCGACCACGCTGACGTGTTGCCGCGCGAGCTCGACGCAGTCGTCCGAGTTGACCGCACCGATGACCAGCACGTCGGCGCGCGCGCGTTTGTTCTGGTGTTCCCACGCGCGGATGGCGAGCGCCTCGGCGGGGGTGATCACGTAGAGCACGTCGACCTCACCGTGGGCGAGAGACAGCGTCTCCAACAGGCCATGGCCGTAGGCGTTGCCCTTGAGCACCGCGCCGATGCGGCTGGGCGCCGTCACCGCCCGGAAGGTCGCGACGTTGGTGGCGTACGCACGCGAGGAGAGCTCGAGCCAGGAGGCGACGGGGGGGGTGGACATGCGGTGCCGTCACTACCACTTTTCACGGTGTGAAATTCCCTCTCCCCCTCTGGGAGAGGGTGCGCGGGCCGAGGTGACCCCTCGACTGCGCTCGATGGAACAGTGTCGTGAATGAGAATCGGTTGTGACGTTTGGCCGGGCTATTGGCCGATTTGTCACAACCGATTTTCTCCTACGCTCCAGTTCATGCAGCTGACGGCCCTCCAGCTCCCTGCGCGCTTCGACGCTGCGCCCGAACAGCTCGCCTTCGCCGAGGTGTTGCTCGAATCAGGCCCGCGCACCGACCTCATCCTGCTGCCCGAGGCCGCGCTCACCGGCTACGTCTCACCTGAAGGCGACTTCGACCTCACCGGCCTCGCCGAGCCCCTCGAAGGCCCCACGCACGCCGCCCTCGCCCACCTCGCCCGTCGCTTTGACGCCCTCGTCGTCGGCCCGCTGATCGAGCGCACCACCGACGGGCTCTTCAACGCGCTCATCGCGGTCGCCCCCGACGGCACCACCGCCCTGCACTACCGAAAGCGGCACCCGTGGTTCCCCGAGAAGTGGGCCACACCCGGGCCAGCACCGAGCGAGGTCTTCACCTGGCGCGGCAAGAAGCTCACCGCCGCCATCTGCTTCGACGTGCACTTCCTCGCCGAAGACGCGGCGCCCGAACTGACCGCGGCCGACCTGCTGCTCTTCGCCAGCGCCTGGGTCGACGACGAAGCCGACGCGCGCCCGGGCCTGCTCCAGCCGCTCGCCCAACAGCACCAGGTCGCCGTGCTCAACGCCAACTGGGGCCCGGGTTCCCCGCTCATCCATGGCCAGGGAGGGTCACTCTTCATCGGCCGGAGTGGGCAGCTTCAAGCGCGCCTGACCTCGGACACCGGCCGGCTCGACGTCACGCTTCCTTGACGCTCGTCGTTCCGTCCGCCATGTGCGCGGCATGTCTGCCGACCTGATCGCCCGTTTCTCCAGTGCGCTCGCCCACCGCCTTCCCCGGCTGAGCGCGCCGCACACCACCGCGCTGCGCCTGTTCAACGGCTACACCGAAGGCTTCACGCGCGTGGCGGTCGATCTCTACGGCACCTCGCTGGTGCTCCACGACGCGACCA
Organism: Archangium sp.; assembly: GCA_031412555.1. Taxonomy (GTDB): domain Bacteria; phylum Myxococcota; class Myxococcia; order Myxococcales; family Myxococcaceae; genus Archangium_A. Next base: position 19,832 of record JANODF010000503.1, on the reverse strand, counting down.
GCGCCACGGGAGATCGCGCCGGTATGCTCGCGCTGATCGAGAACGCCCGCGGGGCGATGCCCTGGCTCACCGCCGCGTTGTGGAAACGCCGTGAATCCGCCAGCCAGGATGAACGCAACGGCACCCTGCTCTTCGGCACCGGCGTGGGGTTGACCCGCAAGGTCCAGGAAGACGGCGTCTGGTACACCACCCGGCTCACCCTCAACCGCGACGCGAGCTTCTATCTCGACACGGCCCCGCTGCGGGCGTGGGCGAAACGCACGTTGAAGGGCAAGCGGGTGCTCAACGCCTTCGCGTACACCGGCAGCCTCGGCGTGGCCGCGATGGCCGGTGGCGCAGAGAGCGTGCTCCACAACGATCTCAACAACGCCTTCCTCACCGTCGCCAAAGACAGCTACGCGCTCAACGGTTTCCCCCTGGCGCGGAAGGACTTCTGGCCCGGAGACTTCTTCGACGTCATCGGCCGCCTGAAGAAGGAGCCGCTCTTCGACTGCATCTTCGTCGACCCGCCGTTCTTCTCCGTCACGGAGAAGGGCCGCGTCGACCTCGAGCAGGACATGGTGCGGTTGCTGAACAAGGTGCGGCCGCTGGTGGCGCACGGTGGATTCCTGGTGGCGATCAACAACGGCGTGTTCGTGTCGGGCGCCGACTTCATGAAGGCGATGGATGCGGTGTGCACCGGGGGGTACCTCACCTTCGGCGAACGCATCGACGTGCCGGAGGACTTCGTGGGCTACCCCGACACGAAGCAGGGCGCGCTGCCGGTGGATCCGGCGCCGTTCAACCACTCGACCAAGATGGCCGTGTTGAACGTGACGAGGAAAGACGGCCGCACCCGCTGAACCAGACCAGTACCTCGGCAAAACGAATGACCCAAATCGGCCCTCCCAGGGCGGATTCGGGCAATCCGTTTTGGGATAGATGACGGTTCGTGGTCACGCCCGCCGACGTCGAAGCAAAACTGCAGTCGATGTTCATCGACGCCGCAGGCACGTCACTGCGCCGGGAAGATCTCAAGAAAGCGGTCGAGGTCGCCGCGCTGCTCGATGAACTCGCGCGGCTCGGTCGTGATGGCACGTTGGTCGACGTCGCCGCGGGAAAGTCGTACCTGGGCCTGCTGGCCGTCGAGCTGCTCGGCTTCGAGCACCTGGTGGTCATCGAGCGCGAAGAGAAGCGCCTGGCCGACGTGAAGCACGCGATGGGCAAGCTCACCCGCCCTGCGAAGATCGAGCTGCATCACGGTGACGTGGCGGACCCTTCGTTCTGGCCGAAACGCCCGGCGATCGTCACCGCGCTCCACGCCTGTGGCCCTGCATCAGACGCGGTGATCGACGCTGCGCTTTCGTGCGAGGCGAAGTGGCTGCTGCTGGTCCCGTGTTGTTACGGCGCGACCATTCCTTCGTGGACGACCGCGAAGCAGCGCGCCGACGAGCTGGGAATGCCCGGCCACTCCGAGGTGCAGAAGCGCTTCCTTCACGCCTTCGTCGACGGTGAACGAACGCTCCGGCTCGAAGCCGCCGGCTGGGAGACCACGGTGGTTCCGTTCGTCGCCCCCACGGTGACTCCGCACAACCTGCTGTTCAGGGCTCGCCGGCTGAAGGAGCCGAAGCGAATGGCCGATGCGGCTGAGAAGCGCCGAAAGATGCTCGGCGCACTGCCCTGGTGACGACAGTGCGGAAGTTCATTCACTGCGACGAAGCAGGGCCCCTCACCCCGACCAGGCTGCACGAACTGTTCGGCGGCTCAACGACTGCCCAGCGGCGCGGCAAGCGCAGCCACGCGCAACCGAAGGGCCGCGATGCGGCTCGGCGCACCGCCGTCGCTCAACGACGCCGAGAGGCAGACGACCGTCGCAGGAGCAGCGCGAGCACGGCGAACAGCGCCCCCAGCGGCGCGCTGGTACAGCCGCACGCGACCGGGTTCACCATCGGGTCGGGCCCACCTCCCGCGTCGACGTTGCTGCCTGCATCGGCACCCGTGCCTGCGTCGACGTTGCTGCCCGCGTCGACACCACTCCCTGCGTCGGCATCACAGCTCGCGGTCGCGGTCGAGGTGCATCCGAGCGAAGAATCGCAGCGGTCCTCGGTGCAGGCCTTCGCGTCATCGCAACTGCCACACGGCTGACAGCTCGCCGAGCCCGCAGAGGCAAACGTTCCTGCCGCGCACGCGACGCACTCGGTGGCCGCAGCATTGGAAGAGGTGCCCGCTGAGCAGACCGTGCACGACGTGCTGCCGGCGGCACCCGAGATCGTTCCCGCCGCGCAGGCCAGGCAGGCCGACTGACCTGCATTCGCAGAGAAGGTGCCTGCCGCGCACGGCTCGCACGCCGTTCCCGTCGCGTTCGAGAAGGTGCCTGCGAGGCACGGGGTGCAGCTGGTACTGCCCGCCCCGACCGCGGCGCTGCCCGGTGCGCACGTCAGACAACTCGACTGCCCCGCGCTCGGCGCGAACGTGCCCGGGGCACACGCGGTACACGACGCGGCGTTGGCCATCGATGCGGTGCCCGCCTGACACGGCGAGCAAGCAGGGCTCCCCGCGGCGGCGGCGAACGTGCCGGCCTGGCAGGCGGAGCAAAGGCCTCCGTCGCCAGCGCTCCCCGGGGCACAGGGGCTGCACACGTTTGCGCCCGCCATCGACGTGGTGCCTGCGGGGCACGCGGTGCACACACTCGACCCCGCGACGGTGGCGAACGTACCCGCGGCGCACGACTCACAGCTGGTCGATGAAGGGCCCGCGAAGGTTCCTGGTGCGCACGCGGTACACGCCGTCGCACCGGCGGCTGACGAGAAGCCCGCACCGCAGGGAGAACACATCGCGGCGCCCGAATTCGCGGAGAACGTTCCGGGAAGGCAGGCGGCGCAGACCGCTCCAGCACCGCCGGGGCCCGACGAGCCGGGAGCGCACGCGGTACATGACGTCGCACCGGCACCCGACGAGAACCCCGCAGCGCAGGGAGCGCACGTCGAAGCGCCCGAGGTGTCCGCGAACGTTCCGGGAAGGCACGCGGTGCAGGCCGCTCCAGTCCCACCGGGGCTCGCGGAGCCGGGCGCGCAGACTGCACACGCACCGCCGCTCCCCGCAGCGCAAGTGCACTGGCCCGTGCCGTTGACGCCCTGGCTGCACGTGCCCGAGCCACAATCGCAGGCGGTGCACGAAGGCCCGAAGAATCCCGCTGCGCAGTCGCCGCAGTTCGCGCCCGAGGTGTTCGCGTTGCAGACGCAGCCTCCGCCATTGACGTTGCACGAGCCCCGGCCTGAGCAGGTGGTCGCGGCCTGGCAGAACGTACAGCCCGGCCAGCCATACCGATCAGCCGCACACGTTCCGCAATTCGCGCTGCTGTAGTTCGAGGGGCAGTTGCAGAAGCCGGCGCTGTTGCACGTGCCGCCGGTGGTGTTGCCGTTGCAGGTCGTGCTCGCGCTGCAGAAGCGGCACGTGGGGTAGCCAAAGAAGTTGGCCGCACACGCCTGGCAATTCGCCCCACTGAAGCCGCTGTTGCAGACGCAGCCGCCAGTGGACAACGCGGTGCCGTGGCCATTGCAGGTCGTCGCGTTGGTGAACTGACAGAAGGCGCCCGCGGTGGCTGAGGGGCAAGCGCACGTGCCATTGCCGGAGAAGCCGTCGTTGCAGGTCCCCGAGTTGCAGTTCGGGCACGGCAGACACGAAGGCCCATACGAACCAGGAGGACACGTCTGCGCCGAGGCGGGCGCAGCAAGGAGGAGCAGCGACACCGCCAGGAGCAAGCGCATGGCGGGGGCCTAGCGCACCCGTAGCGGAAGTTCAGCTTTCCGCGGGCAGCTTGAGCAGCGCGAGGGACATGGCCCAGAGGCGCTCCTGTGCCTCGACATCCTGGCTGAAGTTCGAAGGCATCTTCTCCACCCTACCTTCGAAGTAGCGGCCGCTGACGCCCTCGAGCTCGGACGCGGTGGCCAGGTGGAGCGAACCCATCGCGCCTTCCCGAGGGGTGAGCAGCCCACGCACCGGGGCCGCACGCGCAGGGGCTTCCCGGGTCAGCTCGGTCGCCACCACACCCGGGTGCACGGAGTTGACCGTGACGCCCTTGCCTTGGAGCCGGCGCGCCAACGCGTGGGTGAACATCACGTTGCACAACTTCGACTGCCCGTAGGCGATGCCGCCCTGGTGTTTGCGCACCTTGAACTGCAGATCCTCGAAGTCGATCGCGGCGCTGATGTGCAACGACGAGGTCACCACCACCACGCGCGACGGCGCACTGCGCTCGAGCATCGGGCGGAGCAGCTGCGTGAGGAAGAAGGGCCCCAGGTGATTGACGCCCAGGGTCAGCTCGAAACCATCCACCGTCTTGCGGCGGGTGCGGGGCCAGACGCCGGCGTTGTGCACGAGCAGATCGAGGCGGGGAACCTGCGCCTCGAACTTCGTCACGAAGTTGCGCAGCCGCGCGAGGTTGGCGAGATCGACCAGCATCACCGTGGCGGCCTGATTGCCCGTGCTGGCCACCAGCTCGGCGCGCGCCTTCTCACCCTTCTCGAGATCACGGCAGCCGAGAATGACCGTGGCTCCCTTTTCGAGCAGGCCGCGAGCCGTCTCGAACCCGATACCCGTGTTTGCCCCCGTGACGATGGCGACCTTCCCGTGCATGCCGCGTTTGTGTCAGGGAAGGCCGCGACTGTCTCGCTGCTGATGGAGTAGGTGCACCGCATGGCCGTGGAACCCCTCCGAGGCACAGAGCCCATCGAGAACCCGGGCTTCTCGTATCTGCCGCGTTTCATCACCGAGGCCGAGAGCGAGGCGCTCCTGCAGTACTTCGGCTCGCTCAAGCCGCTCTGGGAGTCGCGCTACGTCGGCGATCGCGCCACCCGCAAAGGCCAGAGCTCGCGCCGGTTGACCCGGCCGGTGTACTGGCTGGGCGCGTGGCAGTTCGCGTGCCTGGGCTACTACTCCGCTCCGAATCACCTCGAGGAGAAGTGCCTGCGCGCCGAGCCGATGGCCCCCGGGTTGGTGCGCATTCTCGAGCGGCTCGCTCCGAGGCTCGCTGAGCACCAGACGGCAGAAGAGCGCGGGCAACAGCCCAACACCTGCCTCATCAACTACTACGGGAGCGAGCTGACCAAAGACGCGAAGGGCCGGGTGCAGCCGGTCGACCTGGCCCGGCTCAAGATGCACCGCGATGGGGAACCGGGGCCCGTGGTGATGTTCTCGCTGGGCCAGCCTGCGCTGTTCGAGTTCGTCGATGGCGCGAAGCCCGAGACTCCGGAGCTCTCGGTGTGGCTCGCCAATCGTTCGGTCGTGATCCTGAGCGGCCCTCACTACAAGGACTCCCTCTACCATCGCGTGGTGCGCGTGCGGCACGGCGACAGCCCGGTGATGCCCACGGTGCTGGATGACTTCCGCTTGCGCCGGATCAGCGTGTCGTTTCGCTTCGTGCCGGAAGCGCACATCAAGTCGCTGCGGGAGTTCAGCGCGGATGCCCAGGCGCAGGTGCGCGGCTACGTCGAGCAGCTCGCTGAGCGGTCACCGCATTTCCGCAGCGAGCTCGACTGAACTGGGAGCGCTCACCCCGAGCAGCAGTGCGGTCGTGCCACCCGCCGCGGCGATGATCAACGCGACCACACCGGTGCCCAGCAACGCGTTCGCCGCATCTGCCTGCTGCTGCGCCTGAGCGCGGGTGAGCGTGGTGACCACGGGCGTTTCGTTCAGCGACGTCGCCAGCTGCCCCTTCACCACCGCACCCGCGATCACCAGGCCGATGGCCACCGCCCCCACGCCAGCCGAAACCCCACCCAGCACGCGCGGAAACACGGGCGCAGGTGCAGGTTCGAGCCACGCGGGCTGTGCCTCCACCACCGGTTCGAGCAACGTCGGCGCCGCCGCACGTTCTGGCTCGACCACCGGGGTGTCCTTCAACAGCCGGGTGTTCAACTGATGCGCGAACACCTGCGCCTCAGGGCTGTCTTCCAGCCGATCAGTGGAGAGCAGAAACGTGTGCTGCAGCACCACGCTGGTGGCATCGACCGCTTCGAGATCGATGGTCAGCCCCTTGCGGCCCTTCACCACCGTCACGCCCACCACGCAGGTGCCTGCCGACTTCGCCAGCGCCATCAAACACGCCCGATCGGCACACCGCGACGCGGCCAGTCGCGAGGTGAGTTCGTCGCGCTCCAGCGCCACCTTGAGCCGCTCCCGCAGCCGCACGCTCGCTGGCGCCGAGAGGCCGAGGGTCGAACGTTCGACGATGTCGACCCTCACGTCGCCCGCGGCAATGGCCAGCAACAACACGAGCGGTAACAAGGCGCCTCAGCTCACTTCGGGAAGTACAACGCTTCGACTTCGTTCAGCTCCCGCCAACAGCGTTCGACCGGAGTCGTACAGAACTGCGCTTCGTCGAGCTCCAGCATCGCGGCCCGTTTCAGATTGTCGGGCAACGACTTCGACCGATTTCGCAACGCCTGCCAGCGTTTCTGCAGATCGCGCGCCGTGTGCTTCGCCGTGGGTTTGGGGATCCGCACCGGCGTGTTGACGGGTTCGGGCTCCGGTTCCTCCACTGCAATGGGCTCCGGTTCGGGTTCCGGTTCCGGCGCGACAGGCGGTGCCACCAGACGAACCGGCGGCGGAGCCACGGCAACGGGTGCGACGGGGACAGGCCGCAGCGCCAGGGCAATGCCCACGACCAACGCGAACAAGGCGACCCCGCCGAGCGCCCAGGGCCACCAGACCCGGCCCCGCTCCTGAGCCGGAAGCGAAACGCTGGTCAGCGCCACCTGTGCTGGGCGCGCCTTGCGCGGCGGCCGGGCTTGCTGAAGTTTCTCCAGCCGTTCGCGCACCTCGAGCGCGGAAGCGGGCCGATTCGAAGGATCCTTCTCCAACATCTGCAGCACGAGTTCTTCGAGCTCGGCCGACACGCCCGCGACGCGAGGCCGCAGCGGCTCCGGAGCGAGGGTGGCGTGTTGATCGAGCAGCTCGTGCAGATTGACGGCGGTGAAGGGAGGAGCGCCGCCGAGCATCTCGTACGCGACGCAGCCGAAGCTGTAGAGGTCGGTCTGCGGTCCGACCTCCTCACCACGGGCCTGCTCGGGAGCGATGTAGAGGGGCGTGCCTCCGACGCTGGTCTGCCGAACCCGCGAGCCCGCTTCACCCCGCCGCGCCAGACCGAAGTCGAGCAGCTTGGGAAACGTGGTGCCGTCCTTCAGCGTCACGATGAACACGTTGGCGGGTTTCAGATCGCGATGGGTGACGCCCGCGGCGTGGGCGGCGCTGAGCGCGTTGAGCATGGGAATGAGCAGCTGCACTGCTTCTTTCGCGGGCACTGCTTCACGCCTTCGCAACATCGCATCGAGCGGCTCGCCTTCGAGCAGCTCCATCACCAGGTAGGGCTCACCCGCGAGCGTCTCGCCGAAGCTGAAGACGTCGATGATGCCCGGGTGCCGCGCGGCGCTCACCGAGCGTGCCTCTTCCAGGAAGCGCCGCATGTGCACGGGGTCCTGCGCGTACTGCCGCTTGAGCACCTTGATCGCCACGGGCCGGCCGATCACCGGCTGCTCCCCGCGATAGACGACACCCATGCCGCCGGAGCCCAGCGGCGCGAGCACGCGGTACTCGCCCAGCATCGCGCCGATCAGCGGGTCCACATCGCTGTGCACCTGCCGCACCGAGGTCGCGTCGATCACCGGCTCGGAGACGATGCGGGGGCCGGACAGCACCGCACGGCGCACCGTCTTCCCTTCGCCTCCGTCGTCTTCAGGATCGTGCGCAGACATCAGAGCTTGTTGAACCAGGGAGAGAGGATGGCACTCGCCGGCGGGGGCGCCCCCGCGGACTGGGCGTAGATGGTGATCACGCTGCGGCCGGTGAAGGCCGGCACGTTGATCAACGCGCCCGAGGTGCTCAGCACCAGCCCACCCGAAGTGAAGTTCGCCGCGTCGTCGGCCGCTGGCGTGAACACCACGCCATCCGTGGGCGGAGGCGCTTCGCTCCAGAAGATCAACTCTTCACCTGCGCCGAAGATCGCCCCCTGCAAGGTGTTGGTCGGCCAGCGCAACCGGGCCCCCGCTTCGGTGCGCGCGGCGCTGGAACCACCATCCGGCCGCAGGGTGTACACGCGGCCCGACTCACTCATCACGAAGGCTTCGTTCTCGCGCGTGGTGGCCACGCCGAACCGGGGCGTGAGATCGGCCGTGGAGGTAATCGTGCTGACCGCGAGCGTGCTCGAGTTCACCACCAGCGAGACGACCTGACCTGCGCCCAGCGCGGGTGCACTGATCACCTGGTCGTCACCCAGCCGGGCCACGCCGGAAAACTGAAGCGACGTGGCGGCAGCGGTGGTGATCGGCGTGACCGACACCGAGTCTTCGAACGGGTCGAGCGCGTACAGCCCGTCGCGCCCCGCGGCGATGATGCGAAACCCCTCGAGGCAGGAGCGCGCCACCACGCCACCCGAGAGCCGGTGCGGCCCGGGGTTCGACATGGGAAGGCTGTCGAAGGTGAGCCCACCATCTTCTTCGGGGGTGATGCGCATCACGCGGTTCTCGGTCACGTGAGGCAGCGCGTACACCCGGCCGTCACAACCGAGCACGCCACCACCAAAACTCCCCGGCAGTGGTTGAAGGGGGCGCACGCCGTTCAACGTCGGGCCGACCCAGGTCACGGTGAGCGCGTCGGGATCGATCAACGCGAAGCGGGTGACGCAGAACGGAATGGCCAGCACCCGGCCGTCAGGCAGCGCCACCGCGCCCCGGAAGGCCTCGCGGCAATTACCACTGGTGGCGATGGCGGGCGTGAGCGTCACTTCCTGCTGAATGAACGAGGGCAGCAGATCGGGGTCGGGCAGCGCGGCAAGCACCTCGCTCCAGCGATCGGAGATTCCCAGGCTGCTGAAGCGATTGGGAACGGGCCGGTCACCGCCACCTCCAGTTCCGGTTCCACCGCCTGCTTCGCCACCACCGATGGCTCCTCCGCCCGTGCCCAGTCCTCCGCCACCGCCTGCGCTCCCGCCACCCGTGCTGCCGCCACCAGCCGCCTGGCCCGCGTCAGCACAGGGTTCATCGAAGAAGCAGGTCGTCGGGGCCACTTCGGCGCACGCGTTGAGCAGCAGCAGCGTGAGCACGGCCTTCCGAGACATGACGCCGCGACTGTATCAAGTGAACGCGGCTGCCCACTCGTCTTCCTTGAAGCCCACCAGCACGGTGGAGCCCATCACCAGCACGGGCCGTTTCACCAGCTTGCCGTCGGCCGAGAGCAGCTTCTTCACCTCGGTCTCGCTGGCGGCCTCGAGCTTCTCCTTGCCCAGGGCTCGGTAGCTGAGGCCCGAGGTGTTGAGCCACTTCTTCACCGGTTTTCCGCTCTTCGGGATCCACTGCTCCAGCTCGGCCCTGGTGGGCGGCTCCTCGACGATCGCGCGTACCTGGGCGTCGACCCCTTTCGAGACGAGCCACTTCAGCGCCTTCTTGCAGGTCGAGCAGCCGGAGTACGAAAGCACCAGGGGCCGGGGGGCTGATTTCATGCGCGGCACCGTAGCTGTTTCGGCTTTCTACTGGCGCGCCTTGCGCTACGAACCGGCCCATGGCCAAGAAAATCCTCGGCGCCGTTGCTGCCGTGATCGTCATCTTCCTCATCGTGGTCGCCACCCGCCCGGCCACCTTCGAGATCAAACGCTCGCTGCTGATCAACGCGCCTGCCGAGCTGGTCTACGACCAGGTCGACGACTTCAAGTCGTGGAACGCCTGGAGTCCGTGGGACCAGATGGACCCCACGATGAAGCGCACCTTCAACGAAGTGCCTTCGGGCGTCGGCGCTGGCTACGCATGGGTGGGCAACAAAGACGTCGGTGAAGGCAACATGAAGATCACCGACGCAAAGCCCGCCGAGCACCTGGGCCTCGACCTCAACTTCACCGCGCCCTTCGCCGCCAACAACCGCACCGACTTCGACTTCGCCAGGACCGGTGCAGGCACCACGGTCACCTGGACCATGAGCGGCACCAACAACTTCATGGCCAAGGCGATGAGCCTGTTCATGGACATGGACAAGATGGTCGGCCCCGACTTCGAGAAGGGCCTGGCCAGCATGAAGAAGGTCTCCGAAGAAGCGGCCGCCCAACAGGCTGCCGACGCGAAGGCGGCCGCCGACGCTGCTGCTGCCGCCGCTGCTGCAACTCCTGCCCCGGTCGACGCCGCCGTGGACGCCGGCACGCCGTGACGCTGCAGTTCGACGAGGCCTACTACCGCCGCTTCTACAAAGATCCCTCGACGCGGGTGTACGACCAGAAGCGCCACGCCCATTTGATCTCGGGTGTGGTGGGTCTCATCGAGTGGTTCGGGGTCGACCTGATCGACGTGCTCGACGTCGGCGCGGGCCTGGGTTGGTGGGGCCAGTGGCTCAAGAAGAACCGCAAGGGCGCGAAGGTGCTCTCCACCGAGCTCGACCGGGAGATCTGCCGCAAGTACGGCCATCAGCAGGCCGACATCTCGACCTTCCGCGTGGAGAAGCAGTTCGAGCTGGTGATCTGCCAGGGCGTGCTGCCGTACATCACCGATGCGACGGGCGCCTCTGCGGCGATCGAGAACCTCGCCGCGATGTGTGGTGGTTTTCTGTATCTCGAGGCGATCACCCAGGACGACATGAAGGACGCGATCGACGCGCATCGCACCGACCTGCGGGTCGAGCTGCGGCCTGCCGCCTGGTATCGCAAGCGCCTGCAGCCGCACTTCCGCGAAGTCGGAGCGGGCCTGTACGCCGCTCGCCGCGCCAACCTGCCCTTCTTCGCGCTCGAAGCGCCCAAAGACACCCGCCGATGATCCTGATCATTCTGAAGTGGCTGCTGGCGGGCGTGATGACCTTCGTGGGCGTGATGCACTTCGTCTCACCGCGCGGGTTCGTGAAGATCGTCCCGAAGTGGCTGCCGGCGCCGGCGGCTCTGGTGGCCATCTCGGGCGTGTTCGAGATCATGGGCGGCGTGGGCCTGCTGATCCCCGCGACCCAGCGCATCGCGGCATGGGGGCTGATCGCGCTCTTCATCGCGGTGTTCCCCGCGAACGTGAACATGGCCGTCAACCGCATCCCGCTGGGCAAGAAGCCCATGCCGACGTGGGCGCTGTGGGCGCGGCTCCCGCTGCAGGCGGTGTTCATCGCCTGGGCGTGGTTGTTCACCTCCTGAACCCCGTGTTGCTCGAGCCGCTCGCGCTGTCGCTTCAGATCGCGGTGCTGGCGACCTTGCTCGCGGGCACCTCGGCGCTGGCGCTGATCGCCCTGACGCACGGAAAGAGGATCGCAGGCGTGGTCGACGCGGTGCTCACTGCTCCGCTGGTGCTGCCCCCCACGGTGCTCGGGTATTACCTGCTCACCCTGCTGGGGAGGCGCAGTGCGCTGGGTGGCGCGTGGGAGTGGCTCACCGGCAGCTCGTTCGTCTTCACCCGCACCGGCGCGGTGATCGCGGCCACCATCACCGCGTTGCCGTTGGTGCTGCAGAGCGCGCGCGCGGCCATCGACGCGGTCGATCCCACCCTGCTCGATGCCGCCCGCACGCTGGGTGCATCACGGCTCGGTGCGCTCACCCGCGTGGCGCTTCCCCTCGCGTCCCGAGGCGTGGCCGCGGGGCTGCTGCTGGGTTTCGCGCGCGCCTGTGGCGACTTCGGAGTGACCTTGATGATCGCCGGCAACATTCCCGGCGAGACCCAGACCGCGGCCCTCGCGCTCTACGACGCGGTGCTTTCGGGCAGAGAAGGTGACGCCCGCACGCTCGCCGTCGCGTTGACCGTACTTGCGGTGGTGTTGATCGCCTCGGTGCAGTGGCTGGGGAGGCGACCTCATGCGCGGTGACGTGCTGCAGGCGAAGCTGCTCGCTCAGTTCGGCACCTTCACGCTCGAGCTCTCGCTGGAGGCCGGGGTCGGCGTCACCACGCTGTTCGGCCCCTCGGGCAGCGGGAAGACCTCCACGCTGCGGGCGATCGCAGGACTGCTGCCGCTCGACGCCGGCTTCGTGCGTCTCAATCAGACGGTGTGGAGCGATGAGCGGCATTCGCTGCCTCCGGAGCGGCGCGAGGTCGGCTACGTGTTCCAGTCCTCCGCGCTGTTTCCCCATCTCACGGTGGAGCAGAACGTGGCGTTCGGCGCACGGACTCCGCACGACGTGTCGCGGTGGATGGAGCGGCTTCGGCTGCAGGGCGCGGCGCAGCGCAAGCCTTCGACGCTGTCAGGAGGCGAGGCGCAACGCGTGGCGCTGGCCCGGGCTTTGGCGCGCGCGCCTCGCGTGTTGCTGCTCGATGAGCCGTTCTCTTCGCTCGACGCCGGACTGAGGGATGAGCTGGTGAACGAGCTCAAAGAACTGGTTGAAGCGGAGCAGCTGGTCACTTTGCTGGTGACCCACGCGCGAGAAGAGGCCGAGCGGCTCGGCGGGCGGTTTCTGCATCTGGTGGAAGGCAGAATGACATGACGTTCGACCCTCACCCCGACCCTCTCCCGAAGGGAGAGGGAGGCAGGAATTTCCTCATTACAGGTGCCAACACCGGCATCGGCGCGGAGACCGCGAAGGAGCTCGCGCGCCGCGGGGCCACCGTCTTTTTCGCCTGCCGCAGTGAAGCGAAGACCCGCCCCGTGATGGACGCGATCACGAAAGAGACGGGCAACCCGAACCTGCACTTCCTCGAGTTGGCGCTCGACGATCTCCCGTCGGTGCAACGCTGCGCAGCCGCCTTCAACGCGAAGAACGTGAAGCTCGACGTGCTGATCCTCAACGCCGGTCTCGCGCGGGTGAAGGGCGTGACGAAGCAGGGCTTCGAGACCACCTTCGGCGTCAATCACCTCGGCCACTTCCTGCTCACGCTCGAACTCGAACGCGCACTGGCGTCTCCTTCGCGGGTGGTGGTGGTGGCCAGCCGCGCCCATGAGCGCACCCACCAACCGCTCGAGCTCGACGCCGTGCGACAGCCGACCCGTTCGGCCACCGGCTGGCCCGAATATCAAGCGAGCAAGCTGGCCAACGTGCTCTTCAGCAAGGAGCTCGCGCGCCGCTGGGGCGACCAGGGCGTGCACAGCTACGCGCTGCACCCGGGCGTGATCGCCTCCGACATCTGGCGCACCACCGCCTGGCCGCTGCGCACCATCGCGATGTGGTTCATGCGCTCGCCCCGGCAAGGAGCCACCGCGAGCCTGCATTGCGCAACCGCGCCCGAGCTCGCCGAGCACAACGGCCGTTACTACGGACAAGACGGTGAAGAGCGCCTCTGCAATGTGTTGGCGGATGATCCCGCTGCCGCGCGGGACCTCTGGGAGCAGAGCCTCGAGTGGGTCAAACCCTTCCGTTCTTGATCAGCGGGGCAGGATGATGTCGGCCACGACCGGCGTGTGATCGCTGGGGCCCTTGTCGAGCCGGCGCATGTTCTGGAACTTGATACCGGGCGACGCGAGGAAGCCGTCGATCACCTTGCCGTGCGCGGTGGGGCCCTTGGGCGCGTGCCACTTCATGCCCGCGGCGCGCGCGAAGCGGCCATAGCTCTCGGTGTTCGCGTCCATTCCGATCACCAGGGGCATCTTCGCCTGGCGGGTCTGCTTGATGAACGCGCGCAGGTTGCGGTCGAACTGGGGCCACAGCTTGCTGGCGTAACCGGGCGGGCGGTGCACCGAGACCATGCGCACCTTCTTGTCGCCCACCTTGAGATCGACCCAGGTGACCCAGCGGTTGAGCACGCCCGAGCCCTTGGTCGACGCGAGCTTCAACCCACGGTCGGTGGCACGGGCGTCTTTGCGATCCCACACCACGGCCGAGCCGGCGCGATCTTCGGATGAACGATCCTGGTGAACGCCGCTGTCCGTGCCCTTCATCACCTTGCGGATGTTGGTGCCCTTGGCCTCCTGCACCAGCATCACGTCGGTGACCTTGTTGAGGTGCTTCAGCCGGCTCTTGTCGTCGGTGAAGTCGTCGTTGACCGTGGCGATCGTCAGCTTCTCGCGCTTGGCCGCAGGCTTGTGCTTCGGGCCGCCGACGAGGTTGAGCTGGGGGAGCGCACTGGAGAAGCCGGCGATGGGTCGCATGAAAGGGTTATCGGACTCCTTCCCCCGCTGCGTCGCCACCTCAGCTGTCAAAGAGGTTGGCAGTTTCCGGCCATTTCCCGACCCATTTTCTACCGGAGCGTCACCGGTACCCGCGCCGTGTTGTTCGTGAAGTTGCTCTCGAACAAGTCGCGCGTCGGGTTGACGATCACCTCGAGGAAGTAGGAGCCAGGCGCCACGTTGGTCACGTCGATCCACTGGCAATCGAGCGACGCGATGTATTCGTCGCCCCAGCCCGCGGTGATGCCCTGGTAGTTGCAGTGGTACTGCGGATCGTAGTGCGGCCCCGAAAAGCGCAGGTTGTCACCCAGGCAGAACGACTGCTTTCGCCCGGTGCCGACCACGCTGCCGTCGCTGCGCACCAGCCGATACGAGGCGTAGCCTTCGAAGTGATAGTGCCCGTGGCATTCGCCGTACTCGAAGAGGTTCGGTGAGACCGAAGGGTCGCCGAGCACCAGGTCACGTGTGCCGGTGTTCTCGGTGAGCGTGGGGAACCGAAGCAGCCGACGCACCCCTGAGACATTCACGCAGCCTTCGGAGACCGCGCACGACGCCGTGCCGAAGGTGCGCGTCTCGAGGTACCAGGAGGAAAGTTCCTCGGCATCGACTTGCAAGTCGGGAGCAGGGCAGCGGGTGTTGACGGGCGAGAGGCACGCGAACCGTTTGCTCGAGTCGGCCACGTTGTTCAGCGGTGAGACCTGGCAGCACAGCCGGCCGCTGGAGCACCCCGCCGAACACCGGTCGCCCGGCGCGCCCAACCGCGTGGCATCCGGCCACAGATACCCGGCCGAGATCGCCTGCGCGCCCGTCGACGTGCGAGCACGGAATTCGACGATGGCGCCGCGGCCCACTTGGTACGAGGCGGACCATGTTCCCCCTTCTCGCCGGGTCATGACGCGCCACAGCCCGCTGTTGATGCGCACATCGGCGCCCGCCACGGTCTGGTTGGCGCTGATCGCCGTCTCGAGCCACCAGGCGTTGCCATGCACGTTGGAGAACGTGGCGACGAAGCCGCCCCCCGTCGAGCCCGCCTGCCAGTTGTAGCGCGCTGAGACCGCGACCTCGTTGGTGTTCGCCGTGGCGCGAAACTCGACGATCGTTCCGCTCGCCACGGTGCGTGACTGGCCCCACGCGTTGGTTCCCGTCTGAAGCAGCACGAACCATGAACCGGCATTCAGGCGCGCCTCGACTCGGGTGATGGGCTTGTTCGCGGCGACCCGCGTTCCGATGAAGCTCAAGCTGCCGGCCGTCGGCGTGAAGGTGGCCGCAAAGGCGTTGGGCGAAATCAGCGTGGGGCTCGACGACCAGCGGTAGCCCCCTGACAAGGAGACGGCTCCAGAGACGCTTCGGGCCCGAAACTCCACGGTGCTCCCCGTCGAGACGGGCATGTTTCGCGCGTACGACCCCCACGTCGTGCGCGGCAGGTTCACCCAGGTGCCGCCGTTGATGCGCGTGTCGACGCTGATGATCGCGCCGTCATTGTCCACGGGCCGTGCATCCGTCTCGACCCAGTTGTTGTTGCCGCGCACGCGGTCGAACTCGACGACGAAAGCGAAGGCCGAGGTCGGGATGATGAGCAGCGTGACGAAGATCGTTCCAGGGGAGATGCGCATGTGGGGCTCCTGTGAGCCCGACTGGCAGCAAGAAGAGGACCGAGGCGCACGGGGCCGCAAATTCCGCATGCGACGCACGGGCGTTTGCAGCGGCGCTCAGCGCTTCGAGGCGACCCACTGCGCTGCGTCGGCTGCCGGCATCGGCTTCGCGTAACGGAACCCCTGGGCGCGCGTGCAACCGAGCGCGAGCAGCGCGTCATGCTGGCCGAGCGTCTCCACGCCTTCCGCCACCACCTCGAGATGGAGCGCCTGAGCGATCGCCAGAATCGCGCGCACGATCTCCGTGGAAGAAGACGCCTGGTCGAGGCCCGCCACGAAGCTGCGATCGAGCTTGAGGCCGCTGAACGGGTAGGTGTGCAGCATCGACAACGACGAATAGCCCACGCCGAAGTCGTCGACGTAGAGCTGCACGCCCAGCGCGCGGAGCTGCTGCAGTTGCGCGCGCGCGAGGTCCGGCAAATCCAACGTCACGCTCTCGGTGACCTCCAGCCGCAGCGCGCTGGCCGGCAACCCCGCGCCTTCGAGCGCTTGCTGCACGTCAGACGCGTACTCATTGCGCGAGAAGTGCCGGCGCGACGCGTTCACCGAGACGTGCAGATCGAGCTTGAACTCGTCCCGCCAGACCTTCAGCTGGGCGGCCGCCGTGCGCAGCACGTGCAGGTCGAGCAGCACGATCAAGCTCGAGTCTTCCGCCACGGGGATGAAGTCGGCAGGCGAGACCAGCCCCCGCTCCGGGTGCCGCCAGCGCACCAGGGCCTCGAAGCCCAGCGGCTGCCCCGAGCCCATGGCGATCACCGGTTGATAGAAGACCTCGAGCTCGTGCGACTCGAGCGCGCGGCGCAGGCCTGACTCCACCGAGAGCACGTGCAACGCGCGGGCGTGCATCGCGGCGTCGAAGATGACGAAGCGGCCGCGGCCATCGGCCTTCGCGCGGTACATCGCGGTGTCGGCGTCGCGCAGCAGCTCGCCCGGCGTCTTGTAATGCGGGTCGGACAGGGCGATGCCGATGCTGGCGCCGGTGAAGAGCTCCCGCCCGCCGACCAGGAACGCCCGGCCCAGCTCTTCGATGATGCGGTTGGCCACCCGGGTCGCGCCGTCGGGCTCACGGCTCTCGTCGAGCAGCACCACGAATTCGTCGCCACCCAATCGCGCGACGGTGTCCACCAGGCGCACGCAGCCTTCGAGCCGGCGCGCGATGGCCACCAACAGCTCGTCACCCGCGTCGTGACCGAGGCTGTCGTTGATGTTCTTGAACCTGTCGAGATCGATGAAGAGCAGCGCGAAGCGATAGGTGGGATCCCGCGCGGCGCGGTGAAACGAGTGCTCCAGCCGATCCAGATAGAGCACCCGGTTGGCGAGCCCGGTGAGGGGATCGCGGCTGCGCGCCATCGTCACGTCGGTGAGCGAACCCGCCATGCGCGTGGCCTGACCCTGTTCGTCACGCACCGCCTTGCCGCGCACCAGCACGTGCCGCCAGGTGCCGTCTTTGTGGCGCAGCCGGTGCTCGTTCTCGAAGTGCGGCGTGGTGGAGCCGCGCAAGTGCCCGTCGAAGTCTTGCCGCAGGCGGAACCGATCGTCTGCGTGAACCCGCTCCCACCAGCTCTCGATGAGGTCGGGCAGCTCGCCGGGCTCGAAGCCCAGAATGCGCTTCCACCTCGAGGAGAAGTGCACCTGCGCCTGGCCCACCCGCCAGTCCCACAGGCCGTCGTTGCTGCCTTCCATCGCCAGCGCGTAGCGCTCTTCAGAATCACGGCGCGCGTCGTCGGCCCGGGTGCGCTCGAGCAGGTAGCGCACCACGCGCTCGAGGGATTGGGCGGTGAAGTCGCCTTTCACCAGGTAGTCGGCCGCGCCCGCGTGCATCGCCTGGTGATCGAGCTCTTTGCTCCCGTGGCCGGTGAGCATGATGATCGGCAAGCGCACGCCGCGCGCTTTCGCTTCGCGCAGCAGATCGAGGCCGCTGCGATGGCCCAGTTGATAGTCGAGCAGGCACACGTCGAAGCCGCCATGCAACAAGCCCTCGAGCCCGCTGGCGTAGTCGGAGCGCCAGGTCAGCTCGATGCTCGAGTCGACCTCCGAAAGGATCGCGAGCAGAAAGTCCCGCGCAAACACCGCGTCATCCACCAACAACAGCTTCACCATGTCCGTCCGCGCCCTCACTGCGGCGCATTGTGGGGTCAGCCGAACGCGGAAGACCAGTCACCAGAAGGCCCGATCCTTGATTCTTGAGTCAATTTCCCGTTGACGCCTGCGGCGTGATTCCGAATGGTGCCGCCCATGCGCGTCAACGAGCAGCCGTACCCGGTGCTGTCGTCGCACCTCGAAGTGCGCGGCCCGACCTTCGAAAGCAACCGCGAGCAGAACTTGAAGCTGATGGAGCCGGTGCTGGAGGCGCTGGCCAAATCACGCGAAGGCGGTGGAGCCCGCTACACCGAGCGCCACAAGTCGCGCGGCAAGCTGCTGCCCCGAGAGCGCATTGAGCTGCTGCTGGATCGCGACTCGCCCTTCCTCGAGCTGTGCCCGCTCGCGGGCCACGGCGTCGATGGTCACGCGCCCGGAGCATCGGTCATCGGTGGCATCGGCCGGGTGTCGGGCGTGGAGTGCCTGGTGTCGGGCAACGAGTCGACGGTGAAGGGCGGCGCGATGAGCGAGCTCTCGGTGGTGAAGTCGATGCGCCTCGGAGAGATCGGCCGGTCCAACCGGTTGCCCTCCATCTCCTTCACGGAGTCGGGAGGCGCCGATCTCCCCAACCAGGACAAGATCTTCGTGCCGGGCGGCGCGGCGTTTCGCGACCTCACCCGGCGCAGTGAGCTCAAGCTGCCCACCATCAACGTGGTGTGTGGCTCGTCGACGGCCGGCGGCGCGTACGTGCCGGGCATGAGCGACTACGCCATCTTCGTGAAGAAGGCGGCCACGGTGTACCTGGGCGGGCCCCCGCTGGTGAAGATGGCCACCGGTGAAGAGACCGACGAAGAGTCGTTGGGCGGCGCCGAGATGCACAGCCGCATCTCGGGCGTCTCCGACTACCTCGCTGAAGACGAACGCGACGCGATTCGCCTGGCGCGTGAAGTGGTGGCGCACCTCGATTGGAGAAAGCCCGCCATTCCCCTGCCGCGCGTGGTGGAGCCGCCGAAGTACGACCCGGAAGAAATTCTGGGCATCGTCTCGCCCGACTCGCGCATTCCGTACGATCCACGTGAGGTGATCGCCCGGCTGGTCGATGGCAGCCGCTTCTCCGAGTTCAAGCCGCTGTACGGCAACACCCTGGTCACCGGTTGGGCCCACCTTCACGGCTTCCCGGTGGGCATCCTCGCGAACCACGGCATCTTGTTCTCCGAGTCGGCCAACAAGGGCGCGCAGTTCATCGCGCTGTGCAACCAGTCGAACATTCCCATTCTCTTCCTGCAGAACATCACCGGCTTCATGGTGGGCCGCTCCTACGAAGAGGGCGGCATCATCAAGAACGGCGCGAAGCTGATCAACGCGGTGTCGAACAGCACGGTGCCGGCGATCACCATCATGATGGGCGCCAGCTACGGCGCGGGGAACTACGCCATGTCGGGCCGGGCCTACGAGCCGCGCTTCGTCTTCACCTGGCCCTGCCACAAGATCGCCGTGATGGGCGGCAAGCAGGCGGCCGGCGTGCTCGACATCATTCAGCGCAACGCGATGATCAAACGCGGCGAGGCCGTCGATGAAGAGACGCTCAGCGGCATGAAGCAGATGGTCGAGTACGCCATCGATCAGCAGTCGAGCGCGCTCTATGCGACCGCGCGCTTGTGGGACGACGGCATCATCGACCCGCGTGACACCCGTACGGTGCTCGCGCTCTCACTCTCGGCTGCGTATTCACGCATCGTCGAGGGCACCACCAGCTGGGGCGTCTTCCGCCATTGATCCGCTCAATTTTCCTGGTCGCTCCACCTCGGCGAGTCGTCCGCTTCGCTCCCGCCTCTCTCGCGCAGCGTTCCGCTGCTACCGGTTCCACACCATGAAAACTCTTTCAAAGCTGCTGGTCGCCAACCGTGGAGAGATCGCGCTGCGCGTGATGCGCACCGCGCGATCGATGGGCCTTTCCACCGTCGCCGTCTATTCGGACGCCGACGCGAATACGCCGCACGTGCGCTTCGCCGATGAAGCGGTGCGCCTGGGCCCCGCGCCTTCTGCCGAGTCGTACTTGAACCAGGCCGCGATCCTGCGCGCCGC
>JANODF010000502.1:0-5059 GCA_031412555.1 Archangium sp. | reverse complement strand
CGCAAGCTGGCGGCCCACGAGCAGGTGGTGCTGGGAGAAGGCGACGCCGTCGAGCTCGGCACCAGCCTCGCCGGGCTGCAGATCGACGAGCTGTCTGCGAGTACGCGCCCGTGGAACCTGCACACCCACCAGCGCTTCCTCGAGCTCGCGGGAGAAACGAAGCCGCCCTTCGCCGTGCTGCGCGTGCAGGTGATCGCGCCGCCGGGGCTCGCGCAAGAGGTCCTCTCCGCTGAGCTCTCGCCGCACGATCTGGTGGCGTCTTTCGGCCCCGGCCAGTTCGAGATCCTCGCGCCGGGGCGTTCACCTGAAGCCGCGAAGACCCTGATGGAGAAGCTCTCGGCGCGCCTGGTCGCCCGAGGGGCGCGCGTGCGTGCAGGCGTGGCGACGGCCCCGCGTGACGGCAGTGATCCCGACATGCTGGTGGCGGCCTGTTCGCGGCCTGCGAGTGCTCCCACGGAAGGGTTCGTGGTGCGCGATGACGCGATGGGCGCGCTGTACCGCCTGGTCGATCGCGTGGCGCCTTCGCAGATCAACGTGCTGCTGCTCGGCGAGACCGGCGTGGGCAAAGAGGTGCTCGCCACCGAGCTCCACCGCCGGAGCAAGCGCGCCTCGGGCCCGTTTCTGCGCCTCAACTGCGCAGCGCTCACCGAGTCGTTGCTGGAGAGCGAGCTCTTCGGCCACGAGAAGGGCGCGTTCACCGGGGCCATCAAGCAGAAGCAGGGCCTGCTCGAGTCGGCGCAAGGCGGCTCGGTGTTCCTCGACGAAGTGGGAGAAATGCCCGCGTCGATCCAGGCCAAGCTGCTGCGCGTGATCGAGGAGCGCAAGGTGACGCGCGTGGGCGCGACGGTTCCCCAGGCCATCGACGTGCGCTTCATCTTCGCCACCAACCGCGATCTCGAAGCCGAGGTGGCGCGCGGCGCGTTCCGGGCCGATCTGTATTTTCGGGTCAATGGCATCTCGCTGGTCATTCCTCCGCTGCGCGAGCGCACGGCCGAGATCGAGCCCTTGGCGCGCCAGTTCTTGAGCGATGCCGCCAAACGCGAGACCCGCAGCGCACCGGAGCTCTCGCCCGACGCGATCGCCACGCTGATGGCCTGGCCGTGGCCGGGCAACATTCGGGAACTCAAGAACGTGATCGACCGCTCGATCCTCATGGCGGGTGAAGGCAGCCTCACCGCCGAGGCGCTGGGCCTGGGCATCAGCGTGACGCCCCGACGTGAGGCGGCGAGCGGGGGGCAGGCTTCGAATCTGCGCGATGAACGCGAAGCGGCCGAGAAGCGCGCGGTGCTCGAGGCGCTCGAGAAGACCGACGGCAATCAGACGAAGGCCGCCGAGATGTTGGGCGTGAGCCGGCGCACGCTGGTCAGCCGCCTGCAACAGTACGGCCTCACCAAGCCGCGAAAGAAGTCAGACTGAGAATCCCCGCTCCCTCCGGGAGAGGGTCAGGGTGAGGGCCTCTGAATGCAGCCATTCCGCGGCACCGCTCGCTACGAGATCGTTCGGGAACTGGGCGCCGGCGGCATGGGCGTCGTCTACGAAGCGATCGACCGCGAGAAGGACAACCGCCGCGTCGCGCTCAAGGTGCTCCAGCGCCACGACGCCGAATCCCTCGTTCGTCTCAAACGTGAGTTCCGCGCGCTGGCGGGCGTGCGGCATCCGAACCTGGTCTCCCTGTACGAACTCTCCGCCGAAGGTGACGCGTGGTTCTTCACGCTCGCGCTGGTGGAGGGCGTCGATTTTCTGACCTGGGTTCGGCCCGACGACGTGGCGCAGAAAGACGTGCCCACGGCAGCGCTCGATCAGACGGTGAGAAGAGACGCGCCGAAGGGCGGGGTGGATCTTTCGCGCCTGCGGGATGCCTTTCGCCAGCTGATCACCGGCATCGCGTTCCTCCACGCGCAAGGCCGGCTGCACCGCGATCTGAAGCCCTCGAACGTGTTGGTGACGCGCGAAGGCAAGGTGGTGGTGCTCGACTTCGGGCTCGTGCTCGAGCTGGAGGGCGTGCAGAGCATCTCGGAGGCGCGCGGCAGTTCGATCGTGGGCACCGCCGCGTACATGGCGCCGGAGCAGGCGGGCTCGGGCCTCGTGGGGCCGCCGGCCGATTGGTACGCGGTGGGCGTGATGCTCTTCCAGTCGCTCACCGGGCGGGTGCCGTTCGATGGCCTCGCGGTGCAGGTGCTGCTCGAGAAACAACGCAGGCCCGCGCCGCCGCCACGCGAGCTCGACATCTCCAGTCCTCCTGAGCTCGATGCGCTCTGTGTTCGGTTGCTCAAGCAGGATCCCGCGGATCGCCCCTCGGCTGCCGAGTTGCTGCAGATCTTCGGAGGGGCCTCGAGCCCAGCGCCTGCGCCGAAGTTCGACACCGACTTCATCGGCCGCGAACGAGAGTTGGCGGCGTTGCGTGACGCGCTCGAGGCCAGCCGCCGGGGCGAGTCGAAGTACGTGCGGCTGTTCGGTACTTCAGGCATCGGCAAGTCGGCGCTGGTGCGGCGCTTCGTGGAAGATCTCGACGCGGTGGTGCTCCAGGGCCGCTGCTACGAGCGCGAGTCGGTGCCCTTCAAGGCGCTCGACAGCGTGATGGATGCGCTGGCTCGTCACTTGAGCGAGCTGCCGCCCGAGAAGGTCGACGCCGTGCTGCCCCGTGACGCCGCTGCGCTCACGCGCATGTTCCCGGTGCTGGGCCGCGTCACGGCCTTCCGAACGGCGCCGGTGCGTGAGGTCAAAGAAGCCCAGGAACTTCGTCGCCGCGCGGTGCAGGGCCTGCGCGAGCTGCTCGGGCGCATGAGCGACAGGTCTCCGCTGGTGCTGGTGATCGACGACGCGCAGTGGGGCGATGCCGACAGCGCGCAGGTGCTCGATGACGTGCTGCGAACGCCCGATGCGCCGTCGGTGTTGTTGCTGATCGTCGCGCGCACCGAGTCGACTCCGTTGCAGGGGCTCAGTCTTCCGGCCACCGAGCTGCGGCTCGAGCCGTTGAGCAGCGCGGAGTGTGATCGGCTCGCCCGCCAGAGCCTCGACGATCCCAGCCGCGCCGCGGTGATCGCGAAGGAGTCGGGCGGCAATCCTTTTCTGCTCCAGCAGCTCGCCGTGGTGTCGGGCGAAGTGCGGCTGGAAGACGTGGTGCTCTCGCGCCTCGCCACGTTGCCTGCTGCCGCGCGCAAGTTGCTCGACGTGGTGGCCCTCGCCGGAGCGCCCATCGCCGAGAAGATCGCCGCGGCCATCGCCGGGCTCGAAGGCTCCGACGTGGAGACGGTGAGCCTGCTCAAGTCGGCCAACCTGATCCGCGGTGTCCACGATGATCGGGTGGAGGCCTGGCACGATCGCATTCGCGAGACGGTGGTGAAGGCGCTCGACCCCGATCGCACGCGAGATCTGCACGCGCGCCTCGCCGACGGCCTGAAGGCCAGCGGCGATGTCGACGTGGTGGCCTGGCACCTCGGCGCGGCGGGCCTGGTGGAGCGGGCGGCTGACGCCACCCTCGAGGCCGCCCGGCGCGCGGTCATTCAGCTCGCTTTCGAACGCGCGGCGGTGTTGTTCGAGCGGTCGCTCGAGTTGATGGCTGGCGACGATCAGCGGCGGCGCGAAGTGCGTGTCGCCCTGGCCGATGCGTGGGCCAGCGCAGGGCGGGGCGCCACTTCGGCGCGCGCCTACGAGCTGGCCCTCACTGAGCCGGGCGAGACGCCGGTGGCCCTGCAGCAGTCGCTCGAGATGCGCCGGCGTGCGGCAGAGCAGTTGCTGCGAAGCGGTCACATCGATGCGGGTCTGGCGGCGGTCAACCAGGTGCTCAGCGCGCTGGGTATGACGTTGGCGCGTACGCCGCGGCGGGCGCTGCTGGCCCTCGGTGTTCGCCGCCTGCATCTGTGGCTGCGAGGTCTCTCGTTCGTGGAGACGCCGGCCGCGCGGGTGGATCCGGTGGTCTTGCAGCGCATCGATGCGTGCTGGTCGGTCTCGATGGGGCTGTCGATGGTCGACACCATTCGGGGGGCGAGCTTTCAGTCACGGCAGCTGCTGCTCGCGCTCGACGCGGGCGAACCTCACCGCGTGGCGCGCGCCCTGGCGGCCGAAGCGGCGTTCGTGGCGACCGGCGGCGTGAAGGCCGAGAAGCGGGCCGCACGTTTGATCAGCGAGTCGCGCGCTCTGGCCGAGAAGATGAACGACAACGCGCTGGTGGGGCTGGTCGACTTCTGCGCCGGGCTCACCCGATTTCTGGTCGGCAAGTGGCGCGAGGCGGGGCAGCTCACCGCGCAGGCCGAACGGCGCTTCGCGGAAGTGGGCTCGATGGTGAGCTGGGAAGCGGCGAACTCGCGGCTCTTCTCGGTGTGGTCGTTGTTCTACCTGGGCGACATCGCGGGGCTGTCGGTGCGCATCCCGGCGCTCACCCGCGAAGCCGAACAGCGGGGTGATCGGTACGCCGTGACTGGGCTGCGGTGTGGGCTGGCGAACGTGGCGTTGCTGGCTGCCGATGACGCCGCAGGAGCGCGGGCCGCGGTGGCCAGCGCGATGGCGACTTGGTCGACGCGCAGCTTTCACTTCCAGCACTACTGGGCCGCGCTGTCGGAGACGATGATCGATCTCTACCTGGGTCAGACCAGCGGCACGCTCGAACGAATGGAGTCGTGCTGGCGATCGCTCGATTCGTCTCAGCTGCTGCAGATTCAGAACGTGCGCATCGAGGCGCGTTCACTCATCGCACGGGTGCTGATCGCGATGGGGCGGGGTGATGAAGCACTCCGTCATGCGGAAGCCCTCGAAGATGAGAACGTGGGCTGGGCCAGCGCGCTGGCGGCGATGATCCGCGGGCTGGCGGGGAAGAACGAAGCGCAACTGCGAGTGGCGCTCGATCTCTTCGATGAAAACGAGATGGCCCTCTTCTCGGCCACCACGAGGCTTCGTCTGGGAGAACTTCAGGGAGGTGACGTGGGCGCCGCGAACGTGAGAGCGGCCACCGCCTGGCTCAATGCACAAGGAGTCAAATCACCGCAGTCGATGGCCCGAACCTTGTCTCCCTCTCCCTTCGGGAGTGGGTCGGGGTGAGGGCGGTTACTTCTCAATCAACCTG
>JANODF010000501.1:0-9203 GCA_031412555.1 Archangium sp. | reverse complement strand
CCCCACGCGGCCGGGTTTGTCCGCGAGCGGTTCGAGGTTCATCAGGTCTGCGTAGATGGTGTCGACCTCGCCGCAATTGCCCCGGTGCAGGTGGCTGTTCTGCACGGCTTCGAACTCGGGCGCGTTGGTCTCCACCACCACGTCGATCTCGCGGCCGCGATCGATCAACACCGCAAACCCGCTCTGGCCGGAGTTGTTGTCGGCGTTCATCGTGACGTGGATCTCACGGGGCGCGCAGGCCGCCAGGACGAGAGTGCAGCAGAGCGCAGTCAGACGCATGCCCCCGTCTTACCCCTGTTGCCTACCGCCACGCTCTGGCGATCGACGGGGTGTACCGGAGCGAGCTGCCCTCGAGCTGGGGCAGGCGGCGCAGCTCGGTGATGGCGTTCGCGATGAGCGGGAGCGCCCCGGTGCCAAGCGACTCGTCGAGGCCTTCGAAGATCTCCGCGAACTCGTCGACGAAGCTCTGGAAGAACTTCG
The DNA here is from genome assembly GCA_031412555.1 of Archangium sp. Lineage (GTDB taxonomy): Bacteria > Myxococcota > Myxococcia > Myxococcales > Myxococcaceae > Archangium_A. The sequence continues at coordinate 8,723 of JANODF010000501.1, read as the reverse complement.
GGTCGCTCGCCTCACCGACCAGCGGGCGGCGCTCGACCATGAAGCGGGTGAAGCCGGCCGCGGTGAACTCATTCTCGAGGTGTTGGCCCACGAAGGGGTCGCCGCCTCCTTTGACCTGCGCCTCATTGAGCCTCTCCATCACCTCGGTGGCTGACGGACATGCGGGCGTGGCGTGGAAGGTGGCGTTGTCGACTTCGATGAAGTGGCACATGCCGCCGGGGCGGAGCACGCGGTGCACTTCTTTCAAGACGGGCACGGGGTCGGGTACGTGCTCCAACAGCCAGCTGCAGTGCACCCGCTCGAAGGTGGCGTCGCGGAAAGGAAGCCGGGTCGCGTCACCCCGCAGCACCGGAAGCTCGGGGTGATTCTGGCGAGCCGCCGCCAGCTGACCTGCGGCCAGGTCGACGCCCACCAGCTGAATCCCCGGGGCGGTGCGCAACAACCGCGCGCCCATCGCACCGACGCCTGTGGCGAGATCGAGCACGCGCTGACCGGGCTTCAGGTCGACGGTGGAAAAGGTGAACGAGGCGGTGAAGTCGGCCTGCTTCTCGAGCCGCGCGACTTCGCGAGCGTCAGTTCCCCCGTGGACATAGCCAGCCTGGCTCATAGGCCCGGTGGATAACGCCTCGGGGTCTCGGCGTGATGGAAAAAGCGGGGCCCACCGTTCGCATCGAGATGCCACCCCTGCTTCGAACCGCAAAGTGACCCCTCGACAGGGGTCGGCGTGAACGGTGCGCTACTTCCCCAGGGTCGCGGCGATCGCCAGCACCGCCGAAGGGCGGGCCCCGCCCGGAAAATGTTCGGTACGCGACCCCGCCAACACCTCCACACAAGCGTGGACGGACTGCGCCAAACCGTCGAGGTCGTACCCACCCTCGAGCATCAACACGAGCTTGCCGCCGCACACCTCTTCCGCCAGCGACTTCACTGCGCTGCACATCGCCGCGAAGCCGCGCTCGGTGACGTTCATGCCGCCGAGTGGATCAGCCCGGTGCGGATCGAAGCCCGCCGAGACGAGAATCAGGTCAGGCCGGTATGCCAGCGCCTTCGGCAGAAACACCTCGTGAAACACTGCGCCGTAATCGGCATCACCCTGGCCACCGGGCAACGCCACGTTCACGGTGAAGCCCTCCCCTTCACCCTCGCCGATCTCCGTGGGTGCCCCGCTGCCCGGATAAAACGGAAACTGGTGGCTCGAGCAGAACAGCACGTCGCGCCGCGCATAGAACGACGACTGCGTGCCGTTGCCGTGATGCACATCCCAATCGAGCACGAGCACGCGTTGGGCACCGGCCGCCAGCGCGGCCTCGGCAGCCACCGCGACGTTGTTGAACAGGCAGAACCCCATCGCGTGTGAAGCGACCGCGTGATGCCCGGGGGGCCGCACCAACGCGAAGCCGTTGTCGGTCTCGCCCTTCATCACGTCGAGCACCAGCTGCGCTCCGGCGCCGGCGGCGAGCAGGGCGGCCTCGGTACTGCCGGGGCTCATCGCCGTGTCGGGATCGAGCTGGGCTTCTTGCCCCGCCAACGACACCACCCGCGCCACGTGTTCAGCCGAGTGCACCCGCAGCAGCTCTTCACGCGTGGCCCGCCGGGGCGGGGCGCGCTGCACGCCCGCGATCGGCGCAGCCTGGAGCACCTGATGAATCGCGCGCAATCGGCCCGGTGACTCGGGGTGCATCGGCCCTGCGAGGTGCTGCAGGTACGCCGGGTCGGTCACCAGCCGCGTCACTTGAAAGCGACCTCCGCCACGCCTTCGACCGAGAGCGTGAGCTGCACTTCTTCGAGGCTCACCGAGCGTTGTTCGACGGGCCGGTCGAAACGCAAGTCCTTCAACGCCACGTGGGGGCCGAGGCTGCGGGCGCGCTCCTGCAGGCGGTTCACCAGCGCGGCGCGGCGCAGCTCGGGGTCTGCCACCACGAACACCGGAAGATCCGAGCGCACCAGCAACGGGGGCTTCTGCTTCTTCCCCTCCAGCACCAGCGCGCGGAGCAGCCCGTCGACCTGGGCGAGCTTCTGCGCGCGCTCCCAGAACGGAGTCTCCGGGGCGAAGGGCACCGTGAGAAAGGCGTGCAGCTGCGAGACGAGTTCGGAGACCTTGCCCTCCGCGATCGGGAGATCGAAGTCGGTGACGGTGAGCCGCGCGCCCAGCGGAGGAAGCAGTTCCTCGAGCCGCGTCACCGAACGTTTGAGCAGCGGCAGCGCGGCCGAGGCCGACTCGGTCTCCACGGAGACGGAGAGGTGGAAGAGGGCCTGCTCTGGCCGCTCACTGAGGCTGACCGAAGGAGTGGCCGTCTGTGCGCGGTGATCGCCGTAGGACTTGCTCATCATCTGGGCATGATGCCCCAGACCCACCGCTCGGCGCGACCGGTGTCTAGCTGCGGAAGATCTTCCAGCCCCCCGAGATGGTTCGAGTGACGGTGTCGATGGCGCCGCCCGTGGTGAAGATGTGGTTGGTGCCCTTGAGCCGCAGGTGCTCGTAGCTGCTCTTGGTGATGCCGTTGAGCGCGGTGCCGTTGATGCGATCGAAGAACACCTCGCGCAGCTTGCCGTCGGCGGTGATCACCAGCACCGGCCGGTTGTCCTTGACCCACCGGCGCCAGGCGTCGGTCAACGGCAGGTTCGTCACCGAAGGCAGCTCGGAACGGCTGAGCACGAAGTCGAGAATCGCCTTCTTCGGCAGCGGCACGTAGCGGGCGTAGACGTTCTCGTCGGTGAGCAGCCGCATCCACCCCCAGTACGAGAAGAGCTTCGAGCGCAGCTTCTCTTCGTAAGGCAGGCGGGCGGTGAGCACGCGGTCGAGCAGCGGGGTCAGCGCGTTGTCTTTGGGCAACTGAGCGCGCATGCGCTCCCGGGTGCCTTGCCGTGGCGTGTCGGCGTCTTTCTTCGGCTCGGTGACGTACATCTCGGGCTCGAGCAGCAGCAGCCCCTTGACCAGATCCTTCTGGGCGTCGGCGGTGAAGATGGCGTTGACCGCTCCGCCGCAGAGGCCCGCGATGACCAGCCCGTTGAGACCGTGGCGTTCACACAGCGCGCGCACCAGCTGGCTGGTGATGGTGGTGAAGGTGCCCGAGGTGACGATGGGGAAGAACTGCTGTGTGTGTGCGGGCAGGGGCCCTGGCGCGTCACCCAGGCCGGGGAGGTCGTAGCGGAAGCAGGGCACGCCTTTGGCCGCGAGCGCTTCGCTGACTTGCGTGGCCAGACCGCCGTGGCCATCGCGCGGCACGTAGCCGAAGTTCACCCAGAGCAGGCCGACCTGGGTGGTGCGAGGGGCGCCGGTGTGCACGGTGCCGACGCAGCGGCCGGCCTCGAGGTCGAGCACGTCGAGCGCGAGCCCTCGACCGTGTTCGGGCGGCACGGGTGGCGTCTGGGCCACTGCGGCTTCGACCTGCGGAGAGATCGACCAGCCTTCGGTCCAGCGGTGCAGGCGCTCGAGGGTGCCGGTGAAGAGGGTCTCCAGGTCCGGCACGAGGTGCGGGCTCTGCAGCCAGAACGCCGGCTTGGGAATGCGCACCGACGTGTAGAAGTCGCGGTTCGGCAGGGTCTCCACCGCGCGGCCATCGAGGTACACGACGAACCATTCGCCCGCGATGCGCCTGGGCGCCGCGAAGACGAACGCCTCAGCGCTCTGCCACAGGCCCTTCGACCACGCGTAGCCTTCGGCTTCGACCAACTGGCCCGCCTCGAGCTCGCGGACGTATTCTTCGCGGGTCTTTCGCTGTCCGCCGAACTCCATGTAGTCCGCCGCGAGCTTGCGGCGCAGCATGTCCATCAGCATCGGCTTGCCGCCCGCCGGTGGATCCCACGCGATGAATGCGTCAGCATCGCCCGCATCGAAGACCCGCTGGGCGAGCAACGCACCCAGGCGCAGGCCCAGCACCACCACGCGGCCGTGTCGTTGACGCTTCGCGTGCGCGGTGAGGGCGGCGAGATCTTCCTGCCAGCCCGTGAAGGTCTGCTGGCGGAAGTCGCCGGTGCTCTCGCCGACGCCGCGGTAGTCGAAGCGGTAGACGTCGTAGCCGTTGAGCGCCAGCTGGCGAGCCCACCGCACCCAGGTGAGGTAGCCGTGAGAGCGCTCGAGCGTCATCGGGCCGGCCAGCACCACCGTCGCGCGGCAGTGAGGCCCGGCGGCGGCGTGATGCACCACGCAAAGCAACTCATTGTGGTGCTGCAAATAGAAAGGGCGCTCTGTGCCGGGAAGCGCGTTGCCGGGGACCCAGGTCTTCACGCGGTCGATCTAACGGATAGGCATGGCGACGTCATCAGGGCCCCTTCAAACGAGTACAGGTGAACTCCTGATCATTGGGGTCGCCACATTCGCATGCTTCTTCAAAGACCCCGATGGTGAGAGTCTGCGCAGACGATGACGTTCTCTTCCAAAGTGCTCGAGCAGAACCGCGACGTCGAAATGAACCGCATCTCCGAGTGGATGAAGGCTCAGGTGATGGGCTCGCTCAAGAAGCGCGGCGTGGTGATCGGCCTCTCAGGCGGTATCGACAGCTCGGTCTGTGCTGCGCTCGCGGTCAAGGCGCTGGGCAAAGACCGCGTGTTCGGCATCTTCATGCCCGAGAAACATTCGGCCGATGAATCGCTCGAGCTCGGCCAGTTGCTCGCCGACTCGCTGGGCATCGAAGCGGTGACCGAGAACATCGCCGCCGCGCTCGAAGGCGCGGGCTGCTACGCGCGCCAGGAGCAGGCCTGCCGAATGGTGTTCCCCGAGTACGGCCCGGGGTGGAAGTGCAAGATCACCCTGCCGTCGCTCCTCGAGTCGGAGCGGCTCAACGTCTTCCAGCTCACGGTGCAATCGCCGTCGGGCGAAATGAAGACCTCGCGCATGCCGCTGCAGGCCTACCTGCAGATCGTCGCCGCCACGAACTTCAAGCAGCGCGTGCGCAAGATGGTCGAGTACTACCATTCGGATCGCCTCAACTACGCCGTCATCGGCACGCCGAACCGGCTGGAGTACGACCAGGGCTTCTTCGTGAAGCAGGGCGACGGCGCGGCCGACATCAAGCCCATCGCGCACCTGTACAAGACTCAGGTCTACGCGCTGGCCGAGACGCTGGGTGTGCCCGAAGAAATTCGCAGGCGGCCGCCCACCACCGACACGTACTCGATGCCGCAGACGCAAGAAGAGTTCTACTTCGCGCTGCCCTACGACCGGATGGACCTGTGTCTGTACGCGGTCAATCACCAGGTGCCCGCTGAAGAGGTCGCCAGCGCGGTGGATCTCCAGCCCGCTCAGGTGGAGCGCGTGTTCAAAGACATCGCCGCCAAACGAAGGGCCACGCGCTATGGCCACCTTCCGCCCATTCTGATCGAGCCGATCTTCAACGAAACCATCTCGCTGTGACCTTCTCCCAGGGAACTCCCGTGACGACCTTCGCATCTGCGCCTGCGCTGCATCTCGCTGCCACTCCGCTGCTGCACGACTTCCTGGAAAATGCGGCCCGCCGCCTGGGCAGCAAGGTCGCCCTGGTGTGCAAGGGCGCTCGGTTCACCTGGGCCGAGCTCGACCAACAGGCCAACGCGTTGGCGCACTCGCTCGTTCGCCTCGGGGTGGAGCGCGGCGATCGGGTGGTCATCTTCGGCGACAACACGCTCGAGACCGTGGTGTCGTTCTGGGCGATTCTCAAAGCGAACGCGGTGGTCAGCGTGGTGAACCCGCTGACCAAGGCCGACAAGCTCGCCTACTACCTGAACGACTGCCGGGCGAAGGTGCTGATCACCGACATGCACTTGAGCGCCGTCTTCAACGAGAGCGCCCCGCTGTCGCCGCACCTCACCCACGTCATCGTCAGCGGGGTGGTCGATGCCCAGCGCATTCCCGCAGTGAAGAACGTCTTGCCCTGGGTCGACGTGCTGGAGCGGGTGGGCCCCAACGTTCCCCCCGGGCGGCGCAACCTCGACGTCGATCTCGCGGCCATCATCTACACCTCGGGCAGCACCGGAGATCCCAAGGGCGTGATGTTGACGCACCGGAACATGCTCACCGCGGCCACTTCGATCTCGACCTACCTCGAGCTGGTGGAAGACGACGTGGTGCTCGGCGTGCTGCCGCTGGCGTTCGACTACGGGCTGTACCAGTTGATCATGACCACCCGCCTGGGCGCGCGCCTGGTGCTCGAGCGCAGCTTCGCCTTCCCTGCGCAGGTCTTGAAGGTGATGGCCGAAGAGAAGGTCACCGGTTTCCCCGGCGTGCCCACCCTCTTCGCGGTGCTCGCCGAGATGAAGAGCTTGAAGGACTTCGATCTCTCGTCGATCAAGTTCGTGACCAACACGGCGGCCGCGTTGCCGGTCAAACACATCACCATGCTGCGCGAGCTGTTCCCCACCGCGCGGATCTATTCGATGTATGGACTGACCGAGTGCAAACGCTGCACGTACCTGCCGCCGGCCGATCTCGCGCGGAAGCCGACCAGCGTGGGCATCGCCATTCCCAACACCGAGCTGTGGCTGGTCGACCCCGACGGCCACAAGGTCGGCCCGAACACGGTGGGCCAGCTGGTCATTCGCGGCGCGACGGTGATGAAGGGCTATTGGGAAAAGCCCGAGGCCACCGCCGAGAAGTTGAAGCCCGGCCCGGTGCCCGGTGAGCAGGTGCTCTACACCGGTGACCTCTGCCGCCTCGACGACGAGGGCTATCTCTATTTCGTCGGCCGCATGGACGACATCATCAAGTCACGGGGTGAGAAGGTCGCTCCCAAAGAAGTCGAGACGGCGTTGATGAACATCGCCGGGGTGAAGGAAGCGGCGGTCATCGGCGTGGCCGACGAGATCCTCGGCCAGGCCGTGAAGGCCTTCGTGGTGCTGGAGCAGGGCGTCTCGTTCACCGAAAAAGACCTCACCCGCGAATGCCAGAAGCGCCTGGAGAACTTCATGGTGCCGAAGTTCATCGAGTTCCTCTCCGAGTTGCCGAAGACCACCACGGGGAAAATCAAGAAGACGGGGTTGTCTTGAGCGACGCCCAGCCCGACGTTCGCGCGGTGTTCGAGCGCGGTACCCATCCCTTCATGGGGCTCGAGCTGCTGGTGGCCCCCGGCGCGCTCATTCCACGCGCGGAGACCGAGCTGCTCGGAGGCGAGGCGGTGCGGCTTCTTCAAGCGCTCGGCCACGCAGCGTCGGTCATCGACGTCTGCTGCGGCTCGGGCAACCTGGGCTGCGCGGCGGCGATGCGGGTGCCGAGCGCGACGGTGTACTCGACGGATCTGACGCAAAGCTGCGCCGAGCTCGCGCGCAAGAACGTGGCGCACCTCGGGCTGACCGGCCGGGTGCACGTCTTTCAGGGGGATCTCTTCGAGGCCCTCAAGCCTTCTCTGCCCGCGGGGGGGGTCGACATGATCATCTGCAACCCGCCCTACATCTCGACCGGCAAGCTCGAGAGCGATCGCGCCCCGTTGCTCGAGCATGAGCCTCGGGAGGCCTTCGAAGGCGGGCCGTATGGGCTCGCCATTCATCAGCGCGTCATCAAAGAAGCCCCTGCGCTGCTCAAGCCGGGCGGCCACCTGCTCTTCGAGTTTGGCCTGGGCCAGGAACGGCAGATGAAGGCACTGTTCGATCGCTCCAGGGCCTACCAAGACCTTCGTTTCATCACCAACGCCGCCGGGATCGCCCGCGTGGTCGTTGCCGTCAAGCCGTAGCCACCAAGCAGGGGGGGAAGCACCGTGGAAACCAGGGCTCAGGTTCGTCAATTCATCATCTCCAACTTCTACGTCTCAGATCCGGCGGTGCTGGCCGATGACGCGTCGTTGCTCGACGCAGGCATCGTCGACTCGACCGGCGTGCTCGAGATCATCACGTTCATCGAGAGCACCTTCAGCGTCAGCGTGGAGGATCAGGAGATGCTTCCCGAGAACCTCGACGCCGTGTCGAACATCGTGAAGTTCGTACACAAGAAGACCGGGAAATAACCCGTGTGCGGAATCGCCGGCATCGTCAGTCTGGGTGAAAGGGGCGCGCCCCCTTCACGTGAGCTGCTCACGCGCATGGCGGGGGCGATGGAGCACCGCGGCCCCGACGAGTTCGGCGTCTATCGCGACGCGCGCGCGGGTCTGGCGCACAGCCGGTTGTCGATCATCGACCTCTCCACGGGGCAGCAGCCGCTCTCCAACGAAGACGGCACGTTGTGGATCTCGTTCAACGGAGAGATCTTCAACTACGTCGAGCTGCGCGCCGAGCTGGAGCAGCTCGGGCACCGGTTCCGCACCAAAAGCGACACCGAAGTCATCGTGCACGCGTGGGAAGCGTGGGGCGAGGCGGCCTTCGAAAAGATGAATGGCCAGTGGGCGGTGGCCTTGTGGGATTCGAAGTCGCAGACCCTGGTGCTCTGCCGCGATCGCGTCGGAGTGCGGCCTTTGTATTTCGCAGAGCACGCGGGCCAGCTGCTCTTCGCCAGCGAGGTGAAGGCGCTCTTCGCGGGCGCCCCTTCGTTTCACCGCGAGCTCGACCCCATCGGTCTCGACGAGACGTTCACGTTCTGGACGGTGGTGCCGCCGCAGACCGTCTTCAAGGGCATCACCGAGTTGGAGCCGGGTCACGCCCGGGTCTGGCGGCGCGGCGCCTTCGTGCACGACGTCGCGTATTGGAAACCCATCTACCCCGAAGGCGCGACCCATCGTTTTCACGGCTCGCTGCAAGACGCCACCGAGGCGCTCTCGTTCGCGCTCGAAGAAGCCACCCGGCTTCGCATGGTGCGGGCTGACGTGCCGGTGGGCAGCTATCTG
>JANODF010000500.1:0-21507 GCA_031412555.1 Archangium sp. | reverse complement strand
GTCCTTCGTGCAGCGGCTCGCGCTCCAGGTGCAGGAGGCGCAGGGCCGAGGCGAAGTGAGGCAAGACGTCGACCCCCATGGAGTTCCAGTTCGGCACCAACTGGTCGCGTTTCTCCGCGGTGACCGGAGAAGTGGTGGGCCAGTTGCTCGCCATCGAAGGGCTCTTCGCGTTCTTTCTCGAGTCGTCTTTCCTCGCGATGCTGGTGTGGGGCGAGAAGAAGCTGGGCCCGAAGAAACACTTCGCCGCCGCGCTCGCGCTCTTCGTGGGGAGCTGGATGTCGGGCGTGATCATCATCACCACCAACGCCTTCATGCAGAACCCAGTGGGCTACGGGCGCGGTGCCGACGGCGTGTTCGTGATTCAGGATCTCGCGGCGTATCTGTTCAACCCCTGGGCACTCGCGCAGTTCGCACACAACCAGATGGCTTCGTTGGTGACCGCCTCGTTCGTGGTGACCGCCGTGGGTGCGTTCTGGTTGCTGGGCGGCAAACACCTCGAGCAGGCGCGGCTCAACGTGAAGGTAGGCACCTGGCTGGGGCTCATCGCGTCGGTGCTGGTCGCGTTTCCCACCGGAGATCTGCAGGCGAAGCTGGTGGCCACGCACCAACCCGCCGCGCTCGCCGCGATGGAGGGCCGCTTCGAGTCAGGCACCCGCGCTTCGATTCACCTGCTCGGCCAACCCAACGTGAAGGAGCGCAAGCTCGACAATCCCGTGGGCGTGCCGATGGTGCTCTCGTTTCTCGCGTTCGGCCGCTTCAACGCCGAGGTGAAGGGGCTCAACGCGTTTCCCGAAGCCGACTGGCCCGACAACATCGAGCTGCTCTACTACTCGTTCCACGTGATGGTCGGCCTGGGCACGATGTTCATCGGGCTGATGGGGTTGGCCGTGCTCTTCGGCTGGAGAGGCTGGCTGGAGAAGACGCCGCCGCTGCTCTGGGCGCTGATGTTGGCCTTTCCGTTTCCGTACATCGCGAACACCGCGGGGTGGATGACCGCGGAGTTGGGCCGGCAACCGTGGCTCGTCTACGGGCTGCTGCGCACGGCCGACGGCGCCAGTCCCACGGTGCACGCGGGGAGCACGTTGTTCACCCTCATCGGGTTCTGCGGGCTGTACCTCGTGTTGGGGCTCGCGTTCCTCTTCCTGGTGGGGCGCGAGGTGACGCACGGGCCGGAGGCTGCACATGCGTGAGGAAGAAGGGTGCACATCCCCCGTTCCCCCCGAGCGGAGTCGAGGGGCCACTTGCCGTGCGAAGCAGAGGTGGCATCTCGACTGCGCTCGATGCGAACGGTGGGTCAGTTCCTTCGGAGGAATTCGGCGATGTCACCGGTGTGCGAGAGGAACGGTCGATGCCTGAGTTCTCCACCCTCTGGTTCTGGCTGGTCGCGCTCATGTTGACCGCGTGGGCGGTGCTCGACGGCTTCGACTTCGGCGCCGGCGTCTTGCATCGCTTCGTGGCGCGCACCGACTCCGAGCGCCGCGAAGTGCTCGGTGCGATCGGCCCGGTGTTCGACGGCAACGAGGTCTGGCTCATCGCCGCCGGAGGCTCGCTCTACTTCGCCTTCCCGCGCCTGATGGCTGCCGCCTTCTCCGGCTTCTACCTGCCGATGATCTTCGTCGTGTGGGCGCTGCTCCTGCGCGGCGTCTCGCTCGAGCTGCGCAGCCACGTCACCAATCCTCTCTGGCGCAGCTTCTTCGACACCACCTTCGTGGTCTCGTCCTTCACCGTTCCGCTGTTGATGGGCACGTTGCTGGGCAACCTGGTGCGCGGCGTGCCGTTGCGCACCGACGGCTACTTCGAGCTGGGCCTCTTCGGCGTCGAAGGAGAGCTCGGGGTGCTCGATGGCTACGCCTTTCTGTGCGGGCTCTTCGTGCTCAGCACGCTGGCGGCCCACGGAGCGAACTGGCTGGTGTGGAAGACGCAGGGCCCGGTGCAGCAGCGGGTGCTCCGGCTGCGACTCCCGTTGTGGCTCACTTCATTCTCACTGTGGCTGGTCACCACGTTCTTCACCTGGCGGGTGGCCCCCGAGGTGATGGCCACCTTCCCGCTGCGGCCGCTGGCCTGGCTGGGGTTGCTCCTCGTGCTCGGCGGCAGCGCGGCCGTGTTCCTCAAACGAAAGGAAGAACGCGCTCCGTTCGTCGGCGGCGTGGCCTTCATCGTGGGCTGCCTGGTGATGACGGCCGCCTGTCTCTTCCCCATCGCGTTGCGCGCGAACGACGCTGCGCTCTCCCTCAGCGTGGCCTCAGCTGCGACCGGGGCGAGCGCGATGAAAGGCGCCCTGCTCTGGGCAGGCCCGGGCGTGGTGCTCGCCGCGGGCTACCTCTGGTGGGTGCTCCGTCATTTCCGCGGCAAGGTCACCGCGGCTCGGGATGGCGAAGGTTACTGAGCCTGACCTTGCATCTGGCCCACGTTGCGATCCCGCCCGAACGGGTCACCCAGAATCGCCTCAGTGTGCAGGGCACAGCGCCACTGGCCGTCGCGGCGGATCCACGTGGAGGAATCGGTGGCATCGACGCTCACGGGTTTTCCTTCGACGAGCAGATCTTCGTGAACCCGATAGGCCACCACGGCCACGTCGTCGCCGATCAGCTGCACCTCGGGGTTCTTCTCGAAACGAAAGCTGCGCAGCTCGTAGCGACCGTCGTTCATCATCGCGCCCACCTGTTTGGGTGTGTATTTCCCGAAGCCCTGGGCCCCGGTCACCACGCAGGGATCGTCGCTCAAGGCGGCCGCGGTCTTGCCGTCCCTGTTCTTGATCGCCTCCCAGAATTGTCGCTCCAGCTCCATCAGCTCGTCGGTCGGGTTTGCGTTGGCCATGACGGCCTCCTTTGGATGCAGTCGAAAGAGCATGGGGTGTGCCAGCCCTGCCTGAAGTAACGAGAAGCGGTGGTGACTGATCTCGACCAGCCGGCGGAGCGCCGCGCGCTCTACCTGACCGCCTTCTTCCGGGCGCTCACCACCAGCTTGCTGGGCGTGTTGCTCGGCGTGTACCTCGCGCGGCAACACATCACCGGCGCGGCGTTCGGAGCCATCGTCTCGTCGGGCCTGGTGGGCGCTGCGCTCGCAGCGATCGTCGCCACCTTCTTCGCGGATCGCCTGGGCCGGCGCCGGTTCTTGATCGCGCTCTCACTGCTCTCGGTGGGCGGGACCGTCGTCTTCGCGTTCGGCTCGAGCCCGCTCACGCTCGCCATCGCTGCCTTCTTCGGCATGCTCAACGGCATGGGGAAGGATCGCGGGGCCGCGCTCATCCTCGAGCAGGCGGTGTTGCCCGGCACCACCTCGCCCGGCCAACGCACGCAGGTGATCGCCTGGTACACGATGCTGCAGGACCTCGGTCACGCGGCGGGTGCGCTCCTGGCGGGTCTGCCCACGCTGCTCGAGGCGACCACGCAGCTCGACGGGGCTGAACCGCATCGGGTCACGCTGCTCGCCTGCGCCGCGCTCGGCTTGATCTCAGTCGGTCTCTACTCACGCCTCGGTTCAGCCATCGAAGCGCCCACGCAACAGGCGGCGCTGGTGCTCACCGCGCACAGCCGCACGGTGCTGCAGAAGATCTCCGCGCTCTTCGCCATCGATGCGCTCGCGGGTGGGTTTCTCACCACCGCGCTGCTCTCGTTCTTCTTCTTCGAGCGGTTCGGCGCCTCGGCCGGATCGATCGGTCTGCTCTTTTTCTGCGCGCGCTTGATGAACGCGCTCTCGCACCTGGGCGCGGCCTGGCTGGCCAAACGCATCGGGCTGGTGAACACGATGGTCTTCACCCACGTGCCCTCGAGCCTGTTGTTGGTCACCGTCGCCTTCGCGCCCCACTTCTACGTGGCGGCCGCGTTGTTCCTCATGCGGGAAGGGCTGGTGGAGATGGACGTGCCCACCCGCCAGTCCTACGTGATGGCGGTGGTGCAACCCGGTGAACGAACGTTCGCTTCGGGCATCACCAACCTGGTGCGGCTCGCTTCGTGGGCGGTGGCGCCTGCGTTCGCCGGGGCGTTGATGGTGGGCGACTCGATGTACCTGCCGCTGGTCATCGGAGCGGCGATGAAGATCGCCTACGACGTGCTGCTCTGGCGTGCGTTTCGCGGGTTGCCCCCACCTGAAGAGCTCACCGACGCGGGCACGAACGACGCCACGAATGTCTTGAGCTCTTCGAACGGCAGCGGCGGCGAGAAGAAGTAGCCCTGCACGGCGTCGCAGCCCGCGCGGCGCACGAACTCCAGCTCTTCGATGGTCTCCACGCCCTCGGCGGTGGTGGTCATCTTGAGCCGGCGGGCGAGCACCACGCTGCTCTCCACCACGGCGCGCGCGGCTTCTTCTCGGCAGCCTTCGCGCACGAACTGACGATCGATCTTCAGGTCGGAAAAGGGGATGTCGGCGATGCGCTGGTGCGTGGAGCGGCCGGTGCCGAAGTCGTCGATGGCGAGGTGGAAACCGCGCAGGTGAAGGCGGGCGAGCATCTCCGCGATGCGCCGGGGGTCTCCTTCGACGTCGGTCTCGGTGAGCTCGAACTGCAATCGTTCGGGCGCAATCTGGCGCGACTGCACCAACTTCATCAGCCGGCCGATGGCCGCGTCGTCACACGCAGTGGAGGCCTCGAGGTTGAGGGCCACGGAGAGCTGGGGAAGCGCGTCGAGCACCTCGGTCGCGTGCTCCACGCCTTTGAGCAGCAGCGCCTCCATCAGCCCGCCGCTGACCGCCATGGGCAGGAAGACGGCGGGCGAGATGACGCCGAACTCGGGGTGAATCCACCGCGCCAGCGACTCCACGCCGGTGATCTGCCCGGTGCGCAGCGAGACCTTGGGTTGGTAGTACGGGCGAACGCCGCCGTCGGCGATGGCCGCGCGCAGGTCATCGATCGTCCAGCGGGGGGCGCGCAGCACGTGTGAAGGCGCGGCACGGCTGCGGGTCTTTCGCAGCGCTTCCTGCACCCGTGAGAGCGCGGCGGCGAGCTGGCCACTGGAGGCCGGTTTGGCGAGCGAGGCGACCACCTGGAAGCCCAGGGAACGCGCGAGGCGCTCCACGCTCTGGCGCAACCGCACGTCGGCCACGCTCACCACGATCACCGCGCCGCGATAGTGCGCGTCGGCGAGCTGGCGAATGAAGGTGACGCCGTCGACCTGCGGCATGCGCAGATCGCAGATGATCGCATCGAGGGGATCGGCCTCGGTGTAGTGGACCAACGCGCCCAGTGCTTCCCCGGCCGAGGCGCACGCCACCACCGGTCTCGAGGTGAGGTGACCGAGCATCACGGCCAGCGCCGAACGGGCGAACGGATCGTCGTCGACGATGAGCAGGTTGAGCGCGCTGGCCGGGGCGCGCTGCTTGTGATTGCCCTCCGGTTCCACGTCGCGCGCGAGGCGGATCTCCAGCCACGCGACTTCTTTGGCGATGGCGGCGACCAACGAAGGGAGCTCTGGGCTCTGGTTGTCGCCGAGCTGCGCTTCGAGTCGCGAGCACAGCTCGGCCAGCACGTCGGCGCCCAACATGGCCGCTGCGCCCTTGAGGGAGTGCGCCGACATCACGTCGACGCCCACCGGATTGGAGTCACTCAGGCTTTGGCTCAGCCGCAGCGCGGTCTCGAGGAATGAGGTGCGCAGCCGGCGGACGCCTTCATCTGGCAGGCCACCCAGCAAGCGCGAGAGCCGGCCTTCATCGAAGCGCGAGTTGTCTTCCTGAAAACCCGAAGCCGAAGAAGAGAACGGCACCGCTTCTTCTCGCGGCGCGTCGAACATCAGCTCGACCCGCGACTCACCCGAGGGGCGCTCGACCAGGTGCCACGAGAGCCGCGAGGCCAGCGAGCTGATCATCCAGAAGCGGCGATCACCCTGCAGATGCACCGCGCCCATGCTCACGCCGAGCTGACCGAGCGAGGAGCGGCAGGTGAGGGTGATGGTGTCGCCGGGCGTGGACTGTTCGAGCACGATGCCCAGAAGAAGCGTCAGCAGGGCGTGGGCCCGTTCACGGTCTGCGAAGACGACGGGCTCGTGCAGGCAGAGGCGCTCGAGGGCGATCTTCACGGCGTGCTCTTCGAGCAGGGGGGCGAGCTGTTCGATGATCTCCGCGAGCAGGGTCTCGAGGTGCACGGGCGCCTGCTGGGGGAGCGGGGCCTGGGTGGCGAGATCTTCGATCAGCCGGTGGAGCGCGCGCACGTTGGCGACGTGAGACCGGCCCACCTCGCTTCCGGAAGCGGTGGTGAGCACCTGCGTGACACGGCGGAGTTCAGAGAACAGCTCAGCAAGCAAAGGGCCCCCTTCGGGCGAAGGCCGATTTTTAGCACGCAGGGGAAGGGCCGTTACAAACGAGTGACGCAGACGGAGCCGGTTGGGCGTTGAATACACACATGGCGCCGCGACGCATTTTGGTGGTCGAAGACGACGCAGCGATCCGGCGGGGCATCGTCGACGCCCTGCGCTTCGCGGGCTACGAACCGGTCGAGGCCGGCACCTTCGCGGCGGCCCAGCGCGAGGTGAGCCAGGGCCGCTTCGACCTGCTCCTGCTCGACCTGGTGTTGCCCGGAGGCAGCGGCCTCGAGGTGATGAAGAAGGCGCGCACCGCCCACCCCACGGTGCCGGTCATCGCCGTCACCGCGCTGGGCAGTGAAGGTGATCGTGTCGGAGGCCTCGCGCTGGGGGCCGACGACTACGTGGTCAAGCCGTTCAGCCTGCGAGAGCTGCTCGCGCGCATCGAGGCGGTCATCCGCCGCTCGGCCGAACGCCCGACCGACGTCGCGCTGCTGAGCGTGCCCGGAGCGAAGGTCGATCTCGCGCGGCGGGAAGTGCGACGGGACGGTGGCGCGCGGCACGAACTCTCCGAGCGCGAGTGCGAGCTGATCGGCTACCTCGCCCGGAACGCGGGCCGCGCCATTTCGCGTGATGAACTTCTGCAGCAGCTGTGGAAGCTCGAGCCGTCGAGCGTGACGACGCGCACCATCGACATGACGGTGGCCCGCTTGCGCGAGAAGCTGGGCGAAGACGCCGAGGGTGTGATCATCACGGTCAGGGGCAAGGGCTACATGCTCGCGTCGGGTCTCGAGCCGTGAAGGCCTGGCTGTTGTTCGGCGCCGCCGTATTCATGGCGATTGCGGGCCTGGGGTGGGTGAGCGCTGAGTTGATCCGCCTCGATGAGCGCGCGTTGGTGAGCGAGAACAGCCGGCTGGCCTTGTGGCGACTGGATCTCGCGTTGGCCCGCCTGATCGCGTCGGAGAGCACCCGTGCTCCTACGCAGTACGCGCCCGGCTCGGAGGGCGCCCAGTCCGTGCTGCTGCACTTCGACGTCGCGCCGGGCGGGAAGATCTCGACCGCCGAACGCGGTGCCGACGCGCTGGTGAGCCAGCTCCGGCCGCACCTCGCACGACGCGCGCTGCCCATGCTGGTCGCCAACGCGAACGATGACTCGCGCAACGCGAATGAGTTCAATCGGCGTGCGGCGTTTGCGACGAACAACTTCGCGCCGCGTGGGCTCGAGACGTCGGAGAGTCCGATGGCGCCCGCCTGGTACGACGACAAGCTGGTGCTGGTGCGCCGCGTGCGGTTGGAGGATGGAATTCATCTTCAAGGCGCCTGGTTGGATTGGCCAGTGCTCGCGCCGTGGTTGCTCGATCAGGTGAAGGACTTGTTTCCTTCGGCCACGCTCGAGCCGGTGAAGGTCGCGAGCCAGGGTGACGCGATGATGCTGGCGTCGCTCCCGGTGCGCCTGGTGCCGGGTGCGCCGGCGCAAGCGGCTGAGCGCACTTCCCTGACCGGCATGATTGCGGCGGCCTGGTTCGCGATGGGTCTGGTGCTCCTCGCGCTGGGCACGCTGATCTTCGGGGTGCTCGCGCTCGATGAACGAAGGGCTGCCTTCGTGTCGGCCGTGACGCACGAGCTCCGCACGCCGCTGACCACCTTCAAGCTCTACGCGGAGATGCTCGAAGAAGGCATGGTGCCTCCGGAAAAGCAGATGGAGTACCTGAGCACGCTGCGGCAAGAGGCGAACCGGCTGGGGTACCTCGTGGAGAACGTGCTCGCCTACGCGCAGATAGAGAAAGGCCGGAAGCACAAGCCGCTGGAAGAATTGCCGTGCACCGTGTTGCTCGAGCGGATCATTCCGCGCTTGCAGGGGAGGGCGCCTGCGCTGCAGGTGGGCGCGATTCCTTCGATGGTGGTGAGGGCTGATCAGGTCTCGGTCGAACAGATCCTCTTCAACCTGGTCGACAACGCCTGCAAGTACGCCGGGGGAACTGAGCTGGTCATGTCGTTCTCCAGCACGAAGGACGCGTTGGTGATCTCTCTGGCGGACGGCGGCCCCGGTGTTTCCGCGGAAGTGGAGCGCAAGCTGTTCGAGCCGCTGCGGAAGTCGGCTGCTGAAGCAGCGGAAGGCGCGCAGGGTATCGGGCTTGGCCTGGCGCTCAGCAGACGGCTCGCTCGCGCGATGGGTGGGGAGCTGCGGTACCGCAAGCTCAACGGCGCGACTTTCGAGCTTCGTCTCGTTCGTCAGTGACCGGTGGCGGTTACAAAGGCGTGACCCACTTTCAGCGACGGGCCGCGTTCACTCTCCAGCACTTCACGGGAGACCCGCATGTTCGCTCGCTTCACCACGTTCGCCTTCGTCGCCCTCGCCCTCACTCCCAGTTCTCCGCCTGTGGTTTCAGCCGCCACGCCGCGCACGGTCGAATCGGGTTCACTCACCTTGGCCACCGAGCGGGTGATCATCTTCAAAGACGGCTACGGCCTCTTCGTGAAGTCGGCCAGCGGAGTCGCCGACGCGCAGGGCAAGGTGCACACCGAGCAGGTGCCGGGCGCCGCGGTGTTGGGCACGTTCTGGGCGATCCCCGAAGGGCGCGCGCTCAAGTCGACCATCGCGGGCTGGTACGAGACGGTGCGCGCGAAGACGGACGAAGGGTCGTGTCTGTCGACCGTGGAGTTGTTGCGCGCGAACGAAGGCAAGCAGGTGACCTTCGGCCTGGGCGACAAAGATCTGCAGGGCAAGGTGCTCGACGTGCTCGAGGCCTCCGCAGTCCGCCCGAAGATTCAGCCGGGGCCTGAAGGGACCTACGAGACCGAGCTGCCCCCGCGGGGTGGCGAGCTGGTGGCGATCGAACTCTCCGACAAGAGCCGCCTGGTGATGCCGGTCGCCTCGGTGAAGACGCTGGCGGGCAAGGATCTCTCGACCCACTGCCTGCGCCCCGGAGAAGTGGCCACCCGCTCCAAGCGGCTCACCTTCGATTTCGGCCGCGAGGCCGCGGGCAAGACGGTCACGCTCAAGATCTTCTACTTCACCCCCGGCGTGCGCTGGATTCCCACGTACCGGGTGAACACGGGCGCCTCGAGCAAGGCGGACCTCGAGCTCCAGGGTGAGATTCTCAACGAGGAGGAGGACTTCGAGAACGCCGCGGTCGACCTGGTGGTGGGCGTGGGGAGCTTCAAGTTCAAGGGCACGGTTTCTCCGATGTCGCTGGAGCAGGCGCTGCGGGCCGCGCTGAGTAAGGCGATGCCGGCGTTGACGTTGTCGAACTACGCGATGAGCAACTCCAGCTTCGATGCCCGTTCAGGTGAGCGCGCCGACCCCGAGTCTGCCTCGGCCATGCCGCTCGCGCCTGAACTCGCCGCAGAGACCCATCAGGACATGTTCGTCTACTCGGTGAAGTCGCTCGGCCTCACCAAAGGAGCGCGGGCGATCGTTCCGCTCTGGCGCCACCAGGTTCCGCAGCGCCATGTGTACACCGCCGATTTCGGCACCTGGGTAGCGCCCCGGCAGAACAACACGGGGCTCACGGAGAATACGGTGCGACACCAGCTCGAGCTCACCGACGACACGGGCGTGCCGTTCACCACAGGCGCTGCGATGGTGATGGAGGGCGGCATCCCCCTGGGCCAGGACCTGCTCGGCTACACCTCACCTGGTGGCAAGACGTTGCTGCCCATCACCACCGCGCTCAACCTGCGCGCCCTGCAATCAGAGCGGGAGGTGAGCCGCACGCAAGACGCGGGGATCTGCGGTAACAGCCGGTACACGGCCGTGGTGTCGAAGGGCAAAATTGCGCTCGCCAATTTCCAGCAGGGGCTGGCCACCATGCGCATCAAGGTGTCCACCCGGGGCAAGGTCGAGAAGGCCAGCCACGGAGGGCAGATCAGGGTGGAGGACCAGAGCTGTCTGAACAACCAGAGCGTCGTGACGTGGGAGGTCACCCTGGCGCCGGGAAAGTCGCTCGACCTCACGTACGACCTGACCTTCCATCATTGACTGTGGGCCCCGCTCCGGGTGAATCGGCGCCATGGCTTCATTTGAGAATCTGTCGTCGGAGGGGAGCTTCGCTGAGGACGAGCGGAAGCTCCTGGATCTCTGGAAGAAGTTGGGCGCCTTCGAGCGCTCGGTGTCGCAGCGCAAAGACGCTCCGAACTTCATCTTCTACGACGGGCCTCCGTTCGCCACCGGCCTGCCGCACTACGGCCACCTGGTCGCCTCCACGCTCAAAGACATCGTGCCCCGGTATTGGACGATGCGCGGCTTCCGGGTGGAGCGCCGCTTCGGCTGGGACACGCACGGCCTGCCGATCGAGATGGAGATCGAGAAGCAGCTGGGTCTGTCGGGGCCCCAGTCGATCCGTGAGCTGGGCATCGAGAAGTTCAACGAGGCCTGCCGCGCGAGCGTGCTCAAGTACGTCGACGAGTGGCGCAAGACGGTCACCCGCGTCGGGCGTTGGGTCGACTTCGACGACGACTACAAGACGATGGATCTCCCGTTCATGGAGAGCGTCTGGTGGGTGTTCGGCGAGCTTTGGAAGAAGGGCCTGGTCACCAAGGGCCACCGGGTGATGCCGTATTCGTGGCGGCTCTCCACCGCGTTGTCGAACTTCGAAGCAGGCCTCGACTACCGCGACGTCGATGATCCGGCGTTGACGGTGCGCTTCAAGTTGAACGAGCCGCTGGTGGGCAAGCCGGCCTCGTTGCTGGTGTGGACGACGACTCCGTGGACCTTGCCGTCGAACCTCGCGGTCGCCGTGAACGAAGAGCTCGAGTACGTGATCGCTGATCACGAAGACGGCCAGCGTTACGTGGTCGCCGAAGCGCTCTTCGCTGCCGTGCTGGGTGAGCAGGCGAAGGTGGTGGGCAAGCTCAAGGGCAGTGAGCTGCTGGGCAAGACCTACCAGCCGCTCTTCCCCTTCTTCTCAGGCCGCGCGGCGAGTGGTGCGTTTCGGGTGATCAACGCGGGCCACGTCACCACCACCGACGGCACGGGCCTGGTGCACATGGCGCCGGCGTTCGGTGAGGAAGACGCCGAGGCGTGCCGCAAGGCGAAGATCGACCTGGTGGATCCGGTCGATGCGGGCGGCAACTTCACCAACGAGGTGCCGCCCTACCAGGGCCTCAACGTGAAGGAGGCCGACAAACCGATCATTCACGACCTCAAGCAGCAGGGCTCGATCTTCAAGCACGCGCAGTTCCGGCACAGCTATCCGTTCTGCTACCGGTCGGGCACGCCGCTCATCTACAAGGCGACGCCCTCCTGGTACGTGAACGTGGAGAGCTTGCGCGAGCGCATGGTGGCGAACAACCGCACCATTCACTGGGTGCCCGGCTTCGTCGGAGAGAAACGGTTCGAGAACTGGCTCAAGGAAGCGCGCGACTGGAGCATCAGCCGTTCGCGTTTCTGGGGCACGCCGATTCCTCTCTGGATCAGTGATGACGGCACGGAGACTCACTGCGTGTCGTCGGTGGAGGAGCTGCAGCAGCTCACCGGTCAGAAGGTGACCGACCTGCACCCGCATCGCATCGATCACCTCACGTTTCAGAAGAACGGGAAGACGCTGCGCCGCATCGGCGACGTGTTCGATTGCTGGTTCGAGTCGGGCTCGATGCCGTACGCGCAGCTGCACTATCCCTTCGAGAACAAGGAGCTGTTCGAGGGCGCTTTCCCCGCGCAGTTCATCGCGGAGGGCCTCGATCAGACGCGCGGCTGGTTCTACACGCTGCTCGTGTTGTCGACGGCGCTGTTCGACAAGGCGCCGTTCAAGAACGTGATCGTGAACGGGCTGGTGCTGGCGGAAGACGGCCAGAAGATGTCGAAGCGGTTGAAGAACTATCCGGATCCGAACGAGGTGATCGAGCGGCATGGAGCGGATGCGCTGCGGGCGTATCTGATCAGCTCGCCGCTGGTGCGCGCCGAGCCGCTGCGGTTCTCGGAGGCGGGCGTGAAGGAAGTGGTGCGCACGGTGTTGTTGCCGCTGCAGAATGCGTGGAGCTTCTTCACCACGTACGCGAACATCGACGGGTGGGATCCGAAGAAGGATCTGTCGGCGGCGTCGAAGCTCAGTGAACGGCCCGAGTTGGATCGGTGGATCGTCTCGGTGCTGCAGACGCTGGTGCGCGAGGTGAACACGCAGATGGAGGGGTACTACCTCGACAAGGTGGTGCCTCCGATGCTCGCGTTCATCGACCATCTGACGAATTGGTACATCCGGCGTTCGCGCCGGCGTTTCTGGAAGAGCACGGACGCGGCCGACAAGGCGTCGGCGTACGCGACCCTGTACGAGGTGCTGGTCGAGTTCAGCAAGGTGCTCGCGCCCGTGCTGCCGTTCGTCTCGGAGAGCGTGTACCAGCACCTGGTCGTCGGTCCCGGCATGGCGGCGGCGAACGAAGACAGCGTGCATTTGTGCAGCTACCCGCAGCCTGATGCGGCGAAGACGGATGCGCATGTCGAAGCGCAGATGGCAGCGGTGCGGCAGGTGGTGACGCTCGGCCGGGCGATCCGTGAGAAGCACAAGCTCAAGACGCGCCAGCCGCTCGCGGCGGTGACGGTGGTGTCGACCGACGCGAAGGTCCGCGCGGCGATCGAGGCGCACTCCGAGCTGCTGGTCGAAGAGCTGAACGTGAAGAAGGTGGTCGCGCTCGGTGACGACGCCGCGCTCGCCACGCTTTCGTTCAAGCCGAACCTGAAGATGCTGGGGAAGCGCCTGGGGCCGAAGCTGAAGGCCGCGACGGGTGAGATCGCCGCGTTCGGCCGAGAGCAGTGGCACACGCTCGAGCAGGGTGGGGTGGTGCTGGTGCAGGGCGAGGAGCTCAAGAAGGACGACGTGCTGGTCTCGCGCACCGCGCGCGGCGAGGTGGTCATTCAGAGCGAGGGCGATCTGACGGTGGCGCTCGACACCACGATGACCGAGGTGCTCGCGCGTGAAGGGTTGATGCGCGAGTTGGTGTCGCGCGTGCAGCGGCAGCGCAAGGATCTCGGGCTCGAGGTGAGTGATCGCATCGCGATTCAGATCGCCACGGCGAGTGAGCCGCTCAAGCTGATGCTGCAGGAGCATGACGCGAAGATTCGCGAAGAGGTGCTCGCGGTGGTGGTGACGCTGGTGGAGACGTCGTCAGGCGAGGTGATGGATCTCGATGGTCACGCGATCACGGTGCAGGTGGGCAAAGCGAACTGATCGAAAGCCTGCTCTGGGGAAGGCGGCCGGTGTGGTCGCTCACTCCGGGTTCGGAAATGAACTGGCCTCTCGGCGCGTGGGTCGCGTGCGCGCACTGCACGCGGCGTTGAACAGGTGAGTGCTCTCAGCGAGCTAACTCACGCTTTGTAAACAAAGTCCCCAAGGCGCGAGCCCCCCCGAGGGGTCACGGGCTCATGGATTTTGTTACAAAGTGGAGGTTGGCTCGCCCGCTCGCGCTCAATCCGCTCGCGTCGCTCCAGGTCTCGGAGGACGCACAGGTCATCTGCATCGAGGAACTCATTGATCCCGGTGGACTCGTGGGGCGCCGCCTCGAGGGGCAGGTCCGTTGCGGGCTGGGGTGCTGGCGCCAACAGACCCTCCTCCATTTCGGCCCTCGCCCGCACCGGGTCGACTCGCAGGTCATGCGGAATGACCAGCCCGCGCCGCCACCCATCACCACCCGGCCGATTCACCGCGGTCATCACGAGCCGCTGGAGCATCCGCGTCAACTCCGGGACCTCGAGCCACCGGGCCATCTCTTCCTCCCACGCGACGACCGACCGCTCGAGCAAGCCCCACATCTGCCACCCGCGCTCAGTGAGGGTCCACGCCTGCACCCGGCCGCGCACTGACGTCACGGACCGAGCCACCAACCCCCGCCGCTGCATCATGCGCAACGAGCGATGCACCTGCTGTCGCGCCCGGCCTGTGCGCAACGCCAGGTTGCACTCGGGATCGTGGCCCCGCTGCGCCAGCAGCATCAACACCATCACCCCGCACTCATCGAGATCCAGATCCGCCGCCCAACCCCGGGTGACCAGACTCATCGTCGTCAACGCCTGCATCATCGCCAACCAGGATCCCATGCCGAACGTCATCGCATGTGGGTCCGACATCCCGATTGTGACTGCCGTGCGATGTGAGACGCTCCGCCCGCAACCCAACTCCCCCAACCCAAGGCAAACCGAAATGAAACACGGACTCATTGGTGCAGCGTTGATCGTCGGCCTTCTCTCCGGCTGTGGCCCCGCGTGGAAAGTCGTGCGCGTCTCTGGCCCGCCGTCTGCGCTCGCCGCCGCGAACGACGTCGCGCTCTCGTTCGACTACACCCAGATGTACGTCGAGGGCCGCACCGAGGCCGACTGGGTCGCCGCGAAGACCGCTGAAGACGCGAAGTACACGGAGACCTGGGCCGACCTGAAGGGCAAGTTCGAAGCCGCCGTGCTGCAGGGCCTGCGCAACGAATATCCCCAGGCTCACCCGCCCACGGGTTCTCCCACCGAAGTCGTGATGACCGTGCAGGTGCGCAGCTTCAAGCTCGGCAAGTTCATCCCCTTCGTGCTCCCGCCCACCGTGATGGACGCGGAGATCATCTTCTCGGTCAATGGCCAGGCCGGCGATGAGATCTCGCTCGTGCGCAGCTACCCCTCGTCGATCACCCAGCCCTCCGTGTTCAACCACATCGGCTCGGTCGGTCAGCAGATCGGCAACGCCGGCGGCAAGTTGATCGCTTCGAAGAAGGGCAAGTAAGCCCGGAAGCCCCGACCCTCTCCCCGCTTCGCAAGGGAGAGGGCGTTCTTCAGTCGAACTTGAGCCGTTTCGAGTCTTCCGCCAGACACTGCTGATCCGTCAGGTCCAACCGCAGCGGGGTGATGGACACCAGGTCTTCACCCACCGCCCAGCGATCCGTGCCCGGCTCCACGCCTTCGATGGGCAACGCCGCGAACCAGTACACCAGCCGATCATACGGATCCTTGTCGGGCACGATCTTCCCGTCGTAGTGACGCACCGACTGCTTCGTCCACGCGATGCCCCGCGGCGTGAGCGGAAAATTCACGTTGTGCAGCTGCGCCATCGGCTTCTGGGTGAGCAACGTGGTCAACACCCGGCGCGCGTACGGCATCAGCAGATCGTAGTCGCCGCTCTCTTCGATCGACGGCGCGCTCAACGCGATGCCGCGCACCCCGAACAAGGCGGCCTGCTTCGCCGCGGCCAACGTGCCCGAGTGCCAGCACGCGTTGCCCAGGTTCAGCCCCTGGTTGATGCCGCTGAGCACCACGTCGACTCGCTCCCAGTGATGAATGCCGAGCGCTACGCAATCGGAAGGTGTTCCGTTCACACGGAACGCCTCGAACGGCCCGATGCGCGCCCGCCGATACGACAGCGGCCTGCTCGGACTGATGGCCTGACCCATCGAGGATTGCTCGAAATCAGGGGCGACGATGCGTACTTCTCCGAACTCCGTCGCAAGTTTTGCGAGCGCTGCGATTCCGGGACTGAAGACGCCGTCGTCGTTGGAGATGAGGATGCGCATCCTCAGGCGTAAGGACGTCAGCGCGTGGCGGCAACCCGTCTGGCTCGCTACTACCTGCCATGGGCGGAGGGGCCAGACGGGTGACCTTGGTGCAAAACCCCAGCGCAGGGGCGGGCGCGGTCGCGCAGCGGCAACTCCTCAAGGCCCTCGAAGAGGCAGGCCACGAGGTGCGCAGCGTCGAGCCCGACAAAGGTCTCGGAAAAAACCTGGCCCAACGCGCCGACGTGGTCATCGCCGCCGGTGGTGATGGCACCGTGCTCGGCGTCGCGCGCAGACTGGTGCACAGCAAGGTGCCGCTGGCCATCCTCCCGCTGGGCACCGCCAACAACCTGGCCCGCTCCGTGGGCATGCCCAACGACATCGAGGTGCTGCTCGAGCTGCTCGACGATCCACGCGAGCGGCCGCTCGACATCGGCGTGGCCACCGGCAGTTGGGGTGAACGCTACTTCTGCGAGAGCGCCGGCGTGGGCTGGTTCGCCGAAGCGCTCCAGGTCGAAGTCACCGAAGACGACAAAGAACCCGAACGCGCCGTCACCGTGTTGCGCGAAGCACTGCTGGCCGCCACGCCCAAACGGTGGACGGTGACCATCGACGGTCAAGACGCGTCGGGCGAGTACCTGTCGGTCGATGTGATGAACGCGAAGTACTTCGGGCCGAACCTGAAGCTGGGCAAACGCGCCGAGCCCTTCGATGGCGTGCTCGACGTGGTGATGCTCAAGGCCAAAGACGCCAAACGCATGGCTGCCTATCTGGCCGCGTTGGAAGGCAAGCCCGACACGCCCGCGCCCCCTTTCGAGACCCGCAAGGCGAAACACGTACACCTCGTGCTCGAGGAACAGCGGCTGCGCATCGACGACGCGGTGAGGCCGAAACAGGGTGCGCTCCGCTCCCACTTCGCGGATTTGCGGTTGCTGGCAGGCGCGGTGCGGTTGTGGCTGCCCCAACGCCGCGAACCTCGCTAACCGACTGAAACAACGGCACTTCGAAGAACTTTTGCACATGGATCGACCGCGCGCGGTCAATCACCTCCTGTGCTCAAAACCACCACCTCGCTGGATTCAAGCACCCCCACCCACCTCCTCACCGCCAGCCGGCTGCCTGCGCTGTACCGCAAGTACGGCCCCCTCATTTACTCCCGCTGCCGGCGCATCCTTCAAGACGAGGCGCTCGCCCAGCAGGCCACCGAAGAAGTCTTCTTGCGCGTGCTGACCGCCCTCGAAGGCGACGGCGCCCGGGCGGTCGAGGCCTTGTCACAGGCCTGTGAAACCGTGTGCCGCGAATTGCGGCGTCCGCAATGACGAAATGCGTCTGAATGTCAGCGCCACGGTACAGGCGTGTGGATCTCGAAGCACACCGCTACGATGCGCGCCTCTTCGATGGCGAACACAGGGGAACAGCTCGGTCGGTATCACCTTGTTCGCAAACTCGCGCAGGGCGGCATGGCAGAGGTGTTTCTCGCCAAGGTCATGGGCCCCGGCGGGTTCGAGAAGTCGCTCGTCATCAAACGCATCCTCCCCAACCTCGCGAAGGATCCGGAGTTCGTCTCCATGTTCCTTCAGGAGGCCCGGCTGGCGGCCCAGTTCGGCCACCCCGCGGTGGTGCAGATCTTCGACTTCGGTGAAGTGAACGGCTCGTACTTTCTGGCGATGGAGTTCGTCGACGGGCCGAACCTCCGCAGCATCCTCCGCGCGGCCCCGGAGAAACGGATCAGCCCCGTCGTCGGCGCGCGCGTCATCGAAGAGGCCTGCGAAGGCCTCGCCTACGTGCACGAGTTCGCCGACGAGTCGGGCGTGCCGATGGGGCTGATGCACTGCGACGTCAGCACCGACAATTTGTTGATCGCCAAAAACGGCGCTGTGAAGGTGGTCGACTTCGGCGTGGCCAAGGGCGCAGGCCAGGAGTCCAACGCGGCCCCCGGCACGGTGAAGGGAAAGATCGCCTACATGCCGCCGGAGCAGATCATCGGCGAGGCCGACCTGCGCGCCGACGTCTACGCGCTCGGCGTCATCCTCTACGAGCTCGCTTCGGGCACCCGGCCCTACGAGAGCCAGCCTGATCAGCTGCTGCTCGCCGCCATCATCACCACCGACCCCGTGCCGCTGCTCTCCCGGCGGTCCGACATTCCGCGCGAGTACGCCCACATCGTGCACAAGGCGATGGCCAAGAACCTCTCGCAGCGGTTCCAGAACTGCCGCGAGCTGGCCGCCGCGCTCGAAGAATTCGTGGCGAACTCCGGGCAACGTGTGGGCACCCGGCAACTCGCCGCGCTCGCCGCGCAGTTTCAGGAAGCGCCCGAAGGTCAGCCCTCCACGGGCACGCCGGTGCTGGCCACGCCCACGCCCGCGGCCCGGGTCAAGCAGCTCACGCCGGTGCCCACCTCGTCGCCGCGCATCGAGCTGAGGGCCGATCCCTTCGCAGCGTTCGGCGCCCCGCTGCCCAAGGCCCGGCCTCCGACGCCGGCGCCGATTCCCGCGCCACCTGCGCCCAGCTCACCCAGCCGCGCCGATACGCTCTTCAGCGATCTCTTCTCCGATCTCGACACGACGCCGCCGATTCCTGCGCCCGCGCTCGTGCCTCCGAAGCCTGCTCCTGCTCCGGCCGCGGGCGAAAGCTCGGAGATGAAGATCACCGTCGGCACCACGCGCGCGCCGTTGAGCATCGAGGCCTTCAATGCCGCGCGCGCCGCCGCCATCGCCGCTGCCGGCGGTGCGCCGCCTCCCGAGCCGCCGCCGCCCCCACCCCCTTCGGCCCCCAGGCCCGACACCGGGCGGATCTCCGGCGTGTTCACCTCGCCCTCTCGCGTGCAGGAGCCGCCGAGACCGCCGGCCGTGGCCGTGGCGAAGCAGCCCACGCCCTTGCCGGTGGCCCGCGTTCAGGTGCTCAACACCCCCGAAGCGCGCACCGCCCTGGTGATGGCCGATGCGTCGAACATGCGCCTGTACGAGCCGGGCGCACCGCTGGCGTCGCTCGAGGTGCTCGAGTCGGTGCGGCGCCAGTTCGAGCTCGATGACACGTTGAACGTGATGGTGCGCTTCCCGCTGCACGCGCACCGCCTGATGAGCGCGAAGGATGCCGAGGTGCTGGTCGCCGAGCGCATCACCGGCGCGGTCGATGGCCTGCTGCTCGCCGAAGCATGGGGCGCGCTGGCCACGCTGCTCGAAAAACTGCGGGCCGCCTCGAACGCCGACGGCCCACAACGCGCCCTCTACGAGCTCGCGCTCTCCACCCTGGCCACGGCTGATCAAGCGCGCCGCATCTCGCAGCGGCTGCGTGAAGCGCCGCCCTCCGACATGGAGGGGCTCGGCCGGCTGCTGCCCTTCTTCGGAGCGCCCTTCGCGCGGGTGTGGCTCACCTTGTTCGAGAACCTGGATCTCCCCGCCAGCCGCGACGCGGTGCTGCCGGGCCTCGCGGGTCTCGCGGCGCTGAACCCCGAACCGTTCCTCGAGAAGCTCGCTCCCAAACGCCCCCGCCGCCTGATGGAGCTGGCCTTCTGCGTGGAGACCGGCCGGGTGCCCGATCGCCAGCGCATCTTGAAGGAGCTGCTCGCCCGGCTCGATGCCGGCCGCCGCCGCGACGTGTTGACGGGCATCGCGCGCGCCGCGACGGAGGACGCTTTCCGGGTGATCACCCAGGCCGTCACCGAAGAGCCTCCTCGCCCCAGCGGGCCAGACGCCGACGCCGCTTCTGAACTTCAGGAGACGCGGGTTCACGCGCTGCACCTGCTCGGCAAGTACTTCCCCGACCGCGTGTTGGCCGCGCTGCAACCTTTCCTCACGCCCCAACGTTCCGGTGATTGGAGCGAGCCGCTTCGCCGCGCGATGTGGGTGGCCGCGGGCGCTTCGAGCTCACCGGCCGCCTTCGAGCTGGTGGTCAACGAGCTCAACCAGAAGCCGCCGCTGCTGGGCCGGGCCAAACACGACGCGCGCAAGGTCGAGGTGCTCGAAGCGTTGTCCGTGATGAAGACGCCCGCGGCCGCCGAGCTGATGCGGCGCATGGCCACCGACAAGGCGTTGGGCGAGACCGTGCGGGCCGCGGCCGATCGTCACCTGCGCGCGGCCGAGCTCATCGAGCGCACCACCACCGCGACGGTCGAATCGCGCCGGTGGGATCGCAACCCGCCCACCTGGAAAGACGTGCTGCTCGACCTCGCGTCACTCGCGGGTGGTTCGCGCCTGGTCGAGGTCGACAGCGCCACCTTCGACGTGGCGTTCGCGCGGTTGTCGAAGTGTCTGGCCACGCTGTTGCCCGCGGGGACCCAGGCGGTCGTCAACTGCACCACCGGGCTCACCGTCAACGGTGCGCTCGTGCACGAAGGTTCGGACCCTTCCGTGGATCGCGTGGTCAAGGCGTTCCAGACCCGCGGCATCGGCGGCTTCACCTTCACCCGGCAACCCGCACGCGCCGAGCTGGAGCACCTGGTGCGCTGGCTGGCCGCGGGCGCTGCGGCGGAGAGCGTGGAGACGCCGTCCATCACGTTGTCGTCCACCGTGCCGAACACGCCGAAGCCGCCGGCGGCGCCCGTGCGCGTGGCCCCGATGACCGACTTCTCGCGTGAGGCGATGATTCGGTACGTCGAGCTGGTGCTCTCGTTCCGCAGCTGGTTGTCGGCGCGGAAGACCAACCCGCGCGCCGAGATGCCCGTGGTCACGCAGCTGTTCCACGACCTGGCGGCGGCCGCTTCATCACGGGCGCTGCGTTTTGCTGGCCTCACGCCGCGGGGCCGCAAGCGCGAGGCGGAGCTGTTTCATTCGGCCAACGTGCTCACGCTCTCGCTGCTGTTCGGCGGTGAGCTCGGGCTGCAGCAGCCGCAGCTGGTGGATCTGGCGACGGCGGCGTTCTTCTCCGACGTGGGCAACCTGGAGCTCAAAGACGAGACGCTCGAGCGGGTGGGGCCGTTGACCGACGCGGATCAGCAAGACATCGCCACCGCGCGGCGTTGGTCGGCGCGGTTGCCCTTCGTGCGGTGCGGCGACAAACCGCAGGCGGTGGCATGGGCCTCGGTGGTGCTGGAGCAGGAGACCGAGCCGGGCAGCACGGGTGCGCAGGGTTTGACGGCCAGCGTGGTGGCGCTGGCGCGTGCGTACGAGACGCTCACGTCTCCGACGGCGAGCCGTGAGGCGATGGGTCGCGATGAAGCGCTCGAGGTGCTGACCCAGAAGGTGGCGCACCGGTTCAGGCCTGAGTTGCTCCCGTTGTTCCGCAGCTTCTTGCAGCGGCTGTCGACGCGTCAGTTGAGCTGACCCACTTGCCTCCCTCTCCCCCCGGGGAGAGGGGGCCACAGTCAGCGTAAGACCAACCGCTGCCGCAGCTCGAGATCGAACAACTCGTACTCGACGGCCGCGACCTGGTGCATCGCCCCATCGAGGAACAGCAGCCGATCTTCGTCGCGGCAGCCCAGGTGGTACTCCACGCGCGGGCCGATCTCGAGACCGCGCAGACAGCCCAGCTCGGCGATCTGCGTGAACGCCCACGGGCCCATCAGCTCGCGGCACTTCTTGTCGTTGATGTGGCCAATCACCTGCGTGATGCCGGCCGGGAGCGAACGTGGATCGTACCGGCGGCTGGCGCGATCGACCTGCTTGCTGGCGGGGTTGGCGGGCCGGTGCGCGAGAATGCCGCGGGCTTCTCCTTCGCGCGCCGAGCCGAGCTCATGGAGCGGGGCGAGATCGAGCGCGCCTTCACCTCTCCACTTCGTCACCCGCGCCTCGAGGAAACGGTTCAGCAGCTCGGCGATGGAGAGCGCGTCGAGCGCCACGGGCCCCAGCGGTTCGAGATCCGCCAGGGTAACGCCCGCGTGTAC